>CAZFJU010000001.1:0-54458 GCA_964518995.1 uncultured Gammaproteobacteria bacterium
CTGCTTCAATACTTGAATGTCGGCGATCTGGCTGCCGATATGGCAGTGCAGCAAAACCAGATTCTCGCGCAGATCGTTCTCCTCGAGCTCACCGACGAGACGCATCAGCTCGGTGACCGTGAGGCCGAACTTAGAGTTGGCGCCGGACGATTCCGACCAGCGTCCAGAGCCGCGCGTCAGCAGCCGCACGCGGGCACCGAGCCGCGGCCGGACACCTTTCTCGAACGCAAGATTTTTGAGGTCGGTGAACTCCGGATATTTCTCGATGACCGGGACGACATTCTGCCCGAGCCGTTGGCCGTTGATCATCAACGACAGCATCGTGCGGTCTTTCATGCCGTTGCAGACGAGCAGCGTGTCGTTGTCGATATGCGGCAACGTCGCGAGCAGCTCGGCTTTCGAGCCGCATTCGAGGCCCATGCCGTAAGGCTTACCGGCGTCGAGCAGCTCGTCGACGACCTCGTGGAGCTGGTTCACCTTGATCGGATAGATGCCGCGATAGACGTTCTCGTATTCGGACTCCGCGATCGCGGCCCGGAACGCCTCGTTGATGCGCTTTACCTGCGCGCGCAGCACGTCCTGAAATCTTATCAGGATCGGGAATTGAATCCCGCGGCGGCGCAGCTCGTCCACGATGTCGACCACATCCATGGTGGTGTCCGCCGCATCGAGCGCGCGGACCGCAATATGGCCTTCCTCGTTGATGAAGAAATACGGTTCGCCCCAGCTCGTGATGCGATAGAGCTCGGCGGAGTCGGCGGTCGTCCACTCGCTGCCGGGCAGCAGCGTCTCGATGGGTTCAGGTCGGGATGCCATGGGCCGTTACTCCCCGAGAACGTAAGCGAAAATGAGCGGCGCGACGATCGTCGCGTCGGACTCGATCATGAATTTCGGCGTGTCGGCGGCCAACTTGCCCCAGGTGATCTTCTCGTTCGGAACGGCGCCCGAGTACGAGCCGTAGCTCGTCGTCGAGTCGCTGATCTGGCAAAAGTAGCCCCACTTCGGCACGTCCTCGATGCGCAGATCCTGCTCGAGCATCGGCACGACGCAGATCGGAAAATCGCCGGCAATTCCGCCGCCGATCTGGAAGAAGCCGATCGGCGTTTCCCAAGCGGTCGCTTGATACCACTCGGCGAGCCGGAGCATGTACTCGATGCCGGACTTGACCGTCAGGGGATTCTTGATATCGCCGGAGATGCAATGGCCGGCATACATATTGCCGAGCGTCGAATCCTCCCAGCCTGGCACGATGAGCGGCAGGTCGGCCTCGCTCGCCGCGATCAGCCAGCTGTCCTTCGGGTCGATCTGGTAAAACGGCTCGAGCTCGCCGGCCCGCAGCGCGGCGTACAGAAACTCGTGCGGCAGGTAGCGCTCGCCGGCGGCGTCCGCGGCCATCCAGCGCTTCAGCACGACGCCCTCGAGGCGCCGCATCGCTTCATGCTCGGGAATGCACGTATCCGTCACGCGGTTCAAGTTCTGCTCGAGCAGCGCTTCCTCCTGCTCCGGCGACAAGTGGCGATAGTGCGGGATGCGCACGTAATGCTCGTGAGCGACGAGGTTGAAAAGATCCTCCTCGAGATTCGCACCCGTGCACGAGATCGCGTGCACTTTGCCGCGGCGGATCATCTCCGCAAGCGACAAGCCGAGCTCGGCCGTGCTCATCGCGCCGGCCAATGTGACCAACATCTGGCCGCCGGAGTCGAGATGCCGCACATAACCGCGCGCGGCATCGAGCAGCGCCGCGCTGTTGAAATGGCGGTAGTGGTATTCCAGAAAGGCGGAAATGGCGCCCATCGCAATCTCCAGGCGGAAACGGGTTAATAGAGAGGGGGACTCGACAAGGTTAGGAAATAGACGAAGTTCCCACAATAGCGGCAGCGGACCGCCCCAGAAATTGGGACCGGCGCCCTTTTTCGAGAAGCCGGGACTTCCAGGGGCCTTTCGGCTGCCCTTAGTGGCCTGTGACAGCCACTAGCGTTCCAACGCCGGCACCTGCTGAGTGAGACAATGCAGCGCGCCGAGCCCGCCGACCAGCACGCGACAGTCGATCGGCACGATGCGCCGCTCCGGAAAGCACGCGGCCAGCGCGTCGCGCGCGATGTCATCCTGCGGACAGGCGAAGACCGGCAGCAGCACCTGCTCGTTCGCGACGTAAAAATTCGCGTAACTCGCCGGCAGGCGCTCGCCGGCGCTGTACAGCGGCTCCGGCATGGGCAGCTCGACAATCTCGAGCGGCGCGCCGCCGATCGTCACGGAACGAAGACGCTCCAGGTTCTCTGCGAGCGGCTCGTGGTTCGGATCTGCAGCGTTCGGCTCCACGACCGTCACGACCTTGCGTTCGCTGACGAAGCGTGTCAGATCGTCGATATGCCCATCCGTGTCGTCACCGACGATGCCGTCGCCGAGCCAGATGATCTCGTCGACGCCCAGCGCATCGCGCAATACGGCCTCGATATCCGTTTTCGTCAGCTGCGGATTGCGATTCGGATTCAACAGGCAGTGCTCGGTGGTCAGCAGCGCGCCCGCGCCATTGACGTCGATCGAGCCGCCTTCGAGCACGACGTCGAACGAGACGCGCGGCGCGTCGATCGCCTCCGCCATACGCGCCGCAGCAACGCGATCGAGGTCGAACGGCGGATATTTACCGCCCCACGCGTTGTACTCGAAGTCGAGCGCCACCCGCGCCGCGTCGCCGGCGCGCCACACGAAGATCGGGCCGTGATCCCGGACCCACGCGTCGTTGGTCGGAATATGGAAGTAGCGGACGCGGTCTGCAGGCGCCACCGGATCGAGGAAGCGGCGGACGTGTGCCTCGTGCGCCGCATCGCGCACGTTGATATACACATCTTCCGTCTCGGCGAGTGCAGCCGCGGCCCGCGCCATCGCGGGCTCCACGCCGTCGAAGCCGCCCGGCCACGTATCGCGGTTATGCGGCCACGACAGCCACGTCGCGGCATGCGGCGCCCATTCGGCGGGCATTCGCAGCGGTGCGGACGCGAACTTCAGTGATTTCTCCATAGCGGGCTCGATCTCGCAGGTTCGGGCCGAGCGCAGCCCGCGACCTGGGCGCGCAATGATACCCGGATGCCGGCCCGGTACAAGCCGACCTGGAACTTGTATGATGAAGCCCATGAACGCGAAGCCCCACATCGCCGGGCCGATCCGGCGCCCGGCAGGTCTGTCGCCCTTGCTCGGCCGCGCTCTCGCCGCGCTGCTGATCCTCGTCGGCGCCGCACTGTCCTGGCCGGTCGCGGCCCAGCCGCGGCTTACGCAAGGAGCGCTGCTCATCTCGACCGACAAGATCGGCGATCCGAGCTGGTCGCAAACCGTGGTGCTGCTCCTCCATCACGACGCGAACGGTACGTTGGGCGTCGCGATCAACCGGCCGACTGAAGTGGCGCTCGATGAGATCGTGCCCGACCTCGGCGCAATGCCGGGGTTGGCCGACGGGATCTTCCGCGGCGGCCCGGTGCGGCCGACACAGCTCGTCTTCCTGGTCCGCAATCCGCCGGCGAATCTGCTGCGCAACGCCCCGCGGATCCTCGACGGGGTCTACGCGAGCGGGGATCTCGGCGCGCTGCCGCAGATCATCGAGACGGGCGGTGGCGAAACCCTGCGCCTCTATGCTGGCCACGTGGAATGGGCGCCGGGGCAGCTCGATCGCGAATTTGCGGAAGAGCGCTGGACCGTTACGCTCGGCTCCGCGGAGCGTGTCTTCGCTCCCAACCCGTCACAGCTGTGGCAGCGCCTGCGCAGCTCGAGCGAAGAGTTGCTCGTCGAGCGCGCGCCAGGCCTCAGCGAGGCCGAGCCGCTGCAGGCCGCTTCGTCAAATCGGCGTTGACGCGGACCGCATCGGGCGTGCCGTCTCGACGGTCCGCACGCCTCTTCGATGACCGTCGCGGCATTGCGCTACTCGGCACCCGGAGGAGGTGGCCGTCCCTGGCCAAGTGCAGTATGCCGCCGCTATCGCACAGAGTTCTGAGACGCAGCGCACGAGCCGCGACGCCGCAGCGCCGATTGCGTCAAAAGCAGGGTTTACCCGCCCTTCTTTCTGCGGGCAAATACGCACCGAAAGCGGCCGGCAACAGGGGATTCAGTAGCGCCTGTGCGCATCTCGCGCGCTCGGCGCGCGTTGCTCGCTAACTACTCTCGGGCGTGCGGATCTTGTAGTTGCCGCCTTCCCCCTCCGTCAGCTCGAGCAGCCCTTCGCGTTGTGCATGCGCAAGCAAATCCGAGAAGCTTCGATAGCCGTAGTAACTTTCTGCGAAGCCGGGATAGACGCGTTTCAGCGCCTTCTTCACCACCGACCCCCAAACAGGGTCGTACTCTTCCTCGAGTGACGCGACGGTAGTCGTCAGCCGCTCGAACGCTTCCCGCTGTTTCTCGGAGACCTGCTTCGCGCTGTGCCGCGGAGCCCGCTTCTGCTCGGCGACCAGGTTATCGTAATAGATAAACTCGTCGCAGCTCGACGCCAGCAGATCGGATGTCGAGCTGCGCACGCCGCAGCCAATCACCCTCTTGTCGTTCTCTTTGAGCTTGGATACCAGCGGCGAAAAATCGCTGTCGCCGGTAAGGAGCGCAAAGGTATCTATGTGCGCTTTCGAGTAGCAGAGGTCGATCGCATCGACCACCATGCGGATGTCGGCGCTGTTCTTACCGCTCGCCCCGGAGTGCGGTATATCGACCATCTCGAAACCGAGCATATGAAACTCGCGCATGAATTTCTGGAACCGATTCCAGTCGCAATACGCGCGCTTGAAGACGATGCGGCCGCGCTCGAGCAGACGCTTCATGACGAGCTCCATCTGGAAGCGGCCCTTGGCGCTCTGCTCGGCACCGAGCGCGAGGTTCTCGAAATCGACGAAAACGGCGATCGTCGGTTCCGAATGCGAGTTCACGTCCATGCTCGATGCGCCCCTTCTACTTGCGTGCATTGCGGCTGGAATCGGCATCTTCGTCGATCGATGCGATGGGTCGCAAGGCATTGTCCCGGCGTGTGGTCGAGGCCATCATACCGCCGGTGCAACAAGGAGGCCGTGGTGAGCGAAGCGCCGATCAAAGTCCTCTCCTCCATGGCGACGCGCGGCGTGCTCGTCGAGCTTGCGTCCGCCTACGAGCGCGCGACGAGCGCGCGCGTCGAGACGACCGCCGCCGGCGGCGTCGATCTCGCCGAGCGCCTGCGCGCCGGCGAGCCGGTCGACGTCGTCGTGCTGGCAAGAGACGTCATCGATGCGCTCATCGCCGAAGGCCATCTGCTGCGCGGCAGCCGGGTGGATCTCGTCACGTCGCCGATCGCCGTCGCGGTGCAGGCCGGCGCACCCCATCCGAATATCGCGGACGAGGCCGGCGTCCGAGCCGCCGTCGCGGCCGCACGCTCGTTGAGTTACTCGACCGGTCCGAGCGGCCGGCATCTGGAGCAGGTTTTCGAGCGCTGGGGGCTGCTCGAGGCGATCCGGTCACGCATCATCGTGCCGCCGCCGGGCGTGCCGGTCGCTTCGCTCGTCGCGGAGGGCTCGGCCGAAATCGGCTTTCAGCAGCTCAGCGAGCTGATCGACCGCCCGGGCATCGATGTGCTCGGCCTGGTACCTGCCGAGATGCAGAGCGTCACGACGTTCTCCGGCGGCATCGGCGCGGCGTGCGCCCGGCCGGACGCCGCGCGCGCGCTGCTCGACTTCATGGTCTCGCCCGAGGTCGCGAGCACCAAGCAACGTTACGGGCTGGCATCGGCGTAGCCGGCGGCTGCGCCGCGGCGTTGACGGCGAAGTGCCGCATCGAGTGACTCGACGATGGCCGCCACCCATAAAGGCCAATCCGCGCGCGTCACGAGCCGCTGATTGACCTCGAGCTCGAGCCCGAGATAGCGATCCGCGGGCCAGCGCTTGCGTAGAGCGGTCGTGAAGCCATCGGCGACGCCGCGATAGGGATAATTGCGTCGCACGATGGACGCGGGCGGCAGCGTGGCGCGCAGCGCTTCGCGCCATAGGGCGGCGAACGCCGCCTCGCCGGCGCGGCGAGGATCGAACAGCAGCCCGACGTCGGCGCGCCGCACCTGGCCCGCAAGCTCGGGCGTAAACGAATGTGCGGACACGTGCACCACTTGGCCGTGCGCGGCGGCCGCGGCAACGGCGCTCTCCACAGCGACGCGGTACGGTCTGTAGTGCTGCTCAACGATTGCGGCGCGCGCGGCCGCAGGCAGCGCACGCGTGAATTCGGAGAACAACTGCGGATGGCCGAGCGATCGATTCAGATCGACGAGCAGCCGGGTCGTCTCGCCGATGAACAACGGCGCCGAGAGACGGCGTGCGAGCGCCCGCGCGACGACCGCGGCGCCTTCGTCATGGGCGCGGTGAGAATCGAGCGCGAGCGCGGCCGCCGTGCTCGCGAACAGCGGCCGATATTCGTCGGGCACCCGACGCCCGCCATGCTCGCAGCTCACGACGACTGCCGCCGCCGGCCGCCGCGCGGCAGGCTCGCGGTCAGGCTTCGAACGACCGTCCATCGGCAAGCGCATCGCAGAGTGAGCGATAAACGCGCACGAAGTCGCCATGCGTCGGCAGCACGCTGCCGAGCGCTCGTCGGATGCGGGTCGATAGCGAGCCGGCACGAAGGTAGTGCTCGAGAAAACGCGCGTCGACCCCGACGAACGCACCGTCGGCGGCCGCGCGGTCGATCAGATGATCCCATAGCTTCGCGACGGTCGAGCTCGTCTGGCCGAGCCCGAAAGCTTCGAGGTATTTCCGCTCGCCGATCTCGGCGCGCTCGGCATCGCGGGTGGTCAGCTCGAGCAGGCGCGCAAGCTGCCGCGTATCCCACTCCGTGAGCGACTCGAGATCGGCCCATCGCTCGTCGCACAAGCTCCTCAAGGTGCCGATGATCGCCGCTGCGAATGCGATGTCGGCGGCCGGGCACTCCTGCACATCCAGCACTCGAATCTCGATCGCCATCCGCTCGAACCGCGCGATCGCACCGCGCGCGTTCACCCATTCGCGGCGCAGGATACCGTCGGGGTCGTGCGGCGCGAGATCGGCGTAGATCCGACCGAGCAGGCGATCTTGATATTCGTCCATCGAATGGTACGTCTCCGGCACGACATGACCGGTAATCGACGGAATCCGGGCGCAATTGCCGCGGTACGCGACCAGGCGGTTGTCCGCGATGCCGGTCAATACGCCGTCCACCGCCGGCGAGCTTGCCGCGAGGCCCGGCAGAATCGGCAGGAGCAGGCGGATCGCCGCGTGCAGCCGCGCGAACTCATCGTCGTTGGCAAACGGCAGGTTGATATGTGCGCTCTGCAGATTCGCCCAGCCGTGTCCCTTGCAGCCGAAGATGCGGTCGAACGTTTCATAGATCACGCGCGTGCCGTGCGGCCAAAGCTCGACAGTGCGCGGATCCATCCATGGATGCATCGCGGTCGGCATCAGGCGCAGACCGTCACGCGCGAGCGCGTCGAGCCCGCAGACGACGTTGTGTTGGAACGTAGCGCCGAGCCCCGCGAGCGACGGTTGCGGCCCGTTGCATTTCAACTCGATGACATGCAGCGCGAGCTCGTTGTTCCAAGCGACCGCGCCATTTTCCCACTCGTCCGTCAGCTCGCCGGCGAGCCCCTCGAGCAACCGGTCGGCGCACGGCACGACAGCGAGCCCGTCGGCGGCAACGATCATGTACTCGAGCTCGATCCCTACCGCCTCGAACAGGCGGTGCGGGCTGCTATGCGGTTCGGAGCTGCTTGGGGGCATCGACTCGTGCTCTGAAGACCTTCATGACCCGATCGTACAGCTCGTCGCCGAGCACCTCGTCCTCGACGCCATGGTCGAGATTCGGGTTGTCGTTGATTTCGATCAGCACCGGCCTCCCGTCGACGATCTTGATGTCGACGCCGTAAAGGCCGTCGCCAATCGCGTTCGCCGTCGCGAGCGCAAGCTCGACGACTTCGGCAGGCGCCTGCTCGACGGCGAGCGTCTCGGCATCGCCCTGCTTGCCGCCCGATTGCTTCGCCGCATGGTGATAGATCTGCCAGTGTCCGCGCGCCATGAAATAACGGCATGCAAACAGCGGCGCGCGGTCGAGTATGCCGATGCGCCAGTCGAAATCCGTCGGCAGAAAGGACTGCGCGATCACGAGATCGCTGCGCGACAGAATTTTCTGCAAGCCGGCCGCGAGCTCGTCGCGCGTCTGCGCCCTGTGCACCCCTTCCGAGAAAGCGCTGTCCGGCTGCTTCAGCACACACGGCAGGCCGAGCGACGCGATGATCTCATCGGGCTTGGCGCTGTCGACGACCAGCGTCGGCGGAATCGGCAGGTTGAGCCGCTTAGCCAGCTCGAACAAGTAGACTTTGTTGCCGCAGCGGATGATCGACTCCGGGTCGTCGATCACCACGAGCCCTTCCGCGCGTGCTCGGCTCGCGAAGCGATACGTATGGTGATTGACGTTCGTTGTCTCGCGAATGAACAGCGCATCGAACTCGGCCAGCCGGCCGTAGTCGTCGCGGGTCAGGAACTGGACGCCGAAGCCGTTCGCGCGGGCCGCGCGCTCGAGCCGCTTGAGCGCCTCGCGATTCGACGGCGGAGAACGCTCGGTATCGTTGACGAGGATCGCCAGATCGCGCTCGTACTGCGCGCTGCGCCCGGCGCGGCCGGCCGGCCCCCGCCCCTTGAAATGCTCCTCGATCACCTCGTTCAAGAACGAGCGATGCGAGTCGGGTAGCGCGCCGACCGGAATCGGGCCGAGGCTTGCGAGCCGCCAGCGCGTGCCCTTCGCGAAGGTCGCGCGCATCAGCGGCACAGGGAACAGATTGAAAAGCGCCCGGCTCAGCTTCGCATGACGCTCGGCCAGGTTGCGCCCGAAATAGATGCTGAGCTCGAACCGTGACGAAGAGATATCGTGCAGCGAACGCTGAGTGAGCTCGTCGATGTCATCGGCGGGCCGAAACAGGGAACGCGATTTCATGTCCTGGATCGTCGTCACGCTCGGCATCGCACGATGCCCGCGCGCCGTCGCGAGCAAGGACACGTAGTAGCCGACGCTCTGGTATCGATACGAATCGCAAAGATTAAACACCCGCAGCCGCCGGCGCTCGCTGTAGCGCGGATCGCGCACATAGGCGTCCGCGCTGACGACGGCCGCCGTGCCGATGTCGAGCGGCCACTCCGCTGGGTCGTCTACGACGATGAGCGCGGACTTCATGGAGGGTCGGCAAGGTCTGCCGGGGCGGACCCGGCCGGCTCAATGAGGAGCAGGTTGGCGTCGTAGGTGACGATGCCGAGCAGCACGGCGTTGATCAGCCGCTGCAGGCGCACGGCGTAGAGCCCGCTCTGCGCGAACGGGTTCCGGGCGTAGGGATCGGCCACCAGAACTTCCCGCTGCTCGGGCAGATACCCCGTCAGCACGACGAAGTGGCCGGTCGGCTCGCCGGCAATGTCGTCGTCCAGGTTCGAGTGCGGCAATTCCCGCATGGATCGATACAAATACGTGGCCGAAAGCCCGGTGATCAGAGGGCCGCGGCGCAACAGCCGCCGCAGGAGCCTGGACTCGAGATCGCGCAGCCGCAGGCGCCCCCCGCGGTCAAGAAACTCGACATACCCGCGAGTCGCGAGACGCAACTTGGCCGTAGGCTTGGCGCGAGCCTGCGCGATGAGCTTCGCCCGCATCGCCGCGGCTTGCAAGCCGAACCAAGTCGGATCGAACAAGGCCAGATTATACGTGTAGATAGTCACTCGATATCCGCGTTCGAGCGCATGATTAGCGAGAAATACGTCGAGCGTGCCGCCATCATCGAGCATGCGGATATCCGCGATGACCTGGTCGAGCGCGATTCGGTCCGCGTAGTGACGATAAACGCCGTGCAGGCACGCCGGGCCGCATGAAACGTCGTCAGGCTGCGGCTCGACCCGCAAGCCGAAGCTCGCTTCATCGAGCGGGCGTCCAGCAAGGCGCCGGGTATAGGGTGGTTCCCGGCCGCTCATGAAGGCCCGCGATGCCGGTCAAAGCGCGCTGTCGAGATCGTCTTCGTCGTAATCGTCCCAGTCCGAAAGCAATTCACGCAGATTGCGCTGCTCGTTGCGCAGCTCGACGCGCTGACGCGCGGGCAAATGCCGTGATCCGCTCTCCGTGTCGAGACCGGCGCCGTGCAGCATCGCATCGTCGAGCTCATCTTCGTCGCCATTGAAAATCGGGAAATCACTGAAGTCGTCTTCGACTTCCGGTTTGGACTTACGCATCCTAACGCTCCTCGTCGCCGCCACTGCCAAACGTCGATGCCGGTGTGAGACAGACTGAACCGGACTCGTTTTGTATCGAACACATTCGTTTCGGCCCGGTGCGCAAGCTGCGCCTCGCAGGGCGCCTGCAAGCTGCGCCACTATAGGCCGACCGTAGCGGGTGTCAAGATCAATAACTACCTATAATTCAACCGGTTAACCAGACTCATCCCGCGCGAGCTCGATCGGCCGACGGCCTGCGGCACCGGACGCCGGCAGGCGCCGGGAGGCAGCGGCCGCCAGCGGACGCTCGGCGCGCGACTGCCGGCGTGCCGTGCTTATCCGCATCCGCGGTAGAGCATTCGAGCGTAGAATGCGGTGGGTATTTGGAGGTTCATGATGACCAAGACCGCGACTTTGAGCTGCGACGGCAAGAGTATCGAGCTGCCCGTCGTCGTCGGCACGGAGCAGGAGACCGCCGTCGACATCACCGCGCTTCGCGCCAGCACGGGGCTGATCACGCTCGACAATGGCTACGCCAACACCGGCGCGTGCCGCAGCTCGATCACCTTCATAGACGGCGACCGCGGCATTTTGCGCTATCGCGGCTACCCGCTCGAGGAGCTCGCGGTGAAATCGACGTTCGTCGAGACGGCCTATCTGCTGATCTTCGGCGAGCTGCCGACGGCCACGCAGCTCAACGACTTCCGCGCGCTGCTCGTCGAGCACGAGCTGATCCACGAAGACATGCGCCATCACTTCGACGGCTTCCCGCCGAACTCGCCGCCGATGGCGATCCTCTCGGCGATGATCAATGCGGTCGGCTGCTTCGAGCCGGACTTCATGCAGCCCGAAGACAACGACCACTTCATGAAGCCCTCTGCCCGGCTCATGAGCAAGGTGCGGACCATCGCCGCCGCGAGTTACCGCAAATCCATCGGCAAGCCGGTGAACTATCCGCGGCCGGACCTGCGCTACACGGCAAATTTCCTGCATATGCTGTTCTCGAAGCCGCACAAGCCCTACGAGCCCGACGATGTGGTCGTCGACGCTCTGGATCGGCTCCTGTTGCTGCACGCGGATCATGAGCAGAATTGCTCCACGTCGACGGTCCGCATGGTCGGATCGTCGCAGGCGAATCTGTATGCATCGGTGGCGGCTGGCGTATGCGCGTTGTGGGGACCGCTCCATGGGGGCGCCAACGTTGCGGTGATCGATATGCTGGAGAAGCTGCTCGAGAGTGGCGAGCCGCTCGATAAGTTTGTCGAGCGCGTCAAGAAACGGGACTCGGGCGTCCGGCTGATGGGCTTTGGCCACCGCGTGTACAAGAACTTCGACCCGCGCGCGAAGATCATCAAGGCGGCCTCCGACGCCCTGCTCGACAAGCTTGGCATTCATGATCCCCTGCTCGATCTCGCACAGCGTCTCGAAGAGGTCGCACTCTCCGACCCGTACTTCATCGAACGTAAACTCTATCCTAACGTGGACTACTACAGCGGGATCATCATGCGGGCGATCGGCATCCCCACCAACATGTTCACGGTGATCTTTGCGATCGGCCGTCTGCCCGGGTGGATGGCGCACTGGCGCGAGGTCCGCATCGGCGAGTCCCGCATCGATCGGCCGCGGCAGGTGTACGTCGGCCCCACCCAGCGCGGCTACGTGCCGATCGGCCAGCGCGCCTGACGTCCGCGTCTTCGCCTTCAATGAAGCTCCTCATGGTCTGTGCGGAGTACGCTCCGCTCGCGAAGACCGGCGGCCTCGCGGACGCCGTCGCCGGATTGGCGGCCGCGCTCGCGCGCCGCGGCCACGACGTGCGGACCGTGATGCCGGCATACGGCGGGCCGCTTCCGGCGGGCTTCGTGCTCGAGCCGCAAGCGCCCGCGGACGGCATCGCGTATGCCGTGGCTCGGCCGCCGGACGACGGCCCGCCGATTTATCTCGTCGAGTCCGATGCGATCGGGCACGACGGCCGCATCTACACGCTGGACGATCGGGATGCGGCCCGCTTCTGGGCTTTCAACCGCGCGGCGCTCGCGCTCGCCGGCGTCTCCGAATGGCGCGCCGATGTCTTGCACTGCCACGACTGGCATGCGGCGCTCGTGCCTCCGCTCGCCCGCCGCGGCGCGCTCGCCGCGACACCCTCGGTCCTGACGCTGCACAACGCCGGCTATCAGGGGCGCTTCCCGCGCCATGCCTTGCCGGAGGACGCCCAGACCGTGCTCGATGTGCTCGACGATCCTGCGCGTGGCGACGCCGATCACGTGAATTTCCTCGCGCTCGGCATTCGTCACGCGGATCGGGTCACCACGGTCAGCCCGAGCTACGCGCGCGAGCTGCGCAGCCCGGAGCTCGGCATGGGGCTCGATGCGCTCCTCGATGTCCGCGGCGACGACTTCGTCGGCATCCTCAACGGCGTGGACTACGCCTTGTGGAGCCCGGAATCCGATCCTTTCATCGGCCGCCGCTATCCGCGCAGCGACCGGTCCGGGAAGCGGCAGCTGAAAGCCGACTTGAGCGCCGAGCTCGGGCTCGCGAGCGATGCGCCGCTGGTCGGCGCCGTCACGCGTCTCGTCGAGCAAAAGGGCATCGACCTCCTGGTCGACGCGCTGCCCACGTTGCTCGAGCGGACACGGGCCTCCTTCGTGATTCTCGGCAGCGGCGAGCCGCAGCTCGAGACGGCGTTGGCGACGCTCGCCGACATGCACCGCAGCCGGGTCGTATTCCGCAACGGCTACGACGAGTCGCTCGCGCATCGGATCATCGGCGGCAGCGATCTGCTCGTCGTGCCGTCGCGCTATGAACCGTGCGGGCTCACCCAGCTTTACGCAATGCGCTACGGCACCGTGCCGGTGGTACGTAAGACCGGCGGGCTGGCCGATACCGTCACGCATTACGACCCCGCGACGGGCAAAGGTACCGGCAGCGTGTTCGAGCATGCCGACGTGACGGGCCTCGTCTGGGGTCTATCGACCGCGCTCGACTGGTTCGAGGACGAGCGCGCTTGGCAGCGACTCGTCGATAACGCGCTCGGCGCCGATTTCTCGTGGGAGCGCCAGAGCGCCGAGTACGAGGCGCTGTATCGCCGTCTAACAGCTGACCCGTAGCCCCTGACGAACCGCGCGCCGCCTGGCACCCATCTTGCTTTCGTCACGGCAGGGGCGTCTCCGTGTCAGCCGTGCTGCGGACCGGCACGGAGATGCCAATATCGCCGGAATCGGCATCTCAGGGGAAACAAGCCATGGAAGGACAGCGCACGCACCACACGCACCGCGGCGGCCTGCGTCTCGGCACGCTCGCATCGTTCATCGTGCTCGGCACGGGTCTCGCCGCCTGCGATACCGGGTCCGACCTCGAAGGGCAGCCGCAGCCGTTGGGCTTTGCCGGGCAACCCGAGCCGGGTCTCGATCCGGAGCTCGCCGATATCGACATCGACGCGCTCTCGAGCGAGACGGGCACGGCGGCGCGCAACGAGGCTGCTGCACGTGAATCGAATGATGACGATCCGGATGCAGCGTTCGGCACGCAGCTCGCGGCCGAGGATTCCGCCGATGCTTCGGCGGCGCTCGAGCCCACGCAGGGTCAGCAGGCGCGCGGCGACGCCTCGTTCATCGAGACGGAAAACGGCGTGACTGTGATGGTTTCGATGACGGGACTCACCCCCGGACCGCACGGTATCCATCTGCACGAGAACGGCGATTGCTCTGGCCCCGCCGCCGAGGCGGCCGGCGATCATTTCGACCCGAATGGCTCGCCGCATGGCGCGCCGTCCGATACCGACCAGGAGCGGCATGCCGGCGACCTCGGCAATATCGAAGCGGACTCCTCGGGAAACGCCGAGCTCGAGATCGAGATTGAAGGGCTGACCATCGGAGGCGAGCGCGGTGTCGCCAGCAAGGCGCTGATCGTGCACGCGGACGAGGACGACCTCATGAGCCAGCCGAGCGGTGAATCCGGCGATCCGGTGGCGTGCGGTGTCGTCGAGGTCACGGCACGCGGCTGACGCCTGTGTGTGTCATGCGAGGCGTTCGAAGCGCCCTGCTCGACGCCTCGCATCGATCGCCAAATCGACGCCGATATCGCGCCAGGCGAAGCGCCACGCCCAATTACCCCCGGTGTGGCCCGGCCGATTCATACGCGCCTCGCTGCCGAGGCTGAGCAGGTCTTGGAGCGGCACGATCGCAAGGCGCGCTTGCGAGCCGTACGCCGCGTCGAGAAGCGCGTCCGGCATCTGCGGCTCGCCGCCGAAATGGTGCAGCACGCGCGCTCGCGAATCGGCGTCCAGAGTCGCGTACCAACCGACCAGCGTGTCGTTATCGTGCGTCCCCGTATAGACCACCTGGTTCTCGTGATGAGCGTCCGGCCCATGGGGATTGTCCGGTAAGCCATCGAACGCAAACTGCAGCACCGCCATCCCCGGCAGCTCGAACCGATCGCGCAGCGCGCGCACCTCATCGGTGATCAAGCCGAGATCCTCGGCGACCAAAGGGACGCGGCCGAGCCGCCGACCGAGCGTCTCCAGAAGCTTCGCGCCGGGTGCCGGCCGCCACCGGCCGACGCGCGCCGTGTCGGCTGAAGCCGGCACTTCCCAATAAGCCTCCAGTGCGCGGAAGTGATCGATGCGGAGCAGATCGAAGCGTTTGAGCTCGTGCTCGAGTCGGCGCATCCACCAATCGAAGCCCGAGCGCTCGTGCGCGGGCCAATCATAGAGCGGGTTGCCCCATAGCTGGCCGTCCTCGTTGAAGTAATCGGGCGGCACGCCCGCTACGGCGGTCGGCCGGCCATCTTGGTCCACGCGAAAGAGCTCCGGCTCCCACCACACTTCGACGCTGTCGAGATCGACATAGAACGGCAGATCACCGAACAGATGCACACCGCGCCCGTTCGCATAGCGCTTTAGCGAAGACCACGAGAGCTCGAACAGGTACTGACAAAAAACGACGGCGCGAAATCGCTCGCGCTCCGCGGCCAACAGCGCCGGCAGCGCACCGGAGCGCCGCTGCCGGTATTCATCCGGCCATATCCACCACGGGGCGCCGCCGTGCCGGGCACGCAGCACCTCGAACGACGCATACGGCAACAACCACCGGCGCTGGCGCCGGGCAAACGCCGCCAGCAAGCTGCGCTGCGCAGGGCTTGCGAGCTCGCAAAACCGACGATAGACGTCCACCGGACGTTCGTGCAGGGCGTCGAACGGCGTATCTCGCGGCAGCTCGTCCAGCTCGGCGAGGCGCTTCGCATCGAGCAGGCGCAAATCGCCGGCGAATGCCGAGCGCAACGTGTACGGCGAGCCGTGCATGTCCGGGGGGCCGAGCGGTAAGGTCTGCCAGACGGAGTAACCGCCATCGACGAGCCAATCGATGAAGCGGAGCGCCTCATTGCCGAGTGCACCGTTCGCACCGTCCCCGGGCAATGAGCTCGGATGCAGCAGGACGCCGACCCGACGGCGGTCGAGAATTGCGCTCACGGGCCGGGGCTCAGCTTCGGGCCCCGCCCCGCAGCCCAGCGACCATGTCGCGGGTCACCAGGACGACGCCTTGCTCACTGACATGAAACCGGCGCCGGTCGGCTTCCCGGTCGCGGCCGATGATGGTGCCGTCCGGCACGACGACGTGCTCATCGATGATCGCGCGGCCGATGTGGCAGTCGCGCCCGATCGATACGTTCGGCAGCACCACCGCGCGATACACGAGCGATCGCTCCGCGACGCGGACATTGAATGACAGCAGCGACTCGCGCACCGTGGCTCCGGACACGATGCAGCCGCCCGCGACCATCGAGTTGATCGCAGCCCCGCGGCGCCCGTCCTCATCGAGCACGAACTTCGCGCTCGGCACTTGCTCCTGGTACGTCCAGATCGGCCACGCATCGTCGTACAGGTTCAACTCCGGGCTCACGTGCACGAGCTCCATATTCGCGTGATAGTACGCGTCCACCGTGCCGACATCGCGCCAATATGCTTGGGCCTTGGTCTCGATATCCTGAAACGGATACGCGAACACGCGCGCGTCGTTGATCGCATCGGGAATCACATCGCGGCCAAAATCATGCCGCGTATTTTCCCGCGCGGCGTTTCGCTCGAGCCGTTCGCGCAAGAAGGCCGGCTCTACGACATAGATACCCATTGAAACGAGCGCGATGCCATCCCGGCCCGGCATCGAGCGCGGATTCGACGGCTTCTCGTCGAACCCAATCACACGGTGGGTCGGGTCCACGCTCATCACGCCAAACTCGTGCGCCTCCTCGACCGGCACCTGCACGCCGCCGATCGTCAGATCCGCACGACTCTCCTTATGAAATGCAATCAACGGACCGTAGTCCATCTTGTAGACATGATCGCCGGCGAGCACGAGCACGGTTTCCGGGCGATGCTGATCGATAATGTCGAGGTTCTGATATACCGCGTCAGCCGTGCCGCGGTACCACCATTCGCCATGCTGCTGTTGCGCCGGCACGATATCGACGAACTCGCCAAGCTCGCCGTGCAGATACCCCCAGCCGCGGCGCACATGCTGAATCAGCGACTGAGCTTTGTACTGAGTCAGAATGGAGATCTGCCGGATCCCGGAATTGACGCAGTTCGACAGGGAAAAGTCGATGATGCGGTATTTGCCGCCAAAAGGAGTCGCCGGCTTCGCGCGATGGTCCGTCAGTTGCATGAGCCGCTGACCGCGGCCGCCGGCCATGATGACAGCCATCGTGCGGCGCGTCAGCTGACTCACGACGCGATGCGCGAGAGGTCGTTTGATCATGCAGCCGCTCCGATTCTCTGGTCGAGTATACGTTGCCTGCGAGATATGAGTCGACGCGGTCGACCGAACCTCCGCGCCGCTCCGGCCAAAAGCCTCATCCGGCCGCGGACTCGTCCGACACGGCTTCAGCCCTCCTCGAATACCGCGATCGCATGCTTCGCGAGATCGTACGTCGGCGCGCGTTGCAGCGGCGCGGCGTCTGCGGGACAGAAATCGTCGGGCGGCGGTCGCGACGTGTCGACGATGCGCCGCCACACGCCTGCCGGGAGCGGCAGCTTGCGGGGCATCTGCGTCATGTTGATCATCACGTGCAGCGCCGGCTCCGCGACGTCGAGACCGGCCAACGTGAAGCACAGAACGTGGGCATCGGGATCCTCCCAGCGCGGCGGCTCGAGCGTCTCGCCGTACCAGCGAATACCGCCGCGCCCGATGGCGTTCGGGTCGATGAATCGCGTGCGCCGCAAGCTCGCATGACGCTTGCGCAACGCGATCATCTCCCGCGTGAAGCGCAGCATCGCATCCCGGGCCGGATCCGGGGTCCAATCGAGCCAGCTGGTGTCGTTGTCCTGACAATAGGCATTGTTGTTGCCGCGCTGCGTGCGCAGCCTTTCGTCGCCCGCGAGCAGCATCGGAATACCGTGGCTTAGCAGCAAGAGCGTCATGAAGTTGCGGGCCCGCTGCTCGCGCAGCCGCAGGATCGCCGCGTCGTCGGTCGGCCCTTCTACCCCCGTGTTCCAGCTGAAGTCGTGGTTGCCGCCGTCGCGATTCCCTTCGCCATTCGCCTCGTTATGCTTATGGTCATAGCTGACGAGGTCGTACAGCGTGAAGCCGTCGTGACAGGTCACGAAGTTGATGCTGTTGGTCGGCCGGCGGCCGTTGTTGCCGTATAGATCGCTGCTGCCGGTGATGCGCGTCGCGACGTCGCCGATAAAGCCGCGCTCGCCGCGCAGGAAGCGGCGCACCGTATCGCGATACTGGCCGTTCCATTCGAGCCAGCGAAAACCCGGGAAGCCGCCGAGCTGGTACAGGCCGCCAGCGTCCCACGCTTCCGCAATCAGCTTGGCTGGCGCGAGCACGTCCGAGAACTCCATGCTCCACAGCACGGGCGCGTGCTGCATCGGCTCTCCGTCCTCGCCGCGCGACAGCACGCTCGCAAGATCGAGGCGGAAACCGTCGACGTGCATCTCCCCGACCCAATACTCGAGACACTGCAATAGAAACCGGGCGACGAGCGGATGATTCGCGTTGACCGTGTTGCCGCAGCCGGTGAAATCCCGATACAGGCTGCGATCCGCCGGATCGAGGTGGTAGAAGAACTCGTTGCCCAATCCTTTGAACGAGATCACCGGCCCGTCTTCGCCGCCTTCGGCCGTGTGATTCAGCACGACGTCGAGGATCACGCCGATGCCGGCACGATGCAGCGCCTTGACGAGATCGCGGAACTCATTGCGCGGGTCGCCATTGCTGGCGTAATGCGGATGCGGTGCGAACAGGCCGTACGGACTGTATCCCCAATAGTTGACGTTACCGCGCGCCGCGGCGCCGGGCGGCAGATCCTGTCGATCGAACGCCATGATCGGCAGCAGCTCCACATCCGTGATGCCGAGGCTCTGCAAGTACGGGATCTTGTCGATTAGCCCCCGGAACGTGCCGGGCGCTGCGCTGTTCGCGGACGGATGCCGCGTAAAGCCGCGCACATGCAGCTCATAGATAACGGTGTCCTCGAGGGGCCGCCGCAGCAGCCGGTCGCCCTCCCAGTCGTAGTCACCGACCGGCGCGATTCGGCCGCGGATCGCCGTCTCGCCGCGCAACCGATTACGCTCCCGGTCCCACAGCGAATCGCTGATCTCGCGCGCCCAGGGGTCGACCAGCTCCCGGCGCGGATCGAAGCGCAGCCCGCTGGCCGGATCATCCGGCCCGTCTACCCGCCACGTGTAGTAGAGGCCCGGCGTTGCCCGATGGACAAAGACGTGCCAAAAGAAAAACGTGCGATGCGTATCCGGATGGAGCTCGATGATGTCGAGCGGCTCGGCCGCTTCCGCATCCGCATAAAGCACCAGGGACACACCCGTCGCATGGCGGCTGAACACCGAAAAATTGACTCCGCCCTCGCGCGGGACGGCGCCGCCCGGCAACCGCTTGCCGGGGCTCGTCGCGAAGCGCCGAGCCCGTGTATCCGCCCGCGAATACTGTGCCATGGCTCCGGATACGCTAGAGCCACCGCATCAGGCCGAGCTCGTATGGGTGCGTAAGGGACGGATGGCGCGGCACCGCGCGGATCTCGAAGCTGAGCTTGCCGGCCCACGGCGGCTGAAACTCGAGCCGATAACGGTAAAGGTCATCGCGACCCTCGTGCGGCTCGAACGCCCAAATCGCGGCTGTCTCGTCGCCGATGTGCGTACGCCAGCCTTGCGGGCGCCGGTTGTCCGAATACGCCTGCACGGGCATGGTGACTTCCGAGCACAGCTCGCGGTGGAGGACGCATTCGACACAGACGTCCTGCGGGTCGAGACCGTTCAACGCGACATCGACCTCGAGCCGGATGGGCTCGCCGAACGCCGCGATCGTGGGCGCCTCGCCGACCGCGTGCAATCGCAAGCCCGGCCAGCGCGCGTGCACGCGCGCCTTCCAGTCGGCGAGCTCGAGCGCGCCGCGGTAGTGGTTTTCCCGGATGCGGCGGCCGTGCGCAGCGGCGGGGCCATAGAACAGCCGCGCATAATCGTGCACCACACGGTGGCTGTTGAAGCGCGGCAGCACTGACGACATCGAACGCTTGCACTTGGCGACCCAGCCCGGCGAGTAGCCGAGCCTCGGATCGCGAGCGTAGTACAGCGGGATCACGTCGTCCTGCAGGATCTCGTAGAGCGTCACGGCATCCTGCCGATCCCGCTCGCCCGCGTCGTCGTGGTTGACGGACGGTGGAATCGCCCAGCCGTTCTCGCCGTCGTAACCTTCGGCCCACCAACCGTCGAGCACGCTGAGATTGATGGTGCCGTTGATCGCCGCCTTCATGCCGGAGGTACCGCTCGCCTCGAACGGATAGATCGGATTGTTCAGCCAGACGTCGACCCCCGAGACCAGCGCCCGGCTGACGCCGGTATCGTAGCCTTCGAGCAGCGCGATCTTGCCGAGAAACTGCGGCAGGCTCGCGAGGCGATTGATCTCGCGCATCATCCACTGGCCCGGCTCGTCGGCCGGATGCGCCTTGCCGGCAAAGATGAACACCACCGGCCGATCCTCGTTCGACAGCAGCGTCTCGAGCCAAGCAAGATCGTTGAACAGCAGCGTGGCGCGCTTATAGGTCGCGAAGCGCCGCGCGAAGCCGACCGTCAGCACGTTCGGGTTATCGGGATCGATCAGCTGCGAGAGGCGATGAATGTGCGCCTCGCTCAGGCCATTGCGGGTGTGCTGCAGTGCGAGGCGCGCGCGCAGCACTGCGAGCATCTCGCTCTTTACGCGCTGATTCGTGTACCAGAAGCGATCATCCGGAATAGCGCGGATGCGCTCCATTGTCGAGCGGTCCGTCATCCGTTGCTGCCAGCCCGGGCCAAGGTGGTCATCGAGCAGATCGACCCACGGCTGCCGCATGAAGCTCTGCACATGCACACCGTTCGTGACATAGCCTACCGGGTTCTCGAGCGGCGGCACTTCGGGCCACGCGGTGCTGCACAGCTCCGACGATACCGTGCCGTGAATACGGCTGACGGCGTTCACGGCACGTGCGCCAGACAGCGCAAGACGCGTCATGTTGAATTCCGTGTCCGCCGCGCTCTGACCGAGCGCGAGGATCTCGTCCGGCGGCACGCCGAAATCGGACATGTAGCCGGCAAAATGCCGGGCCACGAGGTCCGCCGAGAACGAATCGTGCCCCGCCGCCACCGGCGTATGCGTCGTGAATAACGTGTCGGCAGCGACCGCCTCGAGCGCTGCCCCAAACGGGATACCCGCGACGGTGAGCTCGCGGATGCGCTCGAGGATCATGAACGCCGCATGGCCTTCGTTGATGTGCCACACCGTCGGAGCGTAGCCGAGCGCGCGCAGCGCACGCACGCCGCCGATGCCGAGCACCGCCTCCTGCTGCAGCCGCATGCCGCGATCACCGCCATAAAGCACGTGAGTGATGTGGCGATCCATCTCGATGTTCTCCGCCACGTCCGTATCGAGCAGCAGGATCGGCACGCGCCCGACGTCGGCGCGCCACACGCGGGCGACGATGTTCCGCTCCGGGAAGGGGCATGTGACGAATACATCCTCACCCTCGGCATTACGCGCGGGACGCAGCGGCGTGTGCTGCGGATCGATGTGGATATACTCCGGAATTTGCTGGCCGTTACGATCGATGCGCTGGTTGAAATACCCCTGCCGGTACAGCAAGCCGACGGCAACGAACGGCAGGCGCATGTCGCTCGCGGTCTTGCAATGATCGCCCGCGAGGATGCCGAGACCGCCGGAATAGATCGGAAAGCTCTCGTGGAAGCCATACTCGGCGCAAAAGTACGCGATCAAGTCGCCGTCAACGAGGCCGGCCGACTTGTAGGGCTGCGCCCCCTGCGCAATGTAGGCGTCAAACTCCGTCATGACCTTGCGGAACGCCCCGACAAAATTCTCGTCGTCGGCCGCGTAGTCGAGGATCGCCTGATCGACGCAGCGCAGGAACAGCTTCGGGTTGTTGTCCGTGCGCCGCCAAAGCGTCTGATCCAGCCGGCTAAACAGCCATCGCGACGCCGGATGCCAGCTGAACCAGAAGTTCGACGCCAGCTCCTCCAGTCGCTCGATCGCCTCGGGCAGGCGCGGATGCACTTGCAGCGAATAGATCATGTTCGTCATCGGGTCGGTTCCATCCAGCCGGCCAATAGAAATGAGGGCACGCGCCGCAGCCGTCAGGCGAACCCTGCAGCGGCAGCACGGACGCATCGAATACGCGCAGAAGCAACATGTGGGCCAGCATCCCAGCCCAGCCGCAAGCTTAACCTATCGATACGCTTTGGGAGGCGCTGCCGATCACGTATCGCAAGAGCCGATCTGTAACTGACATTCCGCGGAGGAGGCTTTATGCCCGTTATTGACGTGCACACGCACATGCTGACGCGTGAGTATCTCGAGCTGCTTACGGCCCACGGCGGCCCGAAGTACCGCATCGGCCGCAACGACGCCGGTGAGGACGTGATCCGAATGTGGGACACGCCGTTCTTCACGCTGACGCCGCCGATGTGGGACTACGATCTGCGAATCCGCGACATGGACCGCGCCGGCGTCGACATCGCGATCGTGTCGCTGACCTGCCCGAACGCGCACTTCGGCGGCGCCGACGTGAGTCTGCGAGCCGCCCAAATCGTCAACGATTCGATGGCCGCGCAGCAGCGGCTGCGTCCGGACCGGATTCGCTGGCTCGCCTCCCTGCCGTGGCTGCACGAGATGCAGGCACTCGCCGAGCTCGACCGGGCGCTCCACGAAGGAGCGGTCGGCGTCATGGTGATCGCGAATATCGACGGCGTCAGCCTCACCGATCCCCGCTTCGCCGCCGTATGGCGCGCCATCGACGAGCGCGCGCTGCCCGTGCTGCTGCACCCGGCCGCGCCGCAAGGGGTGCGCGACATGGGTCTCGATGAGTACGGCCTCGTGCCGCCGGTCGGCTTCACCTACGACACGAGCCTGGCCGTGTCGCGCATGATCCTCAGCGGCTTCTTCGATCGGCACCCACGCCTGAAGCTGATCGCCGCGCACGGCGGCGGCACCCTGCCGTATCTCGCCGCGCGACTCGACCGGTGCCACGAGATGATCCCCGCGGCCGCTGCGGCGATCAGCGCGCGCCCGAGCGAATACTTGCAACGGATCTGGTACGACGCGGTGCTCTATTCGTCGAGCGCGCTGGCGTTGTGCATCGAGGCGGCTGGAAC
This sequence comes from uncultured Gammaproteobacteria bacterium, assembly GCA_964518995.1. GTDB lineage: Bacteria > Pseudomonadota > Gammaproteobacteria > Steroidobacterales > Rariloculaceae > ZC4RG20. The sequence goes on from CAZFJU010000001.1 coordinate 22,846, forward strand.
CGACGAGCGCGTGCTGTATGGCTCGGACTACCCGCACAATATCGGCGACATGACGGGATGCCTCGACCGAGTCAGCGCGCTGACGCCTGCGTCGGCGGCGCGTATCCGCGGTGCGAACGCCGTCCAGCTGTTTGGGCTCTAGCCGCCGGCGGCCTCGGACCGACGTAGCCAGCCCCACCACACCAGCGCGCAGCCGACACCGGCGACGCCCATCGTGCCGGCGAGCGGGTACGGTGTCGGCGCCTCGACGAGGCTGAGCGCTGCAGCAACCAGCGCGCCGATCAGGAACTGGATGACGCCATACAGCGCGGACGCGGCGCCGCCCTGCCCCGGAAAGCGCCCGAGCGTACGGGCCATCGTATTCGCGAACACCAGCCCGACGCCGAGCATGTAGATCAGCACCGGCAGGAGCACCCCGAAAAGCTCGCCGCCGAGGGCCACCGCGACCATCAGCAGTGCGCCGCCGATGCCGAGCAATGCCGTGCCGATGCCGAGCATGACCGAGATGCCGAGCTGCCGAACCAGCCGCCCGTTGCAGAATGCGCCGATCGACGCGCCGAGCATCACCGCCGCAAAGCCGTAACCGTAATGATGCGGCGCTAGGCCGACGCCTTCGATCAGCACGAAAGATGAATTGGTAACGAATGCAATCACACCGATGAAGCCGAGCCCGGAGCATGCCATGTAGCCGACCGCCTGACGGTCGCGAAGAATCGCGCCGTACGCCAGCACGCTGTCGAGCAGGCTGCGCGAGCCGCCCTTCCGGACCCGCGGCAACATCAGCGCGGTCACGGCGAGGCACAGCGCGCCGGCTGCGGCCTGCACCCAGAACACGGCTGTCCACATGCCCCATGAGGCGACGTGGCCGCCGACGACGGGCGCGATCACCGGCGTCAGGAACGTGAACATCGACACCCACGAGATCGCGCGCGACGCGTCCGCGCCGGTCCAGCGGTCGAGGATGATCGCACGGGACAGCACCATCGCCGCCGCGGCGCCGAGCCCTTGCATGAAGCGGTTCGCGACGAGCGTGCCAAGGCTTTCGGACTTCGCGGACAGCACACACGCGATGACGTAGACGACCAGCCCGAAACATAGGATCGGCTTGCGCCCATAGCGGTCGGATAGCGGGCCATAGAACAGCGCGCCGAGCGAGAACCCGATCAGCAGCGAGCTCATCGTGAGCTGCACTGCGCCGCCGCTCGCGCCAAGCGCGTCAGCCACGAGCGGCAGCGACGGCACGTACAGGTCGTTCGACAACGGGCCAAGCGCGGACAGCGCTCCGAGGAACGGGATCAGGGCAGGCCCGGTCCGCGGCGCGCCTGCCGCGGACGCATTCACCGCACCGTCATCGTGGCGACGGTGCAGCCCACGGCAAAGATCGGAATCGGCGCATAGAAGAGCAGCTCCCCGCTCGCTCCTTCAGTCGCGCCGGCGACCGTGATGAATGTGCGGATCTCGAACCCGCCCTGGCCGGCATCACGAAACGTCTCGACATCGCTGTAGGACGTCATCGCCTCGCGATCGTTGGCGATGAAGCGGCGCAGGAACTCGCGGTCCCACTCTTCGTTGATCGTGCCCGAGTCCGGCGTCGCCGGCCAATGCGAAATGCCGCCCGTGCCGAGAAGCGCGATGCGCTCGGGCTGCGCATCGCACGCGCGGCGCAACGCTCGGCCAAACTCATAGGCGCGCGTCAGCGGCGTCAAGGGCTGCCCCTGACAATTGACGTTGACCGGAATGATCGGCAGATCGTAACGCGGCGTCAGAAAATGCAACGGCACCATGATGCCGTGATCGAACTTCCACTCCTCGGCGTAGGCCAGGTCGAACTCGCCGAGCATCGACTCGATCAGGCGGCGCGACAGGCCCTTATCGCCCGGCACCTCGGTGCGCCTGATCCCAAGCCACTGCTCATCCTCGATCGGTCCTTCGTACTGCTCGGCCATGCCCATGCAATAGGCCGGCATATTGTTCATGAAGAAGTTCGCGAAGTGCTCCGCGGCGACGATGATCAGCGCGTCGGGCGCCGCGGCCTCGAGCCGTTGGCGCAGCGCCTCGAGCTTCTCGTAGAACGCGTCGCGCACCTCAGGGTCGGCACGCTCGGCGCGCCCCGTGATACCGGGCGCATGGCTGCAGACGCCCGCAAAGACCAGGCTCATTGCGCGCGATCCTCGAGCAGCGTGTAGAACCCTTCACGGACCGGGCCATGCTTCTTCACGCCCTCTTTCATCGCGGCAATGTACTCGTCCCACGTTTGACCGATCAGCGCAGAGTAGTGCATCAGCAATTGACCGTTTACACCCATCACGTACAGCAGGCCGATGTCTCCCTCCTCGAGCGCCCGGCGCTCCTCCTCCGTGAGAATGTACTCATCGAGCAGGTCGTCACGTTCTTCTCCGAAGCGGCGGCGCACCGCCGCGTCCCGATTCAGCTGATACAGCAGCTTCTGCACATAATACAGGCTCATTACGGGATACCTCATCGACCAAGCGACGGCACACGATGCGTGCCGAGCGCGACGCACACATTCTTCGTCTCCATGTAGAAGTCGAAGCTGTAGTCACCGCCGTCGCGGCCGATACCGCTCGCCTTCATCCCGCCGAACGGAGCCGGCAGATGGCGATTATTCTCGGAATTGACCCAGATCATCCCCGCGTCGAGCGCACGGGCGATGCGGTGCGCGCGGCCGACATCGCTCGTCCAAAGATAGCCGGCGAGACCGTAGCGCACATCATTGGCGATCGCGACTGCCTCGGCTTCATCGTCGAACGGGATCGCCGTGAGCACAGGGCCGAAGATCTCCTCCTGAGCGACTCGCATCGACGTCGAAGCGCCTGCAAGCACGGTCGGCGCGACGAAGCCGTCACCCGCCGCCGCGCGGTGCCCGCCTGCCGCAATCTGCACGCGCTCTTCCCGGGCAATCGCGAAATAGCCGAGCACTTTTTCGACGTGTCGAGGATGGATCAACGGCCCGACCTCCGTCTCGGGATCGAGTGGATGACCGACTCGGATCCGGCCCGCGCGCTCCGCAACCCGGCTGACGAGCTCGTCGTGGATCGAACGCTGCACGAGCAGCCGGCTCGACGACGTGCATCGCTCGCCGTTCAGGCTGTAAATCATGAATACGACGGCTTCGAGCGCGCGCTCGAGGTCCGCGTCCTCGAAGACGATCACCGGATTCTTGCCGCCAAGCTCGAAGTGCACGCGTTTCAGCGTGGGCGCGCCCTGCGCCATGATCGCGCTGCCGGTCGCCGACTCGCCGACGAACGCAATCGCACGGATCGCCGGATGCTCGGTCAACGCGCGACCCGCCGACTCCCCAAGCCCGTGCACGACGTTCAGGACGCCCGCCGGCAGGCCGGCGTCGTGGGCGATCTCCGCAAGCAGCGCAGCGGTAAACGGGCTCCATTCGGCGGGCTTGTGCACGACGGTGCAGCCGGCGGCGAGCGCCGGTGCGATCTTCCACGTCGCCAGCATGAACGGTGTATTCCACGGCGTGATCACGCCGACCGGACCGATCGGCTGGCGCATCGTGTAATTGATGTGCTCGCGTGCCGGCAATGAGTAGCCGTTAGCAGCCTCGGGCGCCTTGTCTGCAAAGAATCGGAAATTTTCGGCTCCGCGTTTCGCAGCGGCGGCCATGAAGCGGATCGGCTGCCCGGTATCCATCGATTCGACGAGCGCGATCTCCTCCGCGCGCGCTTCGATTGCGTCGGCGATACGATGCAGGAGGCGGCGGCGCTCGGCCCCAGGCAAGTCGCGCCAGGCCGGAAATGCGCGCGCCGCGGCCGCGGCGGCAAGATCGATATCGCGTGCGTCACCGGCCGCGACGCGGCCGAGGCGTAGCCCATCCACCGGCGCAAAGTCGTCGAACAATTCGCCCGATACCGCCGGACGAAAGCCGCCGTCGATGAAATGCTCGAGCGGCGCGCGCTCGAAGCGTGCGAGGTGCCGGCGCGCCTTCTCGATATTCTCGTTCAGCCGCGCCGTCATCGGGCCGGGCCGCCTTCGTCTTCGCCGGCCTGCTCGCGGCGCGCCGCGACATAGCGATGCAGGTTGTTCTTCTTAAAATTCAGCACGGGATGAAACTCCTGGATATTGAAGGAGATCGCGAGCGGCGAGGACTCGAATAGCGGCTCGAGAGCCGCCGTCAACGTCGCAAACAGCTGCTCTGCTGCGCGCTGCCGGACCTCGACCGAGCGGCCATGACCGATCAGCGCCGTAACGTGCACGAAGCCGTTAGCCGGATCGCAATCCGCGACTCGATAATGGTCGGTTCGATGCGCGCGTATCCGCAAGCCGCCGATCGGAAACACTCCGGTTTCGAGCGCCGTGCGATGAAGCGCGCCCATCAGCTCGTCCAAGCCGAGACGCGCTTCGATGTTGGCGGAATATTCGATGATCAAGTGCGGCACAGCCGACCTCCGCTGGCGCAAGCCCTGGCCCGCGATCGGCGGGCTGCGCGAGAAACGCTCGTCCGGCAAGCACCGGCGACAGGTCCGCGATGCTAGTGCCGCGGTGCGAGCGGCGTCAATCGCGGCGCATGGCGCCGAAATTTGCCGATGCAGTGCCCGCGTCGTACGCTCCGCCCATATCTTATTCAGGGGCATGAAGGACGATGCTGCAACGCTTGCGTGGATCCATTCCGCCGTTGATCACCCCGTTTCGCGACGCGGAGATCGACTACGACGCTTATGCGCGCATGGTGGATGCGCAAATCGGCGAAGGCTCGCACGGCATTCTGGTCAACGGCACCTCCGCCGAGCCGTCCACGCTCAGTGCCGACGAGCGTAATCGGCTCGTGTCCCTTGCGATCGAAGTGGCAGACGGCCGCGTGCCGGTCGTCGCCGCCACCGGCTCGCAGTCGCTGCACGAAAGCGCGTTGCTCACCCAGCATGCGGCAGCCGCGGGAGCCGATGCGCTACTGATCGTCACGCCCTACTACATTCGTCCGCCGCAACGCGGGCTCGTCCGCTACTATCTGGAGCTGATGGCCGGTATCGACACGCCGTGGATGGTCTATCACATCCCGGGGCGAACCGCCGTCAACGTCACGCTCGAGACGCTGCGCGAGCTGCGCGAGCGCTCGCCGAATTTCGTCGGTATGAAGCATGCCGTGAACGACCTCGGTTTCGTGACGGAATGCCTCACGACGCTGGGGCACGACTTCAAGATCTTCGTAGGGCTCGAGGAACTGAGCTTTCCAATGCTGGCGGTCGGAGCTTGCGGGCTCATGAACGCCGTCGGCAATCTGCGGCCGGGGCCGCTCGCGGAGCTGTGCAACGCCATGGAGCGCGGCGATCTGGCACGCGCCCGAGCGCTGCACGAGGCGCTGCTCGAGATCAACCAGGCCGTGTTCTTCGACACCAATCCCATCCCGATCAAGTACATGATGATGCGCCTCGGCTTGATCCCGAAGAATGAGCACCGGTTGCCGATGGCGCCGGCCTCGGCCGAGGTCGCCGCAAGGCTCGACGCCGTGCTCGAGCGGGCCGGGCTGCGCGGCGCGGGAGACGTCTGATGCGGCTCGTCAGCTTCGAGCGCGACGGCACGGCCGGTTTCGGTATTGCGACTCAAGGCGGCGGCATCGTCGACCTCGCCGGGCGACTGCAGGGGCGCGCCGAGTCGATCAAGGCGCTGCTCGAGCGGGATTTGCTCGCGGAGGCCGCGCTCCACGCCGCAGCCACGCCGGATTTCGCGCTCGACGAGGTGCAGCTGCAGCCCACCGTGCCGGATCCCGGCAAAATCATTTGCATCGGCATCAACTACCGAAACCGTGATCACGAATACGGTGATGCGCCCGTCGCCGAGCCGAAGTATCCGAGCGTATTCTTCCGCACGCCAGAAAGCCTGGTCGCACACGGCGAGCCGCTCGTCAAACCGCTCGAATCGGATCAGCTCGACTATGAAGGCGAGATCGTTTTGGTGATCGGCAAACCAGGCCGACGCATCGCGGAGGCGCGTGCGCTCGAGCATATCGCCGGGGTCACTCTGGCGAACGAAGGCTCCGTCCGGGATTGGCTGCGTCATGCAAAATTCAACGTCACGCCTGGCAAGAATTTCGAACGTTCCGGAAGCCTCGGGCCGTGGCTCGTCACGGCGGACGAGATCGAACGCTACGATGCGCTCGAGCTCACGACGCGCGTCAACGGCGAGATTCGCCAGCAGGATACAACGGCCAACCTGATGTTCCCGTTTGCCCGCCTGATCGCCTATGTGTCGACATTCATGCCGCTCAAACCCGGCGACATTATCGCGACCGGCACACCGACGGGCGCAGGCGCGCGCTTCGATCCACCGAAATATCTCCGAGCAGGCGACGTCGTCGAGGTGCACTGCGCCGCGATCGGCACACTGTGGAACACCGTGCGCGACGAAGCGTCGCCGGCATGACATGTGCGCGCCGGCAGGCGTCTGCTGAGAGCTAAGTGCCGCCGTCGGGCGGCGGCCAAGTTCCGCCCTCGGGCGGCGGCTAACTTGTGCGCCCTGCCTAGTGCGGCTGCGCGCGCTGTCGGGCCGCGCGGGCTGATGCAGTCAGCCCGCCGTTCTTGCTTGCAGCGCATGCAGCTTCGCCGCCACCTCGCCCGGCGAGCCCGTACGCCGTGCAAACAGGTGATAGAACGCCGGCACGACGTATAGCGTCAGCACGGTAGCGACGCTGACACCTGCGAAGATCACGACGCCGAGGGTGTTCTGGCTCGCCGCGCCCGGGCCGGTCGCGATGATCAACGGGATCGCGCCCGCGAGCGTCGAGAACGCCGTCATGATCACCGGACGAAAACGGATTCGCGAAGCTTCCATCACCGCATCGCTGAACTCGAGCCCCTGATCGCGCAGCTGGTTGATAAATTCGACAATCAGCACGCCGTTTTTCGCGGCGATACCGACCAGCATGACGATGCCAATCTGGCTGTAGATGTTGAGCGTCATGCCGGCCGCCCACAGCCCGAACAATCCGCCCGCCACCGCGAGCGGCACCGTCACCATGATGACGAACGGGTGAACGAAGCTTTCGAATTGCGCCGCGAGAACCAGAAAGACAACAAACAGCGCGACGCCGAATGTGAACAGCAGCGAGCCCGAGGCCTCCTTGAACTCGAGCGATTCACCGGAGTAATCGAGCTGCGCGGTGATGGGCAGCTCGGTGCGAACCAGGTTCTCGAGATAGTCGAGCGCATCGCCGAGCGCATAGCCGGGCGCGAGACTTGCGCTGATCGTGACCGAGCGGAGCCGCTCGTGCCGATTCAGCGTGCTCGGGCCGGCGACGTTCTCGAGGCGCACTAGATTCGACAGCGGAATCAGCTCGCCCGAGCGCTCCGAGCGGACGAAGATGTTGCGCAGGTCGGAGAACGTCGCGCGCTGCTCCGGCTTCGCCTGCAGCACCACGTCGTATTCCTCGCCGTCGACGACGTAGGTGGTCACGGCCCGCTCGCTCATCATCGTTTGCAGCGTCTGACCGATGCTGCGCTGCGATACGCCGAGGCTCGCCGCCCGGTCCGGATCCACACGCACGAGCACCTGAGGCTGTGTTTCCTTGAGGTTCGAATCGATACGAATCAGCCCTGGATTCGCCGCCGCCCGATCGATGATGATGTCGCGCCAGCGCGCGAGCTCCTCGTAGGTTGGCCCGCCGAGCACGATCTGCACCGGCTGGCTCCCGCCGCCCCCTCCGCCGCCGCCGGCGCGGCGCGGAAAGGCCATGATGCGCACTTCCGGAATCTCCGACCAGCCTTCGTTGAGCTCGGCGAGCAGCTCGTCCGTCGTGACGGTGCGCTCGTCCCAGGGGCGCAGCGTGACGTTCACGATGCCGGAAGCATTACCCCAACCCGGGACGGCGATGACGCCCCGCTGGATCAAGCCGCTCTCGAAATACGGCAGCATGTAGGACTCGGCCTTCATGCCGGCCTCGAGCATCGTGTCGAAGCCCATGCCCTCGGGTGACTGCAGCTGCGCATTGAACTGACCCGCGTCTTCTTGCGGCGCGTACTCGCGCGGCACGGCATCGACGAGGAAATACGCCCCGACGCCGATTAGCGCCGCGAGCACCCCGGCAATCCACGGCGCCTTGAGGCTGAAGCGCAGCGATGACTGATACCGGTCTGCAAGCCCGGCGAAGCCCTTGTCGAGGAAACGGGTCAGACGGCCTTCCCGATCGCTCGGCTTCAACAGCTTCGAGCACAACATTGGCGCCAACGTCAGCGCGAGTATCAGCGAGAACGTGATCGCGGCCGCCATCGTCACCGCCAGCTCGGCGAAGATGCGCCCAATGTTGTCCTTCAAGAAGGCGACTGGCGCGAATACCGACACGAGCACGGCGGTCGAGGCCATAATTGCAAATGAGACTTGGCGCGTGCCGTTGAAAGCGGCGAGCAGCGGCGGCTCACCGTCCTCCGTGCGCCGATGGGCGTTCTCGAGCACGACGATCGAGTCGTCGACGACGAGCCCGATGCAGAGCACGAGCGCAAGCAGCGTAACCAAATTGATCGAGTAGCCGAAGATCGCGAGCGCGGAGAACGATGAGATCAGACAGACCGGAATCGTGACGAGCGGAATCAGGCTCGCGCGCAGATTGCCGAGGAAGACGAAGATCACGAAGCCGACCAAAATGGTCGTGATGATGATCGTCTCGTAGACCGATGCGATCGCGGCGCGAATGTATACGGAGTCATCGCCGCTCGTGATGAGGCTCATGCCCTCCGGCAAATCCGCGTTGACGCGCTCGACCTCCGCAGTGACGGCATCGAGCACCTCGACCGTATTGGCGGTCGATTGCTTGACGATGCCGAAACCGGTCGTGATCGCGCCGTTCGTGCGGAATATCCGCTGGGACTCGCGCGGCCCGACCTCGACGGTCGCGACCTCGCCGAGCCGGACGAGATGGCCATCGGCGCCTTCGACCAGCACCAGTTGCCGGAAGTCGTCGGCGGTCTGGTAGTTGCGCGCGACACGCACCTGGAAGTTGAGATCGCGCGACTCGACCCGGCCGGCCGGCAGCTCGAGGTTCTCCGCGCGCAGCGCATTCTCGACATCGACGACGGTCAGGTTGCGCGCGGCGAGCGCATGCCGATCGAGCCAGATGCGCATCGACGGGCCGCCGGCGCCGAAGATATTGATCTGCGAGACGCCGGGGATGGTCGCGAAGCGGTCGATCATGTACCGCTCCATGTAGTCCGTCAGCTCCATCATGCCCATGCTGTCGCTGGTCAGCGTCAGCCACATGATCGGGCTCGTGTCCGAATCGGATTTCGCGACGGAGGGCGGATCCGCATCATCCGGCAGCCGCCGCAGCACGCGAGAGACGCGATCGCGCACGTCGTTCGCCGCCTCGTCGAGGTTGCGTGTCAGCTCGAACTCGACCGTCACGCTCGCCTGGCCGTCGCGGCTCGCGGAGCGGATCGTCTTCACCCCCTCGATACCGGACAGCTCGCCTTCCAGCACCTGCGTGATGCGCGTTTCGACGATCTCGGCGGACGCACCAGGGTACGAAGTCTGCACCTGCACGACCGGCGGCACGACATCCGGCTGCTCGCGTACCGTTAGATCGCGGAACGACAATATGCCGAACGCCATCAGCACGAGGCTGATGACGGTCGCGAATACCGGGCGCTTGACCGAGACGTCAGAGAGCCACATAGGTCATTGCTCCTGGCCTGCTACGCAGGCGCGTTTCAGCTCGCGCTCGGCGCCGGCGCCGCATTCGCCGTCGCTTCGACTCCCTTCGAATCATCCGAGAAACGCACGCGGCTCCCGTCGCGGAGCTTGACGATGCCCTCGGAGACGACCAGATCGCCCGCTTCGAGCCCGCCGGTGACCTCGACGATGCCGAAACGGCGCGAGCCGATTTGAATCTGCCGCTGCCGCGCGATGCGCTCGCCATCGACGCGATAGACATACGCGCGGTCCTGCACCTGGAACACCGCGCCCTCCGGCACGACGAGCGTCGTGCGCTCCTGCGTCGACGCCGTGACCGTGAGCAGCATGCCCGGATATAGCGCGCCATCTTCATTGTCGAGGTGTGCCCGGACCGTGATCGCGCGCGTCACAGGGTCCACCCGCGAATCGATCGTCCGCACGACGCCGGTAAATTCGCGTCCAGGATAGCTCGCGCTGTGTGCGACGATGCGCGAGCCGATACTCATTGCATCGAGCGCGGTTTCCGGCACGGTGAAGTCGAGCTTGATCGTCGAGACATCATCGAGCGTTGCAATCGGCGTGTTGGGCTGCACGAGCGTGCCCGGCGAAACCTGGCGAAATCCGAGCACGCCGCTGAACGGCGCGCGAATCAGCCGATCGCTCAAGCGCGCAATGACGCTGTCGAGACGGGCCTGCGCCGCTGCCGCGCGGCTGCGCGCGATATCGAGCTCCGAGCGCGGTGCAAGCTCCCGCGCCGCAAGATCTTCGACGCGGCGCAGCTGGGTGTTCGAATCCTCGAGGTTCGCTTCGGCCTCGGCGAGCAGCGCCTGCTCCTCGCTGTTGGTGAGCTGCACGAGAATGGCGCCCGCTTCGACGTAGTCGCCGTCCTCGAACTCGACCGCGCGAACCGTATCCGTCACCTTCGCGGCCAACGTGACCGACTCGTTCGCGAGCGCCGTGCCGAGCGCTTCGATTGTCTCGCTAAGCGTCTCGAAACGAACCGGCTCGACGGTTACGACTGGCACTTCCTGACCGCCGAACGCCGGAGCCTCGACGGAAGATACCGAGCCGCTTTCGTGCACGGCGACGTACCAGATGCCGGCCGCGGCGCCGAGGGCGAGAACCAACAATAGTACGTATTTCATTATCTCGTCGCGCGACGAAGCGATAACGGCGGATTATGCCATACGGTATGACCGGCTATGGCTCGCCTGGCCGCGTAAATGCCCCTCATTTTTTCTTAAGGCGAAAGCTCCGGCGGGACCGTACGCGGATCCATGGCCGCACGCCGCGGGCGACGCTACCATATGTCGATGAGCGATATTGCAACCCGCGCGGCACCGAGCTTCGATGCGATCGTCTCCATCAAGACGCGCATCCCCGAGGATGCCATGAGCGCCGGACTGCTCGGCACGGAGCGCTCCGGGCATGGCGTGCGAATTCGCGACGACGGCCTGATCGCCACGATCGGTTACATCGTGAACGAAGCGGAATCGATCTGGATCGGCTCGCGGGACGGCACGACCGTGCCGGGCGTCGCGCTCGGCTATGACTTCGAAAGCGGCTTCGGCTTGGTGAAGCCGACGCTGCCGCTGCCTGGCGGCATGATTGAAATTGGCTCCGCCGCATCGCTCGCGGTCGGCGACGAGGTGCTCGTCGTCAGCAGCGATGCGAACGACGAAGGCCTTGCGGCCGATGTCGTCGCCAAGCGCGAGTTCGCCGGCCGCTGGGAGTATCTGCTCGAGGAGGCCGTCTTCACCGCACCGCCGCACGACAGCTGGTCGGGCGCGGCGCTGCTCGACGAGCGCGGCCGCCTTTGCGGCATCGGCTCCCTCGTGATTCAAAACTTCGACGTCGACGATACATTGACCACGGTCAACATGTTTGTGCCGATCGAGCTGCTGATGCCGATCGTCGACGACATCTGTGAGCACGGCCAGCGCCGCACACCGCCGCGGCCGTGGCTCGGTCTGCTGGTCGACGATTCGCACGATCGGCTGATGATCGTCGGCGTTTATCGCAGCTGCCCCGGCGACAAGGCGGGGCTGAAGCCCGGCGACTTGATCGTCGCCATCAATGGCGAGCCTGTCGACGACCTCGGGACACTGTTTCGCCGCGTGTGGACAATCGGCAGCGCCGGCGCCGAGATTCCGTTGACGATCGTGCGTGACGCCGAGCCGTTCGAAGCGATCGTCCAGTCGGCGGATCGGGCGTTGTTCCAGCGCAAGGGCACGGTGCAGTAGCCCGCCGAGCGAGTAACAAGTAGGGCGCGGCGGATTGCTCCGCCGCGCCCTTGTTCTTGCTACCGGCTTGCCGGCCCCGATGCCTTCGGCTCGGATTCACGCCGCCGAGACGCGGCGGCGGGCGGGGCGATGGTTACTCCGGCGCCCGATACGTGCTGTGGCAACCGCCGCAGGTTTGTTGCAACGGGCGCACCAAGTCCCGGGCCGCAGCAAGCCCGCCGGTATCAGCGGCATTCGCGACCGACTGCGCCGCCTGCTCGAAATCCTGCGCGCGGGCTTCGAAATCGCTCCAGCTCTGCCAGATTTCCGGCACCGACCGGCTGCCGTCGGGAATCCCTTCGGGCATGAAGCCTTCGGTCACCATGCCCGCAAGGCGCGCGAGATCGCCCGCTGCCTTCGTGAACAGTGCGTCGTCCTCCGGAATTTCGCCGCGCGACATGTTACCGAGCGTGAGCATCTTGGACGCGACGAGCGTCATGACTGCGTCGCGGTACAGAAAAGCTTGACCTTCAGGCGTGTCCGCCAGAGCGTCGCGATCGACTCCGCCGCCGCCGCACCCGGCAGTCAGCACCATACCGAGCGCCGCAGTCGCGGCGAGAAATCTGCTGGAGGACTTTTTCATACGAACCTTCCGATGTGCCACAAAATTGCGGTGCAGGATATACAAAGCGCCGAAGCGCCCGCAAGCCGAACGGATGCGCAGGCGGCTCAGGCCGACACGCGCCGCTTCAGTACCTCGTCGAGCACGAACAGATCCGTAAGCGTCGCGCGGAGGTGAATCGATGCATTCAGGTTATCGACCAGCTGCGAGCTGATATCCGGGCGACTCAAAACCAGACCGATCGCCGAGCGCGCGGCCGCCGTATCCCGATCGAGCGCATCGAAGAACTCGGCGCCGATCGTCACCGCATCATGCTCGTCGCTCGCAGCGACCACGCGCACGACATTGCCAAGACCGTCGAGCGCCGCGCGCATCGCCTCGAGCTGCTCACCCACACGGCTCGCCGCAGACCCCGCTCCTTGATGGGTCGTACGTCCCTGCGCCGCATACGCAAGCAGATACTCGTAGCCGGACTCGATCGCATCGATGCGTCCGGCCAGCTCGTCTCGCGGATCGATCGGCATGCTCATTCCACCCTCCAGCGCTTCGTATCGTGATGACGCTCGTACTCGCCGCGCGTGATCCAGCCGCGGATCATCGAACGCGTGAAGAGCAGCTTCTCGGGGCGCAGGGCAAAGTAGACATGCGCGATGATCATCGGGATCAGCAGCAGCGCCGTCAGACCGTGCAGCACATAGACGACGCCCCATGTCGCATCCGTGAGCCAGTATGGGTTCCGCTGCCACCACGGCGTATCCATCCGCACCATCATCAGGCCGCCGGTCACGGCCGCGGTCAGCAGCACGAGCGCAAAGACGTGGTGAATTAGCTTTTGTGCAAGCGAATACTTACCCGGCTTGCGGGGCGGCTCGGTCGATAGACGCAGATTGAAGCGCGCCACCGAGCGCAGATCACGAAAGTCGTCGAGCCCGATCCACATCGAGCGTAGACGTTGTCCGAACGGCGCACGGAGGATATGAAAAAGAACGGCGCCGATCAGCACTAGGCCGGCAATCCAATGCGGCGTGACCCACGCGAACTGCACGCCGAAAATCGGCAGAAACGCGGTCGCCAGCAGCGTCAACACTGTGGCGGCGGTGAACCAGTGGAAAAGACGGTCCACCCAAGCATGGCGGGTGATGCGCGCAGACTCGTGCTGCGCGGCGGCTGTCGTCGTCGAATTCAAATCGGCGTCCCGGGCGCGGTGATTGGCGTGCGGCGCAGCTGGGTTAGCGAGGCTTGGGCGCGAACAGCCATCGATACAGCGCATGCGCGCCGATGAACGCGATGCCGGCCGCGAAGAAGATCCAGATCAAGTCCCAAGACATGCCTTGGACCACTTCGCGGCCGTAAACGTCTCGGCTGACGCGAACGAGCTCCATCGTCTCACGCGTCCCGAATCGCGCGCGTCACGAGGTTCTGCAGCAAGGGTATTTTGAAGTGGTTCTGATTGAGCGGGGTCGCGCCGCGAATTGCGGACTGGCCTGCCAGCTGCGCAGTCGCCTCGCTCTTCGGCTGCCCGCGCACGACTTCTTCGACGACCGTGAGCCGCCGCGGCACGCATTGCACCGCGCCGGCAGCGAGCCGTGCGCGCTCGATCGTCTCGCCGTTCACAACCAGTGCGGCCGCGATGTTGACGAGCGGGAAATCCCAGACGTTTCGGTCGGCGACCTTCTCGAAGTAGAAGCGTGCGCCGGACCACTCGGCGGGAATGCGCACGGAGGTCAGCACCTCGCCCGGCGCCAGCACCGTCATCCGCTCGATGTCGATGTTCGGGCCAATGAAGAATTGCTCTGCCGGCACCTCGCGTTCGCCGTTCGGGCCTGCAATGACCATGGTGGCATCAAGCACCACCATGGCCGGCGCGGTATCCGACGGGCTCACTGCGACGCAGCGATCCGCTCCCCACAGGCAATGCTCGCGGTTCTGGCCCTCCGGCGTATCCGCGTAGCAGGTATTGCCGCCGGCGCGGTAGCAGTCCACGCCATAGCGGTAGTACCAACAGCGGGCATCCTGACATAGGTTGCCGCCGACCGTGCCGCTGTTGCGGATCTGCGGGCTCGCAACCTTCCCCGCCGCTGCGGCCAGCACCCCAAAGCGGGTACGGATCGCCTCGTTACGCTCGATTTCCGTCAGCGTCGTCAGCGCACCGATCTCGATGCCGCCGTCGGCCGTCTCGCGAATGCCGCGCATCGCTTCGATGCCAGTTAAGTCCACGACATAGCGCGGACGCTTCACGCGATCCTTGAACCAGTCGAGACTGTCGTTACCGCCCGCCATCGCCCAGCCGTCCGGGCCAAAACGACCGAGCAGGTCGATCGCCCCTTCAAGAGTATCGGGTTGATACAACTCGAACCCGGGCATCATGTCTCTGGCCATCGCTCGCTCCGAGAAAAATAAATGGGGTCAGAGCCCTTTATCGTGGGTTACGCCTGCGACACGCGGCCGCCGTTCGCCGCGCGCATCACCGCGCTGAGATAATGATCGTACGCGCCGCAGCGGCACAGGTTCCCCGATAACGCGTGCCGCGCTTCCTCGCGCGTCGGCGCCGCGTTCGCCCGCAATAGACCGACCGCGCTCATGATCTGCCCCGGCGTGCAGAACCCGCATTGCGGACCGAGCTCGTCGATCATCGCTTGTTGCACCGGATGCAGGTCGCCGTTCGGACCTTCAAGGCCCTCGACCGTCTCGATCGATCGGCGCCGGACGCTGTGCGTAAGCGTCGAGCAGGCATAGGTTGGCACGTCGTCGATCAGCACCGTGCAGGCGCCGCACTCGCCGCGATCGCAACCGAGTTTCGTGCCGGTCAGACCGAGCTTGTACCGCAGCGTCATGGCCAAGGTCTCGTTCGGCAGCACGTCAACCGGACGCATCTGACCGTTGACCTGCAACGCCAGCATCCGCTCGACGCCGCCGGCCGGGGCCGCTCCGTCGCCGCCCGGCGAGCAGCCCATCAGATAGCCTGCGCCGGATACGACTGCGCCGGACGCGATGACTCCCTTGATGAACTGCCGCCGCGTCGCCTTGGCGCGTACCACGGCATCCAGCCCTGCTTCGTCTGAGAGCGGACCGGCTAAAGCAGCACCCTCGCGATCCCCCGGATTTTCAGCCATCGATTTGATCTCCGCTCGAAAAGCCGCCAGCTATGAGTTTGGACCGGCTCACGCCGTGTTGACCTGCAGCGGCGTGTGCGACTGCGGCCGCTCCGCTGCGGCATTGACGATCATGTCCGGCACGACCGGCGTACGGTTGAAGACGTGCCCGCCGAGCGCATCCGAGATGGCGCACAAAAGCGCCGCCGAAGCGCAACCCTGCACCGGCTCGCCGATGCCCTTTGCGCCGACCGGATTTTGCGGATCCGGTATGTCGACCGCGGCCCAGCGCATTTCGTCCGCGACATCGAGATAGGATGCCGGTTTCGCGTTCAAATAGCCGATATTCGCCGGCAAGCCGTTCTGCGGATCGTAGATGAGCCGCTCGTGCGCAGCCATGCTGAAGCCCATGATCGCGCCGCTGCGCACCTGCGCCGCAAGCCCCTGCGGGTGGATCACGGTGCCCGAATCGGCGACACCGACATAGTCGAGGATCTCGAACTTGCCAGTTTCGATATCCAGCTCGATCTCGATGAAGCCGGCTGCAAGCGCCGGCACGCTGCCGGTCAGCGCAAGGTTGTCCTTCGCGACGCCGACGAGCCCCGAGCCGGCTACACCGGCCGCCGCGGCCTTCGTGATGTCGTTCAGATCCGCCGGTATGTCGTGCCCCGCGAACGCGCCGCCAAGCTCGATCGCGCGCTGCGCGGCCTCGGCGTAGGTGAGCCCGACGCTCGGATCATCGGTGCGGAAAACTCGCTCGTCCTCGATGTCGTAATCGTCCGGCGCGCCGCCGAGATCCATCGCCGCGATCTCTTTCAGCTTCGCTAACGCGTCGATCGCCGCCGCATAGTTCGTACGGCTCATCGTGAACGACGTGTTGCTGCCAAACTGGCCGAGATTCCATGGCAGATGCTTCGAGCTGTCGCCGCGCTCGACGACGCAGCGCTCCCAGCTGTACTTCAACGTGTCGGCCGCGACGCGCGCGGTGACCGCATAGGAATAGGTGCCCAGATTGCCGACGCCGGTATGGATATGCAGCTTGCCGTCCGGCTTTAGCACGACCAGCCCGTCGAAGCCTGCCGCGCCCGCCGTATGAAACGCCTGACCGATACCGACACCGATCACCTTCGGCCCGTTGCGCTGGCCGCTGCGGGCGCTCTTCCCCGCCCATCCGAACTCCTCGGCGCCGATCGCGAGCGCCTCCGGCAAATGCGCGCTCGTAACGCCGCCCTGTCGGGCGCCGTAGCGCGCCGAGCTATCCGGCGCGTTGATCCGCCGGATCTCGAGCCGGTCGACACCGAGCTCGCGCGCCGCTTTGTCGATCAACGGCTCGACGGCCGCCGCAATCTGGTTCTGACCCGGGCCGCGCTGCGGGCCGCGCGGCGGCGTATTCGTCATGACCGGAACGCCGCGGAAACGCATTGCGGGCGGCGTGTAGACAAGCGACACCGCATCGGCGGCGGCTTGCCAGTCGTTGAAGCCGGCATGCGGACCGTTCTCCTGGACAATGAACAGATCCACCGCGGTAACCCGCCCATCCGGCGCGAATCCAAGCTTGATGCGGCCCTGGAACCCGGCCCGCGCCGAGCCGATGTAGTACTCCTCGGGGCGGCTGATGCGCATCATCACCGGCCGGCCGATCTTGCGCGACAGCAGCGCCGGCACGGCGACGATTGGATAGGCGCCGCCCTTCGAGCCGAAGCCGCCGCCGCAATACTCCGCGATGAAGACCAGCTCGCTCGGCTCGATGCCGAGGTAGCGCGCCACCGTTGGCACCGGGAAGCTCTGGCTTTGCGAGGACGCGTGCAGAAAGCACTTGCCGTTCTGCCAATACGCGAAAGCGGAGCGCGGCTCCATCGAATGGTGCGACAAGCCGGCCGTGACGAACGACTCGTCGAGCACGAGCGCTGCGCTCTCGAGGCCGGCGTCGACATCGCCGTACGACCATTCTTGCGCGGCCTGCCCGAGCGGCAGCTGATCCTCGCCCGCGGCCGCAAAATCTTGCGCGGTCCATTTGAAGCTCGCGAGCTCGCCGCTGTTGAAGACGTTGCCGTCGCGCCGCGCGTTCGGCCCGCCGGGGAACAGGCTCTCGAGCGGATCGACCGTGAACGGCAGCTCTTCGTATGTCACGCGGATGCGCTCGAGCGCATCGGCCGCGAGCTGCTCGCTCTCGGCAGCGATCGCGAGGATCGGCTGGCCGACGAACAACGGCTCGTGCGTCAGGATTTCATCCTGCGGCGCCGGCATCGCCGGGACATCGTCCGCCGTGAGAATGCCGACGACACCGGGCATGGCCAGCGCTTCGTCCGCATTGATGCTCACGACCCTTGCGTGCGGCATCGGGCTCGTCAGCATTTTGCAGAACACCATGCCGTCGGCCCGGAAGTCCTCGGCGTATTTCGCCCGCCCCGTGACTTTCGCCAACAGGTCGGGGGGGACGAAGTCCTTGCCGATCAGCGGCTCGTATGCCATAGCGACACTCCTGCGACGGTTAAACCTGTGCCCGGCGTGCCGGGCAGCTCGGTGATAATACCGAAGATGCCGGGCGCGAGCACGGTGAAGCGGTGAGGCCTCGCGGCGGTCGGGCCGGCGCCGCGCGCAGGCGCCTATTCAAAGTACAGTCAGCGGCGGCTCGTCGAGCGCGGCGCGCTGCTCGCGCAGCGCGAGCACGTGCTCCTCCCAATACCTCGGCTCGCCGAACCACGGGAACGCGCGCGGAAACGCCGGATCCTTCCAGCGGCGCGCGATCCACGCGCTGTAATGAATGATGCGCAGCGCGCGCAGCGCCTCGATCAAGTGCAGCTCGCGAAAGTCGAAATCGCGAAACTGCATATAACCCTCCAGCAGATCCGCGAGCTGCACGCTCATGTCCTCGCGGCTGCCGGACAGAAACAGCCACAGATCCTGGATCGAGGGCCCGTTCACGCAGTCGTCGAGATCGACGAAATGCGGGCCCGCGTCCGTCCAGAGAACGTTGCCGGGATGACAATCACCGTGAATGCGCAGCGTCGCATAGTGGCCGGCTGCCGCGAACTGCCGGTCCACTGCGCCGAGCACGTCGCTCGCGATGCTGCGATAACTTTGCGCCATGTGATTCGGAATAAAACCGCTCGCAGCGAGCAACTCGACCGACTCGCGGCCAAGCTTGTCCGCGGACAGCGTCGCTCGATGGCGGAAGCGATCCGTCGCACCGAATGCATGAATGCGGCCGATCACGCGCCCCATATACACGCGCTCCTCGGAGGTCGCGAGCTCCGGCCAACGGCCGCCACGACGCTCGAACAGCGCGAACCGGTAATCGGCCTGCTCGTGCAGCGTCTCACCGTCGATCACGAGCGGCGGGACGACCGGCACATCGCGCTCGTCGAGATCGAGCGCAAAGTCGTGCTCTTCGAGAATCGCATCGTCCGACCACCGGCCGGGCCGATAGAACTTGGCCACGACGAACTCGTCGCCCACTCCGATCTGATAAACGCGATTCTCGTAGCTCGCCAGCGCGATGATGCGGCCGTCGCATTCAAAGCCGACGCTCTCGACGGCCTCGAACACGACCTCCGGGCTCAAACGGGCGTAAGGCAGCTCCGGGCTCATGGATGTCTCATGCCAGCGCACGCGCGAGGAAAGGCAAGCTTACATCCATCCGCCAGTCGATCCCCGAGTGCGTACCGTCGAATTCCTCGTAAACGTGCGGCACTCCGTGCTCCGCGAGCCGTTTCGAGAGGATCCGCGTGCCGTAGTGAATACGGTATTGATCGCGCCAGCCGCAGTCGAGAAAAAGCCCGCGCAGAGTCTTCAGGCTGGCCGCATGACGTGCCACGAGATGAATCGGATCATGGCGCAGCCAGCGGCGCCATCGCTCCGGGATGAGCTCGCCGGTCTCGAGATCGAACGGCACGCGCAATCGGCCGGGCTGCTCGGGATCCGGATCGTAGGTCGCCGCCATGGCCAGATTCATCAGGCAATGCACCTCGCCGCCCGTCAGCGCCGGCTTGCGCCAGACCGCTTCGAGAAAGCGACGGATACGCCCGTCGTCGATGCCGCCAGCGGGCGTCGCGAAGGCTGCGCTCGCGTCGACCGGCCCTGGGCGGCGAGCTTTCGCCCGGTACTTGCTCAGCTCATCGAGCGTGGTTGGCCAGTCGCAGCGGTAGACGAAATCGAAGTAGGCATCGCCGGAGTGGCTCGCGACCGCCCCCCAGTACCGAGCGTGCTTCATCCCATGGATCAGCGCACCGTAGCCGCCGGATGACTTGCCGAAACAGCCGCGGTGGCGCCGGTCCGCAAGGGTGCGGAACTCGCGGTCGATCGCGGGGATCAGCTCCTGCGTGAGATAGTCCGCGTAGCGCCCGACACCGGCCGAGTTCACGTACTGATTGCCGCCGTACGCGGTGAAGCAGTCCGGAAACGCGATGATGCAAGCTGGCATCTTGCGCTCGGCAACGAGCCGCGCGGCCCGCTCCGGCACGTTTTCCTCGAAATTCCTCCAGTTCGTATGCGTTTGGCCGGAGCCGGTATAGCCGACGAGATCGAACAGCACCGGATAGCGCTTGCCGCGCCCGCCTCCGCGGGCTTCGTCGTAGCCCGGCGGCAGCCACACATCGAGCTGCCGCACATGCGGATCGCCGAGCGGATTGTCCGCCAGCCGTTTCGACGTCACTTCTAGGGTGACGAGCCGGCCCTGCGGCCATTTCGGTCTCTTCAACGCCATCCTGAGCCCCACGGAAGCGGATTGAGGACCGCAAGTCTACCGGTTTGCGCGGACCGCCCGCGGCCGGGAGATCGGTAGCCCCCGCGTCCGGATCGAGGCCGTCTTGAGGTATCTTGCGTCAATGGGCCACGCGCGATCCGACAAGCGGCTGCTAAAGATCCTGGGGTGGATGTGCGCCGCGACGGCGGGGCCGGCTGGCGCCGATACACCGCCGCCGGTGCACTGGGCGTACGGCCCATACTTCGGTACGGGCTACTACTCTTCGCTCGATCGCGAAGAGACCTTCGTCCTCCGCGTACGTCCCGGTTGGCGTTGGCGCGATGCCGAGCTCGGCGAGGACGGACGCAAGCTCGGGCTGCGGTTCCGCCTGCCGATTGCACTCGGGCTGCAGCGGCCGAACCGCTCGAATCTCGCCGCAACGCTCGACCGCGACAACGTCAGCACCTTCAGCATCGCACCCGGCGCTGAGATCGACGTGCCGATCGGTCCGCAATGGTCGCTGAAGCCGCTCGCTTACGTCGGCTACGGCAAACGATTCGACGGCGACGCCGCGGCGTGGATCTATTGGAGCGGCATCAAGAGCCGCGTGCGTTTTGGCGGCGACGACTTCGAATGGGCACTCGTCAACGGGCTGACATATGTCGGCTATTCGAGCGACACCCGCGAGCACGGCAACGCCTTGCCGCTATTGACGGCGTTGGAGTTCAACCGGCCGCTGGCCAACAAGAAGATCGGCGGGCACCAAGTGCGCCTGCACTGGCACGTGGCGTACACGGACTACCTGAACCCTCTTGTCTATAGCGACGGGACCGACACCCGCCGCCTCGAGCTCGTCGACGAGTGGGAGATCGGCGCTGCGTTCAGCACGGGCGAGCAGCCGCTAGAATTCTGGCGGCTGAAGTGGCAACAGCTGGGACTCGCGTACCGTATCAGCAGCGACCGCGAGTTCCGCGGCGTGCGGCTGACGTTCAGCTCGTTGTTCGACCGCTAGCGGCTGTTACAGGCACTCGATCGCGAAGGTGAGCCGCGTCCGCAGTTCTTAGTCGCTGCCGAGTGCTTCCTTAAGCGTTCGCGCCGTAAGTGAACCGTAGTTTAACGGCGCGGCGCGGCGTACGCTTATGTGATCCCAGCTTGTGCTGCGGGCCTCGGAGGGGGATTCATGAGACACGGATTGGCCGGCTCGACATGGGCCATTTTTACCGGTGCGCTTGCCGCGTTCGCGACGATGCCTGCGGCCGCGCATCACTCATTCGCGATCTTCGACCACACGCAGACGTACACACTCAAAGGTACCGTGCGAGACTTCCAGTGGACGAACCCGCACGGCTATATCGATCTCGCCGTCAGCGAAGGGCCGGACGGCATCGACGAATTCACGATCGAGCTCACGAGCATCAACATGCTGCGGCGGGCCGGATGGCGCTCGAGCGACGTCAACGCCGGTGACGAGGTCACGGCGATCGTCGCGCCGCTGTTGAGCGGGGAGAAGGGCGGCCTGCTGCTCGAGCTTGCCGTGCCCGATGGCCGCACGCTCATACCGCCCGTGCCCGCCGCCCACACTTTCACGCGGACGCCTGCGCCGTGAAGATCATGCAGATAGGGTTCGTGACGGGGCGTGCAGCCGCCATGTTGACGCTGGGATCCGCGCTCGCCGCCGGCGCTGCAGGCGCACAAGATGCCCCCGCGGATATTGGCGGCACGTGGACGATCTCATTCGCAGCCGGCGGCAATCCCGATTCGACGCAAACTGAGCGGGTGCAGGAGTCGGCGCCGCCGCTCAAGCCCGAGTATCGCGAAGCGTGGGAGGCACGCCAGGCGGCGATACGTGAAGCCGATGCGCGCGGCGAGCCGCTCGCGACCTCGGCAACGTTCTGTCTGCCGCAGGGTATGCCGTCGATGATGGGCAGCGGCGGACCGTTCCCGATGGAAATACTCGTTAGCGAAGGCCAGATCACGATCATCCAGGAAGCGTACAACCAGGTGCGCCGCATCTACCTCGATCGCCCCCAGCTTCCCCTCGATGAGATCGAGCCCGGCTTCTACGGCCGATCGGTCGGCCATTGGGAAGGCGACACGCTGGTCGTCGACACGATCGGCATCAAGGAGTCGGTCGAGTTTCGCCATGTTCCGCACACGCTCGACATGCGGATCACCGAGCGCATACGGCTCGTCGAGCCGGACGTGCTCGTCGACGACATCACGATCGAGGATCCGGCGGTGCTCACCGAGCCGTGGCACGTGTCATTCACGTTCAACCGGCTGGCCGACTACGAGATGATGGAGTACGTATGTGAGGACAACCGCGAGTACGCGGACGAGTCCGGCGCGACCCGGCTGAGGCTCGAGTAACGCCGATCACGGCCTCCTTCGGACGGCGGCACCGCAGAGTTGACCGACCACCCTCTTCGGTCGGCGTGGCGTAGCCTCGGAACGCTGAGGCCTGGCGCGCCGCGCCGTTGGTTGTTCGCGCTGCGCGCCGCCGTCTGCATGGGCGCACCGATGCTCGCCGGCTGGCTCGCAGGCGATATTCGCGCCGGGATGGTCGCAACGCTCGGCGGCTTCACCGCGCTCTATGGCAGCGGCCGGCCGTACCTGAGCCGCGCGCGCGAGCTCGCTTCGATCGGGCTAGGCTTTGCGCTCGCCGCCGCGCTCGGCTTCGCGATCGCGCCGCTCGGGTGGCTCGTCGTGCCGCTGATCGCGCTGTTCGCGATGCTGGCGACATGGTTCGCGAATGCATTCCGGATCGGGCCGCCCGGAGCGTACATGTTTCTGCTCGCGTGCGCGGCGGCCACGGCCATGCCGCGGATGGCGCCGTGGCATGGGGCCGCGCTCGTCGGCTCAGCCGCCGCCTTCGCATGGTGCGTCCATATGACCGGCGCGCTGTTTGCGCTACGCGGCCCGGAAAAAGCGGCGGTGCGGCAAGCCGCCTACGCGCTGATCGCGTTCATCGAGCAGGCCGGGACCCGGCGCGAGCACCGGGCCCGGCACGACGCCGCGCTCGCGCTTCACAATGCCTGGACGGCGCTCGTTGCGTTTCAGCCTGCGCCGCCGCGCACGCGCAGCCGGCTGAGAGCCCTCCGCGCGATCAACCGGCGCCTGAACGGCCTGTTCGCCGTAGCGCTGAAAATGCGTTCGACGAGCGACCGACGCATGCAAGCGATGAGCGACGAGATTCGCGGGCTGATTGCGAGCATCGACTCGCCGCGGACTTCCGCGGATTTTCAGGCACCCCACACGCTCCCGCTCGTGCGACCGTCCGCCGTCTCGATCGCGCTCGAAGCATGGGCGCCCGGTTCCGCATCGCGGCTGGTCATTCTGCGCGTCGGTGCCGCGGCGCTGATCGCCGGCGTCGTCGGAGTCATCTTCGAGCTCGAGCGCGCGTATTGGGCCGTTGCCGCGTCGGTGCTCGTGCTGCATCAGGGGTTCGATTGGCTACGCACATTCGTACGTGCGATAGAGCGCTTGGTCGGCACGCTGGTCGGGCTGGTGTTGGCCGGCACGATCCTCGTGCTGCAGCCGCAGGGCCCGTGGCTCGTGCTGACCATGATGGCATTGACGTTCGCGATCGAGATGCTCGTGATCCGGCACTACGCGGCGGCTACGGTATTCATCACCGGCGCCGGCTTGACCGTCGCGAGCGCTGGCCTGCCGGTCGAAAACGTCGGGGACTTCTTGCGCGCGCGCGGCGTCGATACCTTCGTCGGCTGCGTGATCGCCCTGCTGGTCTTTCGCGCAATGCCCGCGCCTAGGGCGGCCCCGCGCATGCCGCACCACGTCGTACGTACGCTGGAGCTTGCGGACCGGCTCATCGGGCATCTCGCAGGCGGCGGCGTGCACACGGAGCACGGGCGCGCCGTAGAGCGTGATCTGCAGCATCAGAGCTTCGCGCTCGAGCGTGCTTACGAGTCGGCCGTGGCCAGCGCGGGTTCCGCACGCGACGCTGCCGAGGCTCTCTGGCCGACAATAGCCGCGACGCAGCGGCTCGCCTATCGCGTCTTGGCGATAGCGTGGAGCGTGCGGGAAGCGGCACCCGACGAGATGCACGAGCGCGTCGCACGGCTTCTCGGCAGCGGCAGCGCCGAGCATGCGCGCGCCGGTCTGCAGACGCTGATCGACGCCGCGCGCCGCGGTGTGCGCCCGGTGCGTGCTCCGGCCGAACTATCGCCGAATGTGCTCACGGCGGAGCTCGAAGATCTGTTCGAATGCCTGGCGCGAGAACACTCGCAGGCGTGACGCGTGCGTCGCTCTCTCGCTGCGGCGCGCCTATCGTTGCCGATCGAATCGAATGGGCATCGACACGCGTGACAGACGCGCCGCCTGGTACCGCGCCGCGGATCAGGTGCCGAGGTTGAAACGCAGCCCGAGCGTGAAGTTCCGGCCAAGCGTCTCGAACACACCATTGTTCGTGTGCAGCGGCGGCCCGAGCGAGCCGACACCGCCCGGCACGAGCGGCGGATCCTTATCGAACAAGTTGCCGACGTAGAAGTAGAGCTCCGAGCTGTTGCCGCTCCAGTCCATCGTGTACGACAGATTCAGATTCGTATACGCGCGCGACGCGACGCTGTTGTCGACGATGTGCACCCCTTCGATCCACTCGATGTCGCGAACGGTCTTATCCCGATAGCGGGTCTGCCAGTTCAAGCTGAACGGGCCATTCGTATAGGTGAGCGATGCGGTCGCCAGCCACTCGGGGAACTGCAGCTCGCCGGCCCGGTCGATCGGCGGCACGCCGACGAAGGTCGTGCTGACCTCGCTCAGATAGTTCGCGAACAGCCGAACGCCCAGCGACTCGCCGCCGCGCCGGAACCAATCGATGTCGCGACGATAGCTCGCCTCGAAGTCCACGCCCCGCGTCGTGGTCTCGGCGATATTGATGTACAGGTTGAAGATCTGGCTGATGCCCGGCTCGTTCGGATCATCGCTGCGCCGTATCAGCGCGCACACGCTCGGATTGAGCTCCACCGTGCCGCCGTCGACGCCGTAGCAGCGCCTGATGATCTCGAGCCCGCCCAGCTGATCGATTGCGTTGTCGATGCTGATGTCATAGGCGTCGACGGCGACGCTGAGCCCCTCTGCCCAGCGCGGCTGGTAAACCAGCCCGATCGTGAAAGTATCGGACTCCTCCGGCTCGATCGTCGGGTTGCCGCCGATCGTCGTCGCCGCGATGTACTGGACGGGGAACAGCGGATCGACACCGACGCCGATGGTTGTGCCGCCGGTCTGCGTATCGAAACGCTCCGACAGCGTGCCGGCACGCGTATCGCGCGACCACGTGGCGCGCAGGCGCAGCGGATCGGCGATCTGCCAGTCGGCGCCGAGTTTACCGGCCCATACGCCGCCGCTGCCCGAATAGTCCGCGTAACGCACCGCCGCATGCAGGTCGATACTGCTGGTGTCGCCGCGGTACATCGGCACGATCGATTCGGCAAACACCTCCCAAACGTCGAACCGACCGTCGATTGTCCCTTCGTTGTTCGGGTTGCCGGTATAAAAGATGCCGCGGTCGCGAACCTGCGACGGCACACCGCGGATCGGTATCGGATCGTTCTCGATGCGGAATACGCCGATATCTTGCATGCGGCGCGGATCTTCCGCGTTCCCGAACGCGTCCTGGAAGACCCACTCCTCGCGATACGACAGACCGCCGCCGAGCGAAATCGGCCCCTGCCTCCGTTCGCGGCCGAGGTCCGTCTGCAGCGTGACCTCGAACATGTCCTGCCGCAAGCGCTGCCGATGGTGGACGCCGCCAGTCATGTAATCGATCGCCTCTTGCGAAATTTGCGCCGCGAAAGGATCGAACGGTACGCATTCGCTATTGCTCAACGGGTCGGCCCAAACCGGCAGCCCCAGGAAGCTGATCCGCGTAACTTCCGCCTCCTGCGCCGGCGTGAGGCCGCCGAACGCGGGCAGATTGGCGCGGCATGCGATCCGGCCCGTGGCCGGATCCACGGCTGAATCCAGCGCGCGATAGAATCGATCCATTCGCAGCAGCTGCCCGTTGGACGAATAGTCGGCGACCTCGACGTTCTCGCCATATTGATAGTAGGCGCTCAAAAACAGCCGCTCGCCGATCCGGCCGTCGTAGCCGATGGTGATGGAGGTCGTGTCGTCGGTCACCTCGCGGGACGGGGCGATTTGCTCGAAGACGCGGGCATACGGAATGCTCGCGAGGCCTTCGTCAGCCATCCGCTGCGCAATCGGCTCCGGCAGGAACGGGTTATCCGCGAAGATCGTCATGCCCCAGAACGGTTGCAGCGCGAGCGGCGCCGGCAGCGAATCGACCGTGTGGCGACCGCGTAGCACCTGGAAGTAACCGGTCCGATCATCGTCGAACTCGAACGCATAGTGCGCAAAGATACTGTGACGCTCGTCGTCCGGCCGCAAGACGGCCCAATCCTTCTGCAAGTCACGGCCGCCGCCGCCAACCTGCGCGTTACCGACGATCTGCGAGCCGGTGCCGAGCGGTACCGGCACCCCGTCGACGAATTGCGTGCCGGCCAACGGCCCACCGGTGATCAGCCCGCCCGCAGTGACGGCGCGCGACCGACCGGGCGCTGCGTAGAACCGCAGCGGTATCTGGCCCGGCGGCACGACTGGCGTGAACAGCGCGTAGCCTTGTTGCCAGTCGCGATCATGCAAGCCCATGACGCCGTCGGCATTGTAATAGTCGACAGACGCAATCAGGTGCCCGCGCTCGCCGATCGACGTCCCCGCGGCGAACTCGACCTGATAATTGTCATGGTCGCGCCGATCCGTCATGCCCGCCGTCAGGTTGCCCTTGACCCCGGTAAAGCCGAGATCGAGGATGAAGTTCGTCACGCCGCTGATCGCGTCTGACCCATAGGCGGCAGACGCGCCGCCGGTGACGATCTCGACGCGATCGATCAGCGCGGTCGGCAAGATCGAAACGTCGACGGTGCCGGCCTGCTGGCCGCTGACGATTCGCCGGCCGTTCAGCAGGGTCAGCGTGCGCTTCGAGCCGATGCCGCGCAGGTTGACGGCATTCGCGCCGCCCGATGCCGTGAAGATATTGCCGGTGTGAGATTGGTCGTTCTGCCGAAACTGCGGCATCTGATCGAGCGCATCCATGATCAGCGTCGGCGCCATCGCGCGCATCTCGGCCGAGCTGACCGCGGTAACCGGCGTCGGTGTCGACATGCCGTCGCGGCGCAGCCGCGAGCCGGTCACCATGACCTCTTCGACCGGGCCGCTGCTCTGCGCCACGGCGACGTCGACCCCCCCAACGGAGAGCACTGTCAGCAGACAGGCCCCGCCGATGCCCCCCAGTCCGAGAATTTTGCCGCGCTGCGCGTCGCATGAAGCGACCGCCTTCGCCAGCACCGAGCGTTCGAATCTCTGCATGCCTCCCTCCCCCTTCGAGGCGTGCCGCCAAGCGCGGCACCGCAAACCACTTGTGATCGTCCTCTTGATCGCTTGTTTATTCGAGCGCGCGCAGCCCTTCGGTCAGCTCGAGCACGGTGCCCCACGGGTCGACGATCGTCGCCGTGCGGATTCCGTCGAGCTCCTCCGCTGTGCGGACGGGCTGGCTGAGCGTGATGCCCTTCTCCGCAAGCCGCTCGACGAATCCATCGAGATCGCGCATCTCGAAGCCGACGGTGCCGACGGCGCGACCCGCGGTGCCGACGAGATCTTCCGCGGGAAGCCAGCTGAAGAAATTAAGCATGTAGCCGACGCCGGGAAGATCGGCGCCGATAAAGAAATCGGTTTGGCCGGGACGCAACGTCGCATCGAACGCCGCCATGTACCACTGCTGCATCTCGACGAAGTCGCGATTCACGAAGTGCACATGGTGATGGGTAATCGCCGGCGGCGTCTCGACATCGCTGGTGACGAGCTCGACCTTGACGCCGTCCGGGCCGACGAGATACGAGAAGCGGCCATAGTTGCCCGCGGTCGGCGGGCTTGCGGTTTCGCCGGGCGCGGGCTCGCGGCCGACCGTCAACTCGTAGCCCTTCTCTACAACCCTCTCGGTGAGAGCCGGCACGTCCGGCACGGCGAAGCCGATGTGGTCGAAAGTCGTGCCGAGCGTCGGGCCGACAGGCGCTTTCTCGGTCAACAGCAGGTAGACATCCGGAAAGCGGATCGCCTGGGTCGCGCCGATCTTGATCGCTTCACCGCCGAGCGTATCGACCCAAAACGCGAGATGGTCTTCGATGCTTGAAACGTTCAGACGGTAATGGCCGACGATGACCGGCGCCTCATCGTTCGTGAGCTGCGCGAGCCCAGGGCTCGTCACGGCCATGAGAAGAACGGCGATGATGCACCTGCTCGGCCCAGCCATACGATTCTCTCGTGCCCTACTGCGACGGCCAGAGGCTAGCACCGTTGGCATCTCGGGCATAGCTCTGCTCTCTACCGGGTGCGGAAGAGCCGATGTCGCAAGCTCGAGCGGCCGTACGTCGGCCGTAGCGATCAATCCGCGTCGCGATAGGCCTCGACCAGAAAGTCGACGAACGCGGTGATCTTCGTGCTCACCAGTCGTCGGGACGCGTGCAGCACCCAGATCTCGGTCGTGCGGTGCGGAACACTGCTCCAGATCGTGAGCTGCCCGGCCGCGGCGGCGTCGGCCGCGACGGCGCGCGGCAGCAGCGCCGCGCCGGCGCCGGCACACACCGCGTCGCGCAC
Source organism: uncultured Gammaproteobacteria bacterium (assembly GCA_964518995.1). Classification (GTDB taxonomy): domain Bacteria; phylum Pseudomonadota; class Gammaproteobacteria; order Steroidobacterales; family Rariloculaceae; genus ZC4RG20. The sequence goes on from CAZFJU010000001.1 coordinate 51,766, forward strand.
CATCAGCAGCGACGACAACCGAAGCCGCACGTCCGGCTCGATCGTCAGGCTTTCGCTAATTTTCCACGGGCCGCTGTCCGCAAGATGGGTCATTGCCACGGCCGGCACCCGCGGCGGCGCGCCGGCGCGGGCCGCCCTCGGCTTCGGCAGCCCGGGCGGGGCCGCGACGATCAGCTGGTCACTGCCGAGGCGTCTGCCGACGAGCGACTCGTCCCCGCGCGGGTTCGCGCGCAGCACAACGTCGTAACCTTCCTCGATCAGATCCACATAGCGGTCTTCCGCGACAACCTCCAGCTGGACTGCGGGGTACCGCTTGCTGAATTCAGCCGCGAGCCGACCGAGCAGGGTTTGGCCGATGAACAGCGGCACGCTGACCCGCAGCCTCCCGCGCGGCTGAAGCGAACCCTCGGAAAGACATCGGCCCACGTCGAGAATCTCCGCCACGAGACCGGTCGTGCGCTCGTGCAGCGCGCGCCCGTCCTCGGTGAGCTTCAGCGTGCGGGCGCCGCGCTCGAAGAGCCGCACGCCGAGACTCTGCTCGAGCGCCATCACCCGCCGCGACAGCGTGGCCTTAGGCCTTCCGCTCACCCGGCTCGCTTTGCCAAATCCCCCTTCTGACGCGACCAGAACGAAGTCTTCCATTAGGCCGAGATCCCACTTTCGATGGTCCATTTTCAAGACACCGTGTCTATTTAATATGCCTACCGATCCATGTACGGAACAGTATAGGCTACTGCGTCGCGAACGTTTAAGCCCCATAACAAGGAGGGAAGAAGACATGGCAACGATCTGGGATCCCGTGCAAGTCGGGCGGCTGACCTTGCCGAATCGGCTCGCGATGGCGCCGATGACCCGCAGTCGCGCCGAAGCGGACGGTACACCGGGGCCGCTCGCAGCGCAGTACTACGCACAACGCGCATCGCTCGGTTTGCTGATCAGCGAGGGTGCGCAGCCTTCGGCCGACGGTCAGGGATATATGTCGACGCCCGGCATTTATACCGACCGCCACGTCGCCGGCTGGAAGCGCATCGCAGATGCGGTGCACGATAACGGCGGGCGCTTGTTCGTTCAGCTGATGCACGTCGGTCGCGTCAGTCACCCCGATAACACGCCCCATCACCGCGCTGCGCTCGCGCCGTCCGCGGTGGCCACGGGCGCGAAGATGTTCACGCCGGGCGGCATGCTCGATGAGCCCGTGCCGCGGGCGATGACCGCCGCGGACATCCGCACCGCGATCGACGAGTTCGCGCACGCGGCGACCCGCGCCATCGAAGCAGGCGCCGACGGCGTCGAGATCCACGGCGCGAATGGCTACCTGGTGCAGCAATTCTTGTCGACGAATGCGAACGTGCGGGACGACGAATACGGCGGATCGATCGAGAACCGTGCGCGGTTCGCGATCGAGACGGCCGCCGCAGTAGCGAACGCGATCGGCGCGGACCGCACCGGTATTCGCTTGTCCCCGGGCTCGACATTCAACGCCATCGACGAGGGCGCCGACTACGAGCCGCTTTATCGTTACTTGGTCGAGGGGCTGGCGAAGCTCGGGCTCGCCTACGTGCATGTCGTGCACCATGGCAACGAGCGCTTGCTGCAGGATCTAAGGCGACTGTGGCCGAACGCGCTGCTGCTCAATCGGGGCGGACAGCCCTTGCAGCGCATCGGCGCGGATGTCGAGGCCGGCCTCGCCGACGTCATGACGCTCGGGCGCTGGGCGCTGTCGAATCCCGATCTGGTAGAGCGGCTTCGGGCCGGCGCGCCGCTGAACGAGCCGGATCCGGCCACGTTCTACGGCGGCGATGCGCGCGGATACACCGATTATCCGCGGCTCGCCGAGCCCGCGCTCGGTTGACGATCCGCCGTCCTGCGCGCGCCCGCGGCGCGCGGGACCGCCGGCGCGCCGCACCAACGGCATCCTTACCCGCCGCGGGCACGGTAGAATGCGGGCCATTCATTCTCGGCAGTCAGCGAGAGTCAGCTATGACCCAACCTTTTCCGAAATCTCCGACATTCCTGACGATCGACGAGCCGTTCCGCTTCGAGGGCGAGCTGTTCGATCTGGAGGTCGAAGGCGAAATTCCCGCGGCGCTCGACGGCACGTTCTATCGCGTCGGCCCCGATCAGCAATTTCCGCCGATGCTCGGCGACGCCAACCCGTTCAACGGCGACGGCATGGTGACGGCGTTCCGGATCAAGAACGGCCACGTCGACATGCAGCACAAGTATGTGCGCACGCACCGCTTCATGGCCGAGCGCGCGGCGCGGCGCGGCCTGTTTGGCGAATACCGCAATCCGTTTACCGACGACCCGAGCGTGCAGGGCATCGTCCGCACCGTGTCGAATACCAACGTCGTGCTGCACAACGGCGTGCTGCTCGCGTTCAAAGAGGACGGCCCGCCGTATGCGCTCGACCCGCAGACGCTCGAGACCAAGCAGCTGTGGGATTGGAACGGGCAGATGACGGCCAAGACCTTTACCGCGCACCCGAAGATCGATCCGGTGACGCAGGAGCTGGTCGGCTATGCCTATGCCGCGAAAGGCGAGGCGACGCCGGATATCGCGTTCTTCACGTTCGACAAGAACGGCCAGAAAACACGCGAGCTGTGGTTCAAAGGCCCGTATCCCGGCATGATCCACGACTGCGGGCTCACCGAGAATTACCTGATCCTCGCGGTGATTCCGCATGTCATGGA
>CAZFJU010000001.1:54558-65514 GCA_964518995.1 uncultured Gammaproteobacteria bacterium
ACGTTACGAACCGAGATCGTGCGCTGGTGCTTCGACATGAGCTCGAAGTCGAGCACGCCGGACGCCAAAGTGCTCGCCACGATCGCCGGCGAGTTTCCGCATGTGGATGACCGCTATGTCGGGCAGCCGTACCGGCATGCCTTCATGCAGGCGACCGATCCGACCCAGCCTTACGATGCCGACCGAGCCGGTCCTATCATGGGCTTCTTCTTCAACACTTACGTCCATATGGATATGTCGACCGGCCAGCTCAAAACCTGGTTCGCGGGCGATACTTCGAGCACGCAGGAGCCGATCTTCGCGCGGAAGGGGCCGGACGCGCCGGAAGGCGAAGGCTATGTGTTGGGAGTGGTGAACCGGCGCGCCGAGCACCGCAGCGACCTCTTGATCTTCGACGCCCAGCGGATCGACGAAGGGCCGCTCGCGACCGTCAAGATCCCGGTCCGGCTCAAGTACGCGATTCACGGCAACTGGGTGCCGGCGTCAGTGTGATGGGCTGGGCGGCGCGGCTGGCCAGCGTGCTGGTCTGGGCGGGGCTGACCGCGCACGCGGCGGAGCCGTTCGACATCGGCCGCAGCTCGGCCGGAACGCAGATCGATGCGAGCGTCGTGGCCGCAGCTGCGGACGCCGCGCCGACTGTCTTGCTGATTGGCGGCCTCGCCGGCGACGACGACAGCGCGGCCGAGGTGCGCGCCGCGGTGGCGCGCTACGATGCGCTCCCTCAGAGCCGCCGAAGCATCACATTGCTCGCCATTCCGGTCGCGAATCCAGATGGCGCGCAGCTCGAGTTTCCGCCGCAAGGGCCAGCCTACCGCGAACACGCCGAAGCCAACACGCTGTGGCGCTTCATCGGCACGCAAGGCCCGGATCTGGTGCTGATCGCGGGGGATGACCACTCCGGCATCGGCGCGGCGCTCGCAAGCGAGCCGGCGGCGCTGGTCGGGCGCATTCCGAGCCGGCCCTGGACGGCATCGGACGAGCTGGCCGCGCTCGACGCGCGCGACATCGAGCCGTCCGACGCGCGCCGCGAGCTCGAGCGACGCCGGGCACGGTCCGCGCGGGCGCTCGCACTCGAGCTCGCCGAGCATTATGGCCAGACGTTCGATCAACCGTGGTACATCGAAGCGCTCGCGCTGCGCGCGCAGCTTGCCCTCGGGCGTGTCGAGCTCGTCCGCTCGCTGGCCGAGCCGTACGTCGACGGTAGTCGTAATAGCCTCGAGCGGCCCAACGCTCTAGTCATGGCCGGCCATTTGATCTTCGGCGACCTGGCGCAGGCAACGGGTGACCCGCGCTACCTTGCGCGGGTCAGCGAAGCGGCGGAGCTCGGCTTCGCCGAAGACGGCTCGATGCGCGAGTCGATGCCATTCCACGGCGAGTACAGCGACTCCGTCTTCATGGGCACTGCGATTCTGACCCAGGCCGGCTCGCTGACCGGCGAACCGAGATACTTCGACATGGCCGTACGCCATCTCGAGTTCATGCAGCGTATCGTGCTGCGCCCGGACGGGCTGTACCGCCATCAGCCCCTTACGGATGCCGCGTGGGGACGGGGCAACGGCTTCGCCGCACTCGGGCTGGCGCTGATGCTGAACGACTTGCCTGAGGACCATGCCGCTTACGCGGATGTGCTCGCAAGCTACCAGGCGCACATGGCAGCCCTGCTACCGCATCAGAACCGCGATGGTCTTTGGCGGAACGTCATCGACGTGCCGGGCGCGTACCCCGAGTTCTCGGCGACCGCGATGATCGGCTTCGCGATGCAGCGCGGCCTGACGCAGGGCTGGCTCAGTGGGAACGCGGACGCCTATCGCGCCGCGGTCGCGCGCGCGTGGGACGCGGTCAATGCTCGAACCGGCACCGGCGGCACGTTCGTCGACGTTTGCGAATCCACCGCCCGGATCGAGACGCTCGAGGGTTATCTGCAGCGCGAGGCGATCCTCGGGCCGGACCCGCGCGGCGGCGCCATGGCGTTGCTGTTCGCCACCGAGCTGATGTAATCGCTCACTCGCCGCGCTTCTCGACGAAGGCTTGCAGCCGCCCCAACGCCCGGTCCCACTGCGCCGAGATGGCATCAAGATAGCCGCGCACCTCTTCCAGGCGCTTCGGCTCCAGCTCCCATACCGTCTGACGGCCGACGCGATAGCCGCGGACGAGCCCCGCGTTCGACAACGCATGCAGATGCTTGGTTACCGCCTGACGCGTAACGCTCGCACCGTCCGTGAGGCGAACGATCGGCTGCGGACCTTCGCAACAGAGGCGCGTGACGATACGCAGGCGGGTCTCGTCGCCGAGGGCGGCGAACACCGACGCCGCATCCGCGACGTCGGCGGCGGACACCGTCGCGCGCGAAGGCATCGTCAGCGCTGCGCCAGGCTCAAGTACTTCTCGATCAGCCTGCTCTGCACTGTCCAACCTTGCTCGTTCGTGGTGAACGCCTGTGCACGCTTGTCGAGCGGCACCGCGTCGAAGCCCGACTCGACGATTGTCAGCTCGGTGCCGTCGGCCGCGTCGTCGAGCGCGAAGGTGACTAGGGTCATCGGCGGCTCGCCCCCTTCGTCGTGAGGCTCGTACGGATGCCAACGGAACGAGAACAGGCGCATCGGTTCGATGCGTTCGACGACGATGTCGAACTCGACGCCGGCATAGGCCTGCTGCGATTTCGCGACCTCCGGATCGACTTCCGTCGGCACCATTCTGCCCCGTAGCCTTTGGCCCGCGACGAAATCTCCATCGAAGACGACGCCGAACCATGTGCCAAACTGCGCAGCCTCGGTGAGCGCGCGCCACACGCGCTCGCGGCTCGCCTGCAACACGATTCTCTTCTCGATGCGATCGTAATTCATGGCCATTAGCAACCTCCTAGTTGCCTTTAGCTTAGGCCTGCGTGGCTAGACATGCAACCAGAAAGTTGCGCTTCTCTCGTCAGCTATGCGGCTTTCTGCCCCTCGAGCGCACCGCCTACTACCGTTCGACGCGGGAGAACGTGCTGCCGGTCGTGCCCCTTTCGCTTTCCGAGTTGCTTTTTGCCGGAACATGGCGCACGATGCATGGGCGATCTAAGTTTGGCCTGCCTTATCTGCTACCCGCCCGGTTCCCGGGCGCGCGATTCAAGACAAGCACTACGCTCAGGTTGTTCGTCTCCGCACCCGATTGTGTGCGGTTAGTCCAAAGTTATCAGGAGGCCAAACGTGGCTATCGGAACTGTCAAATTCTTCAACTCCGCTAAGGGGTTCGGCTTCATCGCACCGGAAAGCGGCGGCAAGGACGTATTCGTCCATATCAGCGCCGTCGAACGTGCAGGTCTCGGCACGCTGTCCGAAGGTCAGCGGGTCGAATATGAAGTCGTCACCGAGCGGGGCAAGCTGGCCGCAGATCATCTGAAGGCGGCTTAATGACCCTAGCCTGGCGCCGATAGGCGCCAGCGCGAAAAAGGCGGCCCTTGTGGCCGCCTTTTTTGTGCCCGGTATTAGCGTCACCGAACGGCATCGCCGGCGATCCGTCCTTTCCACGGCACCGGGCGGCCGAGATGCGTTCGAACGGCGCCGTACCATTGGATCGCGACCAGCGCGGTGACACCCAGCGGATGCCACAGCGCATGCCGCAACGTCGACTCGAACCGTCTTGCGATGAACATGCGGCCGGCTAGCGAGGCGGCGGCCGCGAGCAACAGCAGCGGCACAACAGCCAGGTGCCCCGCGAGCACCGCCCAAGGCAGAAGCACCAGCCACATGGCCTGCCCGGTTAATAGAATGATCGTCCATGGCAGAATGCCTGCCGGCGACCCGAGCCCTTCATGGGCGTTTTTTGCGAAACCTGCGAGCACTTCGCGCCAGCCGTTGTACAGACGGCACTGCGCGAGCGGTGTGAAGTCCGCGAGGTCCGTCATGAGCCCCGCTTGCCGGAAATGCCGGGCGAGCGCCACCGCATCATGAACACAATGCGCAACGGCGCGATGGCCGCCACAGGCAAAGTAAGCTTCTCTATCGACTGCGAGCAGCTGCCCGCATGCCGCGCCGAACGCGGGCTTGCGAAACTGGCGCATCGCGAGCAGCGGCAGAAAGCCGAGCAGGATGAAGTGGATCAGCGGAACGACGAGCCGTTCCGCGAACGTGCCGGTCAATTGTCTTGGCACGCCGCTGAGGAGCGCGGCATTCGAACGATCGAGCGCCGCGACGATCCGCGTCAACGCGTCGCCGACGAGCCGCACATCCGCGTCCATGAAGATCAGCGTCGCACCTCGCGATCGTTTGGCAAGCTCGGCGCATGCGAGCGGCTTACCCCAACCGTCAAGCTGCGTCGTGCGGCGCTGGATCAGCGAGACTCGCGGATCGCGCGCAGCCACCTCGCGGACGATCCGCGCCGTCTGATCGGTGGACTCATCGTCTAGCACGAGTATCTCGAGCTCGGCGGGGCCCGCCGCTGCGAGCACCGAATCGATTGCAGCCTCGATCCCGGCGGCCTCGTTGCGGGCGGGAATGAGCACCGAGACCTCGCCCGCGCGCAGCGCACGCGCCGCCGCCGGCGGGACACGGAAGAATGGAAGGTTACAGAGAATCAGCAGCAGCGGTAGTGCTGCAAGCGCGAAAGCGGCCCACGCGGCGTAAATCATCAGGTTCTTTCCTGTCCGGCCTCGCTCGCAGCGCGCACGGCGGAATGCTGCGGCTCGAAGCGTGAGCCGTTTCGCCATGCCCGCACTCGGCTCGGCAGATCCTGCAGGAAGCCGATCCCGCGGCGGCCCTCGACCAGCGTCACGAAGTCGGCCGGCTCGCGCCGGCACGCGCGCGTCGCGAGGGCGTCGAGCTCGTGCTCCAGCTGCAGCGATAGAGCGCGCGTCACGGCTTGGTGCGACTCGCCGTGCGCAGCGACGCTGGCGCTGCCGAAACGAACGAGCGCCTCGGGACGCGCTTCATCCCAGAACGGGTACTCGATAGCGACCGCCCTCGCTTCGCAGCCCGGCACGTGCCGCAACACCCTCGCCAATCCGCCCTTCAAGTCAATAGGCCGTTCGCGCACGTCCGCGAAGCGGCCTTGGGGGGTCATTGCTAGGGCGGTGTTCGGCTGCGCGAGGATCGATTCCGCCGTGCGGAGGAAGCGGCGCGCCCCGGTGGGCGACGCCGGCTCGACGCCGAAAAAGCCGATCCGAGCGAGCGACGGATAGCGCACCAGCGCGGCCGCATCGATCGGCGCATAAAAGGCGACGTGCGGATAAGCCCAGCGGGTGACCAGCAGCATGACGAGCGGATCCCACCAGGATGCGTGGTTCGCATAGAACACCGTCGGATGGGTGATCGGCCGGGGCATTTCGTCGCGCGACAACCTGAGCGCGGTAAAGCGCCGCGCAAGCAGGCGGCGCGCGTACCACGTGAACACGGCAAGCCGCCGCGACGAGATTCTGAGAGGCTCGGCGCTCGTGCTCACGCCGCCGCTACATCGACGCCGGCCGGCGGCGACAGAGAAAAATCCCGCGCCAGCGCATCCCCAGCGATCCAGCCGGACATCAGCGCCATCGGCACACCGGGCCCCGGATGGGCCGAGCCGCCGGCGAGATACAGCCCGGCGAGGTCGCGACTCCGGTTGCCGGGCTTGAACGCGCCGAATGCCGTGCCGTGGCTTGCGAGCCCGTAAATCGCGCCGTTCAGCACGCGATACCGCTCGTGGATATCGGCGGGTGTCAACGCCGATTCAAACACGACTCGCTGCTCGATATCGGGCATGCCGCCGCATCGTTTCAGCTTATCTAGAATGCGCTGCCGGTACGCGGGAAACAGCGCCCGCCAGTCATGCTCTGGACGCATGTAGGGCACATGCACCAGCACGTACAGCGCCTCGCCGCCCGGCGGCGCGACAGAGGGATCGGTGCCTGCGGGCGCAGCGACATAGCAGGTCGGATCTTCCGCGGGTTGACCGCGCCCATAGATGGCGCCGAACTCGGCGCGCGGATCCTTCGAGAACACAAAATTGTGGTGACAGAGATGCTCGTAGCGCCGGTTGAGGCCGAGATACAGCACGACTCCCGAGCATGCCGGCTCGTAGCGGCGACGTGCAAGGAAGGGCGCAGCCGTCCGCGCCGACAACAGCTCCGCATGCGTACGGTAGCTGTCCATATTCGAGACAACGGCATCGGCGGTGACCGTCGCACCGTTATCGAGGCGAAGCCCGCGTGCGCGCCCCTCTTGCTCGACGATCTCCGCGACAGCCACGCCGGTATGCAACTCGACCCCGAGCCGCTCCGCGAGCATCGTCAATGCCTCCGGCACGGCGCGCGTACCGCCCATCGGGTACCAGACGCCGCCGGCCGTCTGCATGTGCGCGATGCCGCACAGCACGGCTGGCGATCCATAGGGCGAGGAGCCGACGTACTGCGTGAAATGGTCGAGCATTTGCGCGACGCGCGCATCCGGCACGTGACCGCGGATCGTTGCCGCGACGCTGCGGCCGATTCGAAGCGTGGCGAGATCCTTGAGCGTCGATGGCTTGAACGATTCAGCGACGCGGAGCGTGTCCCGCAGCCCGCCAATTGCCTTCCAAAAGAAAAAGCGGTCGGAGATCCGATGCAGATCGCGGGCGAGCTCGAGGAAACGACGATAGCCGGCGGCCGTCCGCACGTCGGCAAACTGCTCGAGGTGCGCAGTCATCTCGGCCGTCCGCGACAGCAGATCCAGTCGGCTTCCGTCCTCGAAGAAGCAGCGCCACTGCGGATCGAGCCGGCGCAGGTCGAGGTACCTCTCCGACGCTTGACCGGCTTCTGCGAATATCCGCGCGAGCACTTCGGGCAACGTGACGATGGTCGGCCCCATATCGAAGCGAAAGCCGTCTTGCTCGAGCACTGCCGCTTTCCCGCCGAGCGAAGCGCTCGCTTCGTAGAGCATCACCCGCGCTCCGCGCGCGGCCAGCGTGCAAGCCGCGGCAAGACCGCCAAGACCGCCGCCAATGATCGCAACCCGTACCGTCATGCTTAATCTCGCTCCCGATCGACATACCGCTCGACTGAAGTGACCCGCCGCTCGCTCGGTGCCGCTGCGCCCTCGCGACGCCGCCCGCCGCTTCGTGTCGCAAGCAACGTGCGCAGTGCGGAGCGCTGCCCGTGAAGGTCGCCGTGAACGAGCGTCACGAACGCCGCCAGAGCTTCGGCAAACAGCTCCGGCCGCAGTGTGTAGTGCGGCGCAAAACGAGAGCGCGGCACGGTGACGGCCTTTGCCCGCGTCATCGCGAGCAGCCCTTCTGCGCCGCGCGTGACGCCGAACCCGCTCGCAGCGCGCGCTTCGAGCGGCACATCGGGGTCCGCGAGCGGCGCGACAGCATCGTTGATCGTGACGAGGCCGGCGTTCAGGCGCGCAGCCACCGCGCGCGCCCGGCCGACAGCGCCGAACACGCTCGCGCCGAGGGCGTGCGGCGCTGCATTGGCGAGGGTCACGGCCGCGTCCGTCCGATCGAAAACCGAGATCACGGCGAGCGGCGCGAAAACTTCCGTCGAAAAAATCGCCATATCGACCGTGACGTCGGCAAGCACCACGGGTCCCATGATGCTGTCGGCTTCCACGCCGCCGGCGATGATGCGCGCGCCGGCCGTGACCGCGTCGCCGATCAGCACTGCGGCGCTCATCGCCACGGCCGAGTGGAACGGCAACGCAGACTCTTCGCGGAGCCGTGTCTGCAGACGCTCCTCGAGCTCGGCTGCTCGCGACGCTTGCACGAGCACGCGACGCGGCGCGATGCACGTTTCGCCGCCATTCGTACGAAGCGTGAACGCAAGCATGTTGGCGACCCGGTCGATGTTCGCATCATCGAGCACGATGCATGCGTCCCAGCCGGAGAGCTCGAGCACGGCGGGCACAAGCCGGGCAGCCGCCCGGGCGAGCACCTGGCGACCCGCTCCGCTCGAGCCGGTGAAAATCACGCGATCCACGCCGCTCTCGAGCAGCGCTTCGGCCGTCCGCGGAGATTCGTCGAGTATCGTCAAGAGCCCGGGCGGCAGGCCGCCTTCGACGAGCAGCTGCGCGAAGCGCGCGAGCGCGGTCCGTGCGCCCGGCGCCGGCTTGATAATCGCGGCGTTACCTGCTGCGAGCGCCTGCAACGCCTGCACGGCGGCGAGCATCAGGCCGTAGTTTCCGGGACCGATGATCAGCACCACGCCGTGAGGTTCTCGAGTGACCGTCATTCGGGCCCGGCCGGGCATCGGCCATCCCCGCGTGGCGGTCCGGCGAGGAGCAAGTATGCGCCGCGCGCGGCGTTCGAGATAGCGGCTCGCCTCGAGCAGCGGCCAGATCTCCGTCACGATCGTCTCGCCGGCGTGACGCCGCTCCACTGCTTGGGCGAATGGCAGTGCGTCCGCAGCGAGGCGCCGTCTGAAGTTGCGCAGGATCGCGAGCCGCTGCTTCAGCGGAGTAACCGCCCAGCGTTGCTGGGCGCGGGCCGCTTCCGCGACGAGTATACGCGCGGCGCTCGCCATGGCTGCGGACGCGGGTCGTGTGCTCGGCGCAGCGACGAACATGCGCTAACCGGCCTCGGCCATGAGGTGCGGCATGCGCGGACGACTGCTCCCGCCGCCCCACGCGTTCGAAACACCAAAATCCTCGGCGAGCAACTGCGTCGAAATGCGCGCCGACTGAAAGATGACCGGGAGGCCGCTCCCCGGGTGTGTGCCGCCGCCGACCAGGTACACGCCTTCGAGATCCTCGAATCGATTGCGGGGGCGCAGACTCAGCATTTGATCAAGAGTATGCGCGAGAGAGAAGGTCACGCCCTTGTACAGATCAAAATCTTGTTGCCAGTCCTGCGGCGTAAATACCGCCTCGGTCCGGATGCGCTTGCGGAGGTCTTTCATGCCGAAGCTCTCGAGCCGCGCGAGCACCGCGTCCCGGTAAGCGCCGCGCTCGATGGACCAGTCGATATTCGGATGGACGTGGGTCACCGGCACCAGCACATAGAGACTGCTCATCCCGCGAGGCGCCAGGGAAGCGTCGACGACACTCGGGTTATGCACGTAGATCGACGGCGTCACCGGCAGCACGTGGTAGCGATCGATCGAATCTAGATGCTCGCCGTACCGCTCGCACAAGTGGATCGTATGGTGAGCAACTTCCGGATAGCTGCCTTCCACGCCCAGATAAAGCATGAAGGTCGAGCAGGACATCTTCGTACGCGCGATGCGGCGGTCGCTCCAGCGGCGGCGAAGGCGCTGCGGAACCAGGCGACGCATGGCATTCGCAAAATCCGCGTTGATGACGAGCGCGTCCGTTCGGTAACTGCTGCGATCGGTGTGGACGCCGCAGATACGTCTGCGATCGAAATCGAGCTCACGAGCCGACTCGCTCAGCCGGATGTCGACACCCATCTCGGCTGCAACGCGGGCCATGGCCGCAGTCACTGCTCCGCATCCGCCCCGCGGATGAAACACGCCGAACTCGTACTCCAGGAACGCAAGTATCGTGAACAGGCTCGGGCACTTGAACGGCGACATGCCGAGATACTTGCTTTGGAACGAGAAGGCGAGCCGCGTACGGGGGTCTTTGAAGTGTCGCTTGAGATCGCTATCGACACTGGCCCACGGCTTCATCAGGGGCAACAGGTCCAGCAATGGCAGCTTCAGCACGTCCGCATGACGGCTAAACGCCGTTTCGAGAATCGGCCGGAACTCCCTGAACTTCCTTCGGTTATATTCGAGATACGCCTCGACATTGGCCGCGTCGGCCGGTGCAATGCTCGCTACGGCGCCCCGCAGCCGCTCGAGATCGGAGGTGACGTCGAGCGCGCCGCCCTGCTCGAACACGAGACGGTAGTTAGGGTCCAGGCGCTCGAGCAGAACTTCGTCACGAAGCCGGCGGCCGCAAAGCTCGAATATCTGCTCCAGCACCTCTGGAAACAGGAAGAACGTCGGGCCGCGGTCGAATCGGAAACCCTCCTGCTCGAAGCTCGATGTTCTGCCGCCGACTCGCGCTTCCCGCTCGAGCACGGTGACCTCGAATCCGGCTGCCGCGAGCAGCATGGCACTCGCCAAACCTCCCGGCCCAGCGCCGATCACGACGACCTGCTTATCCGCCATGGGACGATTCCGATAGCTTTACGATGTTTCGAACGCTGACGGACCGCTGTGCCGGCCCGAGGTCCCGCTCAGCGCAGCTGCAAGTGCTGGCGGGTGATGTCGTTGGCTTTCACCGAGAACTTGGCTGCGTCGAAGCCGGGCGGCCCGAACGCGCCGCGCGCGTTATTCGACACGCCTACAGGCTCCTTCGGCATCCCAAACAGTCTGAAGTCCAGCTTCCTATTCCCGTTGATATCGTGGTACGCCACTGCGGCGTACTCTCCCGGTGGAAGCGCCTCGACGATCCATTCGACCTCATCGCCTGTGACTTCGAGCCATGCGCGCCGAACCGCGTGGTCCTGGTTCTCATAATCCGCTTCGTTAGCGAACAGCGCGACTGCGAGCGCACCGTCGTCCGTCTCGAACCCTGTGATCCGAACATGCAATTGGCCGCTATCCGCGTGGCTTTGGGCCAATGCGTCCATCGTCGCGAACGACGCCAGCGCGACCGCGGCCATTACCGCTCGATCAGCCACCATCCCTTCACCGCCTGAGATCGTCGTATTGAATGCATGAAGTAGGCAAATTCGGTGCCATCTTCGAGGGTATCGACCGTTGCATGCCGCGGTCGGCGGTCATCGGTTATCTCGCTCGTGCGGGCGGAGGACGTGTGCCTAGATAGATCGCGAGGAGGAGCTCAGGCGGAGGCCGGGGACGGTAGACTAAGTCCTTCGACATCTCCGGCCTCCGATTCGAGACAAGCCTCACGACGCGCGACCCGATTTCGATACCGCTTGCGGGCCCGATATGCTATGTGGCTTCCCTCACTGAATCACGGGTTGGCAACGCTTTGACATACCTTCTAGTTGCTGTGGCCGCACTGATGTTCGGCCTCTACAACGTCTTCATCAAGCTCTCCGCCGATCACATTCAGG
>CAZFJU010000002.1:0-58696 GCA_964518995.1 uncultured Gammaproteobacteria bacterium
GCGACAACGAACAGGATCATCGATAACGCGCTCGTCACACTCAACAATCAGCGCGCCAACATCGGTCGAATCTGCGACTTTCCAAGTCAACAGCCGCGCCTCGAATGGGCCCCCGATCAGGACAATTGCACCGCCCCCTCTGACGTCAAAACTTCGATTCCACCAGCGGAGCTTAAAGCAGCATCCAACGGTCTTCAGCTGGTGCTGACGACTTCGATAGCAAGCGGCACCCCGACTGCCCAATCCCATAGTCCGCCGGCTGAAGGAAAAGAGTACAGATTCAACCTGCGCCTCCAAAGTGTACTGGCTGACATTCCCTTTGGTGACGCACTCGATCTGTTGCTCATCGCCGACGAAAAAGGGAACGTTATCGAGCAGCACCAACCCTCGCAGCCTATCCGAACAGAACTCCAGATCACCTCGCTGAGGACGCTGACTCGGGACGGGGGCGCGGGGAAACTGGACGTCGCCGGGTTAAGCGGAGCAAGCAGTATCGTCACGATCGAACTCGCGGGAGCGGATTACGAGCTATTGTGCCAGCCACTGCTAAGCCGCCAAAGTGCCGCAGGGGGGCGCGACATCAGCTGGTTGCTGTGCGGCGTCGTATCAACTCAACGAGCCATTATGCAGTCACTTCAAGTGGCGCCATTTCTCGCGTTCCTGTTCTTCACTCTTATCGTGTTCGCATTACTGAGTTGGCCATTACTGAAGCTGATCTGGATGTCAGAGCGCGATCGAGTACGGTTCAGCGACTCATGCTGCCTACTGTTCGGCACATGGGGCGGGCTGATGCTCGCGACAATACTGATACTCGGCTACGGCAGCTATCGCGCACTGGCGAAAGCCAGCGAAGCAGACCTGCAGGCAACGGCGATACGCCTGGAGAGAAATGTTCAGCGTGAGATCAACACGCTGGTCGGCTGGATTCAGCAGTTGGACAATGCACTTCACGAGCGACTCGGCACCGACCTTATCGCGAGCCAGTGCCGCGATCGCCCGCCGCCTGTAGCCGAGGTGCAATCTTCCTCGCCGGTGCGCGACAACCCCTCTACATGCCCCAATATCACAGAATTATACGGCGCCCCCAAGTTCGAAGAAACCGGCCCAGTGGCGTCGGTCGTCTCATATTGGCTGGAGCACACCCAGCCAGTCGATTCGAATTTCGAGATAGCGTTCTGGACAGACTGCAAAGGAGAGCAGGTACTCAAAGCGACGTCTGCGAAGCAGAACACTCCGTGGATTTCCGTCGCTCAGCGCGACTACTTCAAGGCGGCGCGGGACAACCGCCTCTGGCCGGGTCAACATGCAGCGCGGTACGTTGAACCGGTCCGCTCGCTGACCACCGGCAAGTTCGCGACCAACGTCGCTATTCGCAGCGGACCCTCGCAAGCGATACCTGAATCGACGCTCCCGGGCCCCTGCAAGCTTAATACGTTCGCCGTCGCGGCCGTTCAGGCGACGCTTGTGTCTACATCGCGTCCGGTGCTGCCCCCCGGCGTAGGGTTCGCCATTATAGACGAAAGCGGGAAGGCACTTTTCCACTCGGACGAAAGACGGGCACTTTTCGAGAATATCTTCGAGGAGTTCAGCGACGGGGAGCGGCTCCGTGCGGTCGTTCAAGCGGGTCAAGAACAGCATCTTGTAACCCGCTACATTGGCCGTCCACATCGCGTTTTCTCGAAGCCCTTCTCGGAACTGCCCTGGTCCGTAGTGGTCTTCTCGGACACGGAGCTCGTCACCACGGCCAACCTGGAAATTCTCGGCCACGCTTCCGTGCTCGCTATTGCTTATGTACTCCTGTTCGTTGTGGTCGCCATCGCGTTTGTCGCAACCGGCGGACGTCGTACGCCGAAATGGTTCTGGCCCGGCGCGCATCGCGGGTTGGTTGTAAGGAGGGCGACCACGGTTCCACTCACAGCCGTCATCGCATTCGCAGCCCTAGCATCCATGGCAACGGCGGATGGGTTGCTACTCGGCGCCTTCCTGATTCCGCTCATCACGATTTGGCTACTCTACATCGTCACGGAACGCGGATTCCGATCAAGCGCCCCCATAGCTTCAGGTGCAGCCGGCATTGCCTCCAGCGTACGCTCCGGGATGCTTGTGTGGACGGCCTGCGCTATCGCTCCGGCCGCCATCTTCTTCTGCCTCTCCGCGGATGAAGAGAACAGATTGCTCGTTCAATTAGAGAATGAGCATCTAGCAGATGAACTGGTTGGACGAAATTGCGGGCTGGGTGATGATTACAGAGACATTAACCTCGCCGAGCTATGCGGCACGAATCGCACTTTGCAAAGTGTTTGCCCTATCGACCGTCGGCGGCAGTTGAAGGACGCGTATGACCTGTATCCCTCAACCATGTTTGCGCCGAGTCCAAACTACGAGCGCGTAAGAGATCTTCCCTCGGCAGTCCAGCCGTCCTGGGACGGGAGTCCACCCCCATCTTCGGAACCGGAGGTGCTCTCAAAGCAAGGAACCGGGCGAGCGCTGACGTCGAGACTATGGCATTACCTAGCAAGGCTCAAGCCGATCTACAACGAGACCGCCACGGCCACCCGCTACATGTCGGGCCCCCATCAGCCGCGTTTCGACGCGTCCGCACGATCGCCTTGGGCTTGGAGGGACGATGGCGCGGACTTCGAAGCCAACTCTCGGGCGTGCGATACAAACGTGCGGGTGACATCTTCGTTCCCTTTGAGAACCGCGTCGCTCTTCCGCGACTGGACGGTATGGTTTCTCTTCGGATTGATGACTCTGGCGCTTTACCGCTGGACGCGCTACGCAGCCGGAAGGATCTTCTTCGGCGACGTACCGGCGCCAGATCTGCTCGACCGCGCCATGCTCGAGGCCAAGCTTAGAGATACCGCAAAGCATAGCGGGCGCCGGATACTAGCAGTCGCGAACGCCCCCATGGATCGCTTCCATTTGCTGTATCCAGAGCCGGCGGAAGGTGGGCGCGGCTCGTTCACCCGCTTCGATATGACCTCTTGCGAGAAGGAGACATCCCCGCTTCTTCACCTCGAGAGGTGTATGGATAACGGCCATAACATGCTGCTCGTTAACGACCGCATCCCGTATGAGCATTTTGAATACCGCCATAGCGCCGATTCGACGACGAGCGGTACGCCCTCCGCAGACGCTCGCCGTTGGCACCAACTTCTTTCACACTTTCGTGTCGAGATCGTTGCGCTTACCGCGGCGCCTCCCCGCATTAGTTGGAGCGATTCCTGGCGGTCGGGGCTCGACAAGCGCATCTCGGCGGATGAAGTGACGGCAGAACTCGATGCCGTGCCGCAGCTTCGTCAACTCGATCCAAACCTCGAGCGAGAACTGACGCCGCGACCCGACGCCGGGTGGGCGCCTACCCGTCGCCAGGCGCTCGAACGCCTCCTGACCATCGCCGGTCCCTGCTACAGCGCGCTTTGGGAAGCGTGCTCCGAGGAGGAGAAGCTGGTTCTCGTGCAGCTTGCCTCTGAAGGCGTTGCTAATCCGAAGCAGCACTCCACCGTGAGCCGTTTGATGCAGCGCGGCCTCCTCGTTCGAGATCCGATGCTCCGGCCGATGAATCGAAGCTTCGCCCTCTTCATTACTCATGTGCAGGATCCGGACGAGGTACGTGACTGGGAGAAACACATTCACGGCTTCTCGTGGACAGAGACGCGCTGGGCGCTGATTGGTCTGCTACTCCTCGGCCTGCTGTTCCTATGGGCTACGCAGCGAGCCCTCTTCGATGCCAGCTTGGTGTTCTTGTCCGCTGCTGGGCTCGGGCTGCCAGGGGTCATACGACTGCTCATGAGCGTTGGCAAGCCGCCGCAATGAATCGTGCATTCGCTGTCAATATGCTTAGGAGTCTCTATGTTCGCTACCTGTGTTCGTAGATCGAAGACAGCAGTAGTGCTCGTGGCCGGCTGTCTTTCGATGAGCTCGCACGCCCTCGCCCAACCCGTCGCCCCGTCCGAGGCGTCGCCGGCGATGGCGGATGAGCGCGACAATCTCATCGTCACGCCGTATGTCGGTATCGCGATCGATTCGTTCGCCGCAGGCGACATCAACGCGTATCTAAACCAGGACGAGTCGGGCGAGATCAAGGAACGCGCAACGGCCGGTTTCGAGTTTTCATATCGATTGATCGGAAACCCTGCCGACTCGACGTTCAGAAACGGTCGCCAGTTCTGGATTTACGGACGGACGACGCATGGTGTGCGCAGTGCTGACGTGGACTGCCGAGAGAGCCCGCAAATCAGCGTATGTGAGCCGTTCGCTCTCGAGTTGCAGAATCCGACGGAACGCGGGCTCTACTTGTTGCGAAACGCAAGCAGTCTCGAAGGTCACGCAGGGCTCCGCTGGGAGTTTGCTGAGATCCAGCCCACGCGGACGCACGCTGCCCGAGCGTATCTAAACGCCCAACTCGGATTTGTGGCCGTCACCGACGGTCCTGACGATGTCGCGGATATCCATCATGTGTCGCTCGGAGCGATGATATCGAACGGCCTCTACGAGCGCAGCTTCTTCGAAGTCGGCTACGGTCGAAACGACCTGATACTCGAGAATCGGACGGGTCGCTTCAAGCTGAACGCACGCGTGGTCCGCAAGTGGACCAAGAGCAGCGCCGGCTCGGTGTTCGCGCACATTGCTGTCGACGTCGATGCAGGCAGCGGCTCGGACAGCATTCAAACGTATCTAGGCGTGGCTTTCGCGTTACCTGGAACACCAGACGATCAATGAGCCGCCCGGCCTCACGGCCATTGGCTCAACCGCTGGCTGCATGGGCACGACCCTTGCAGCCAGCGGGCCATGACTGGACGCCAACTGACCGAGGAAGCCGCCTACGGCTCGGGCGTATGCAAACGACTCTATCCGGTGCCGCTGCGGCTGCCAGGGTTTCGCACGGCGTCCTTTCGCTCGCGAGTGGGAAGTCGTCCCGGCCTCGTTGCCGTCATGCTCTGCTGCTTCCTCGCGGGGTGCGCGCCAACGTATGGGCAGGAGCCGGGCGCCGAAGGCGCCGTTGCGCCCGACCAGCCTCGCGCGACGATCGAGTTGAGCCCGGATGCGGAACAAGACGAAGCCATCGCGCGCCGGCTCATCGCCATCTACGACGCGATAGGTGGGCTCGAGGACGTCAACGCTCAGAGCAGCTCCGGCGTCGTCACATTGTCCGGAGAGGTCGACGGCCCCCGACTACGGCGTACGGCCGAGCAGCTCGCTGCCGCCCTCGAGGGCGTCGTCGCCGTCGAGAACGAAATCTCGACTGCAGCGGAGGTCGACACGCGGGTCCGGAGCGTATGGACGGACGTCCGAGCCCGCGCTGCCCAATGGGTGCAAACATTACCGCTGTGGCTGATCGCTTTCTCGATCGTCGTCGCAAGCTGGTACGGAGGAGCGGCGCTCGGCCGCCTTGCGGTCCAGACCCTGCGCCGAGCCCGCAACCCTTTTGTCGGCGAGCTCATCAGGCAGGCCGTCCGCATCGCGACCGTCTTCGCCGGCCTCATGCTCGCGCTGATGCTGCTCGATGCCGGTCCCGTGATCGGCTCGCTGATCGGCAGCGTTGGGCTGATCGGGCTTGCGATCGGTTTCGCGGTTCGCGACGTCATCGAGAATTACCTCGCGAGCGTGCTGCTGAGTCTTCGCCAGCCCTTCAAGCCGGACGAGCTCGTGTCGATCGACGGGCGCGAGGGGCGAGTGCTCCGCCTGAACTCCCGCGCAACGATGTTGATGGATTTCGACGGCAATCACGTGCGCATTCCGAATTCGGTCGTCTATAAAGCCACGATAGTCAATTACGACCGCAATCCAACTCGGCGTTTTTCTCTCCGATTCGGCGTCGATCCGGCACACTCCCTGCCTAATGTGGTGAGCGTTGCTAAGCAAGCGTTGGCCGACACACCGGGTGTGTTACGGCAGCCGCCCCCTATGGTCGTCCCTGACGCCTTCACGGAGTCGACCACGGAGATCCTGTGTCATGCCTGGATCGACCAGCAGCACGTCGACCTCGCCAAGACCCGCGGCGCCGCGATGATCTCGCTGCAGGCCGCGTTCATTGAGGCCGGTATAGACGTGGCCGTCCCGCGATACGTCGTCGCCGTCACCGACACCGCACGAGAGCGGATGCCGATGTCCGAGCATCCGGTGCACGAACACTCGGAGCATGAACACCCGGAGCACGCAGAAGCCATCGATGTCGGCCGAGCAGATCCGACCCGGCCCTTCCGGCAATGTGAATCGGGAGAGAATGTGCTAGCCGCCGATGCCCGGACCGAGTGACCAGCCGTCCCGGAGACCCGTGCCGCTAGCAGTGTGATGCACGTCCTTGTCATAAGTTCCTGACGCCTCGATCATGCGCCTGCGCCGCATGCCGGATCACCAGCATGCAGCCCCGTTTCGCCCGCCGAGCGGCCGAGCCGCTTAGCCGGCAAGACCATCGAAAGGACAGTGATGATGCGAAGGGTTCGTACTCGGTGCTTATGAGAAGGGTTTCCCGAACGCATGACCGTACCGGACGGTAACGCCGGCATGCCCCGAAACTTCGACACCTCCGAGCGGCTGAAGAGAATGCAAGCCGCAAAGCTACGGGTTGTCGACAACTCCACGGCCATCCGTCCGGCGCGGGCAGCGCCGCGAGGTCCTCGTCGGCAACGCATCCTCGTGCTTGCACCTCGCGATCCTCACCCAGCGATCGGCGGAGATCGCGTACGCATCTACGGTGTCGCCAGAGAACTGGCCAACCGATACGACCTTACGTTGTTGACCTTCTGCCGCAATGACCGAGAGCGCGCCATTCCGCTCCCGGCAGACAGCGTGTTCAAGCAGGTCCACCGCATCGTCCTGCCGCGGTGGCGGCGCTGTGTCAGCACATTGGCGGCGCTGCCGACCCGCCTACCGCTGCAGGTGGCCTACTATCGATCGCGCGAGTTCCAGGACGCAGTGCGCTCGCTCGCGCCCGCTCACGACGCGGTGATCGCGCATCTCGTCCGAACCGCGGACTACGCACAGGATCTGCCCGTTGTCCGCGTGCTCGAGATGACCGATGCGATCTCGATGAATATGCAGCGCGTTGCCGCTACGAGAACGGGCTATCTCGATCTTCGCCGCCTGGTTTACGCGATCGAAGCCAAGCGGCTGAGCGCATACGAGCGGCGTGCTGCGAAGAACTTCGACGTGCTCACGCTGACATCTGGCGTCGACGCCGCTTTTCTGTTTCCACACGTAGCAACGCTGCCGCACCACGTGATGATCATGGCGAACGGGGTGGACGTTCCCACCTGGAGGGCACCGATCGCTGCCCGCCGGCCCGGCGAGATCGCGATGGTCGCCAATTTCGCTAGCCTACCGAACTTCGATGCAGCCTGGTACTTCTCGCGGAGTGTGCTGCCGCTCGTGCGCCAACGCGTTCCAGGCGCACGACTGCGTCTGATCGGCCCAATGCCGCCGGTCGCGAAGCGCCGTTTGGCCGGCGTGCCGGGCGTCGAGGTTGTCGGCATTGTGCCGAATGTCGCGCACGCCCTCGCGTCAGCGCGCCTCGGCATTTGCCCCGTTCGCTTCGGATCCGGCATCCAGAACAAGGTGCTCGACTATTTCGCGAGCCGCCTGCCCGTCGTGTGCTCGCCGCTCGGCTTGGAGGGTCTGGAGGCGCGGCCGGACGAGCACTTGCTTACCGCCGCGACGACCGCAGCGTGGGCCAATAGCGTCCATCGACTTCTTTCGGACGACGTGCTCGCTCAGCGTCTGGCGGACGCCGGACGCCGTCTCGTCGAGCAACGCTACCACTGGAATCAGCGAATCGGGCCGCTGATCGAGCGGCTTGATGAATGCTTCCATGCCCGGGAAGCATGCGCTCACTCCGAGCGGCGAGCCGAATGGGCCGAAGCGGCCGTATAGTCATGCCGGGACCCGCTCGCACCGCCCTCCACGTCCAACGCGATGTGCTCTACGCGCTGCTTCTGCGGGAGATCGGGGCGCTGATCGGACGCAGTCGGATCGGTTTTCTCGGCGTACTGGCGGAGCCGGTCGCGCATCTCGTCTTTCCGGTTGTCTTGCTCGGCTACATGCTGCAGCGGACGTTGCCGGGGATCGAGTACCCCGTCTTTCTGATATACGGCTTCCTGCCGTTTCTGCTGTTCAAGACCATCTGTCTGCAAACCATGGCGGGCACGCAAGCGAATCGGGGGCTTTTGTCGTATCGGCAGGTGCTGCTGATGGACGTATTCATCGCTAAAGCCCTCGCCAACTGCGCGATCCAAGCTGTGGTATTCGTGATCGTGGTCGCGGGGCTCGTGATGTTCGGCTATCAAGCGTTGCCCGCCGGCCCGCTGGAGCTTGGCGGCGTTCTCGTCCTCACCGTGCTGCTCGCGTTTGGGCTGGGACTCTTGTTCGCCGCCTTGACGAGCCTTGTTCCCGATGCGCGCACGGTCATCCGTGTATTGTTCATCCCTCTCTACTTCGTATCAGGGATTCTCTTCCCGGTCTCGCGGTTTCCGGATGAATGGCTAAGGTGGCTCGCGGTCAACCCGCTTTTGCATCTCGTCGAGCTCACACGCGCAACGAGCCTCGATCGCTATGAGCCGATGCGCCTCTTGAGCATCGAGTATCCGATCGCCGCTACACTCGTTTCGCTGTTCTGCGGCCTCGCACTCTACAGACTGCGCTACCTCGCACGGGTCACGACATGATTCGTCTCGATCGACTGACGAAATCATACCTGACTCTGCGCGGGCGAAAGATCGTGTTTCGAGACCTTTCACTCGACATCCCAGGCGGCGCGAACATCGGCCTGATCGGCCGCAATGGGGCGGGCAAATCTACGCTTATGCGCTTGCTGAGCAAGGTCGAATTGCCGGATCGGGGTAAGATCCGCGCCGAGGCCAAGTTGTCTTGGCCCGTAGGACTGATGGGCGGCATGCAAAGCTCGCTTACCGGACGGGAGAACGTCAAGTTCGTCTGCCGCATCCATGGCCTGCGCGGCGACGAGATGCGCGAGAAAGTTCGCTATGTGCAGAGCTTCGCCGACGTCGGCAGCTACTTCGATCAACCGGTATCGACCTATTCGTCCGGCATGCGGGCACGGGTCGCGTTCGGGACCAGCATGGCGTTCGACTTCGACTACTACCTGATCGACGAAATACTGGCCGTCGGCGATGCATCGTTCAAAGCCAAAAGCCGCAAGGTTTTCGCCGAGCGGCTCGAACGCTCGAACGTTATTCTCGTCTCCCACAACATGGGCCTGATCCGCAAGATGTGTGATCTAGTCGTATTCCTTGACGCCGGACGAGCGATGCTCTTTGAAGATGTCGAGCATGGAATCTCGGCGTACCAAGCAGCGGGCGTCGCCTCGTGAAGGGTTTGCTCGCACTCGCCAGCAGCCGGAACCTTCGCGTTGGCTTGATCGCCGTGCCTTGGTTGCTTGCAGCGGTCTACCTGTATGCCTTCGCGGCGGACCGATACGCCGCAGAATCCCTCGTCGCAGTACGTAGCAACGGCGATACGCCGGCAATCGGAATGGACTCGCTCGCAATGATGCTCGGGGGCGGCCGCACGTCTTCTCGCGACGACGAGCTCATGCTGGAGGCGCACGTTCTGTCGATGGACATGCTGCGCGCGCTCGACGAGCGCCTGGCCCTTCGCGAGGCTTATTCGGCACCCCGCTTCGACTTCATCTTCAGGCTCTCTCGCGACGCGACACGCGAACAGTTCCTCGAGCACTATCGCCGCCGGACCCACCTAGTGGTAAATGAAACCTCGGGGCTGATCACGATCCGCACTCAGGCCTTCACACCGGCGCTGGCCGAGGCGACCAACCGCGAGATCCTCGAGATCAGCGAACGCTTCATCAACGAGGCGGGGCACCGAATCGCACGCGAGCAGATGGCTTTCGCCGAACAGGAGCTCGCGAAGGCCCGCCGGGCCGTGAACGCGGCCCGGGGTGCGTTGCTCGCGTTCCAGAACGAGCACGGTGTACTCGATCCGGTCGCGCAAGCTGCCGGCAATACCGGGCTCACTCTCGAACTGAAGTCGATGTTGGCGCGGCAGGAGGCGGAGCTCAAGACGCTGCTTGCCTATCTCAATGAAGACTCACATCAAGCTCAAGCGCTGCGCGCGCAGATCGCCGGCACGCGAGCGCAAATCGAGTCGGAGAGCCGACGCGCGATGTCGAGTGCCGACGGCACGAGCCTCAACGCTCTCGCCGGCGAGTATCAGCAGCTCTCCGGGACACTGGAGTTCGCGCTCGACACGTACCGTCTGGCTCTGAGCGGCGTCGAGACGGCGCGCGTCGAGTCGACGCGGAAGCTCAAGAGCCTTGTGTTGGCGCAATCGCCGACGTTGCCCCAGACGGCGACGTACCCTCGCCGCGGTTACACGCTGATCGCGCTGCTAACCGGGCTCATGCTGCTTTATGGCATTGCGCGACTGGTCGTCGCGACCATCGAGGACCATCGGGAGTGAGACGGCATATCTTTCATGAGCCTGTGCGCTCACTGCGGGCCGGATCCAGCGCAAGGACGACTCTCCGCCTGAGAACCCGTCGACAGTTTTGGGCGTTGTGGCTCGCCGTCGGGCTGTTGGCGGCACTCAGCAGCGCACACGGCCAACCGCTTCCTGGCGACCTCACGCCGTTGCGCTCCATGGAGGGCCGGTCCGCATCTGCAGTCCCGGGAACCGTAACCCGGTCGAATGCTCCGACGGCGCCGGAGCCAAGCTCTGGCGCAGATGCGGCTACTCTCCTCGACGGTCGACACTCGCTCCCGCCGGCGGAGCTGCCAATGTTTGGTGAGCAGCTTTTCCACGGCGGGGCGCAAACTTACAGCGTCGGCTTCAACCCGGACTACTCGCTCTCGATTGGCGACCGCATCACCGTGCGCTTGTGGGGAGCGTTCGACTACGAAGCCGAGCAAACCGTCGACCCACAGGGGAACATCTTCATTCCGAACGTCGGCCCTGTGCGCGTGAACGGCGTAAGGAACGCGGATCTCAACGCCATCGTTCGCGCGGAAGTGCAACGCGTGTATCGTGACAACGTCGATGTGTACGTCTCGCTCGAAGCCTCCCAACCGGTACGCATCTTCGTCACCGGCTTCGTCCGCGCGCCGGGTCAGTATGCTGGGGCGGCAGGCGAGTCGATTCTCGGATATCTCACGCGTGCCGGAGGGATCGATCCTCTGCGCGGCAGCTATATCGACATCGAGCTGCGCCGCAGCGGTGATACGCGGGCAACGTTCGACCTATACGACTTCTTGCTCCTCGGCCGGCTCGACCCTGTGCAACTCCAGGACGGCGACACCATCGTCGTCGGCGGTCGTCACAATACCGTGCGCGTGACGGGAGAGGTGTTCAACGCCTTCGGCTTCGAGTTCCGCGGCGATCGCATGTCCGCGGCCGACATCCTGTCTCTCGCGCGGCCGCGGCCTTCCGCGACGCACGTCAGCATCACGCACAAGACCGGCCTCAGACAATACGGCGAGTATCATGAGCTCGATCAGCTCGCCAGCGTGACGCTCGCCGCCGGCGCGGAGCTTGCCGTCGTTGCCGACCGAGCCGTTGAAACCATCCTGGTGCGCGTCGACGGTGCGGTAGAGAGCTCTCGCGTGCTCACGCTGCCCTATGGCTCGCGGCTCCGAGATGCGATTGAGCTACTGACATTGACGCCCGAGGCGCAGCCCGAGGCTCTACAGCTCTATCGCGCCTCGGTCGCCGAACGCCAACGGGAGATGCTCGACGTGTCGCTGCGCGTGCTCGAAACCTATGCCTTGACTGCGCGCTCCGCCACGAGCGAGGAAGCCGCGCTCCGCGGACGAGAAGCAGAGCAGATCAGCCGTTTCGTCGAGCGCGCCCGCACCGTCGAGCCGCGGGGCCAAGTGGTGCTCGCGGGACACGAGAGCGCGACCGAAACGTTGCTTCAGAACGGCGATGTCCTCGTGATCCCCGAGCGGAGCACGATCGTGATGGTCCACGGCGAGGTGACGCAACCGAGCGCCATCGCGTTCGAGCCCAAAGCTAGAGTGCGCGACTACGTAGCGATGGCCGGCGGAACCACACAGCGCCCGCGAAATACCCGAATGCTCCTGATTCGCCGAGACGGCTCGTTCGTGGAGGATCGCCGCGCGGTCCCGGAACCCGGGGACGAGATCCTCGTGCTGCCTCGGGTCGCATCGAAAAACGTCGAGATCACACGCGGCATCACGCAGATTCTCTATCAGCTCGCGATCGCAGCGCGCGTGGTGATCGACCTATAGCGGCGGCGGGCAGAGCGCACTGATGGAGGCCTTTTCCGATCCTTACTGGAATGCAGCAGCGCAGGCGTCGTTTGACGCTCTGCACGAGTCCCGGTACGTCCTCGTGCCGGAAGACTTCCTGCCGCTCCATCCCCGCTTCCTCCCGTTAGAGTACGCATGGGGGCTGCACACCGAGCGGCTAGCGTGGTGCTGCGTGAAGGACGATGTTGACCGACTCGCCCCGTCGTTGCTGGCGTCGAACGGCAACGACGTCCAGTTCTATCGCTGGGCAAACGAGGTGTTCGTCTTAGGTGCAAATTTTCCGTGGGCGGAGCAGGCAGACAGCGAAAGCCGCCGCCACTTGTGTGCATGGTTCGAACGTCTCGAGCGCTATCGCAGCGGAATCCCCGCGCGGGCATCGGCAGTAAGGCTGCCCGCCAGTTCCGGCGTCGATTTGCCGCCTTCGCCCGATGTCGCCGGCACTGCGGCGGCCGCTCAGCCCCGCGTTCTGATCGTTGGCGCGTCCAACATGGGGAACGTCGGAGACGATCTGCTTGCAGACGTTCTTGCTTCCCTCTGCAGCGCGATGGGCGCTGCAGCGCATTTTTCCGGGCCCGACATCGACCCGCTTCACCTCGTGCACTACGACGCCGTGATCGTCGGCGGCGGCGGCTTGATCTATGCCAGCCGCGACGGCGCCGACGAAGCTCAGAATCTTGCGAACTATCTGAAATTCGGCGCGCTCTGTTCCCAACTCGATATCCCGGTGGCGCTGATCGGCGTTGGCGATCAGGAACAGCGTACCCCTGTGGCCGTATCGGGCTTATTCGACAGCGACTCCATCATCGCGCGGTTCGCTCGAGAGAGTCTGCAACACTTCAAATCGATCACGACAAGGGACGCGGATTCTACCGACTTACTGATCCGCCTCGGCGCCGCCGACTGCCAGACAGGCGCCGACCTCCTGTTTTTGTGGAGGGATCGCGCCGAGCAATGCATACGGCCCACCGCCACCCTGCGGGGCCGCATCGCGCTCAGCGGCGAGTTGTACTCCCATCCGAGCGTTGCGCACGTCTTGGACAAGCAGGCCGGAGGGTTCGCACGCGCCGCCGCCGATCGGGATTTCGACCTCCTGGTGATGTCCAACGATGACATTGCTCATGTCATGCGAACGCAAAGTGCGCTCCGGAGAGTCGGTGCTTCGGCGTCGATCGTCGATCTCCGCGACCATGATTTCGACTCGCTGATCTACTTGTTCTCGTCCTACGACTGCGTAGTCACGACCCGTTTCCACGGTCTCGTGCTCGCCATTCTGAGCAACGTACCGGCAATCGCTCTCGATCATGAAAGCGGCAAGTGCAGCCGCCTATTGCATGAGATCGATGCGCTAGAGTCCCTGCTCCTCGTCGGCCAATCCGCCGCGGCGATCGATGCGCGGCTCGAACAA
The DNA here is from genome assembly GCA_964518995.1 of uncultured Gammaproteobacteria bacterium. Classification (GTDB taxonomy): domain Bacteria; phylum Pseudomonadota; class Gammaproteobacteria; order Steroidobacterales; family Rariloculaceae; genus ZC4RG20. Next base: position 13,651 of record CAZFJU010000002.1, read on the forward strand.
GCGCTAGCGGGTCATCAACGGCCCATTGATCGCGACGCAGCGCAGCGACTCTCGAGCAAGGCGGAGGTCCACCGAAAAAGCCTCGGAGCTTTGCTCCACGCCGATATGCCACAGCGAGTGGAATCGAACACCGCGCCTCCGAAACGCCCTTGTCGGAACCTGCGCAAGCGCTCACTCGGCGCCCTCAGCGTCTCGTTAGCCGAAAGCGGGCCGATCCCGCTGAGCTGGGCCGCCTCATCGGGGCATACCGCTGGGCACGCGAATCTTGGAGATTCGCTTAGTGCAGTGGTCGTAGCAGCCCTCTCCGGCCGCGCCGTGAAGCATGTCCACTTTGACGCCGATACGACGAAGATGGTGGCGATCGGCAGTATCGGCCACGCCATCCGGCACGGCACAGCCGTCGTATGGGGCGCAGGCGTTTCGATCCGTGCCGGTATTCTGCCGCGCAACATACGGTGCACGAGCTATGACATCCACGCGGTTCGAGGCCCGATCAGCGCGCAGCACTATCGAGATTTCGGCTTGAAAGTGCCGGACGTCTACGGTGACCCCGCATGGATTCTTCCATCGATCGTTGACGAGCCCGTAGAGCAGGAATATGAGCTGGGCATCATCCCGCACATCCACGATGTTGCAAGTCCGCACCCGAAGTCGCCCCCGAAGCCGGACTCATTACGTTGGTTCGTCGGCGCGCGCGATGCAAGCTCTATCGCAGTCATCAATACTTGGCATCACCCGACTTGGAGCGGCTTGCTGGCCAAGCTGCGGCTGATACGCTCGTGCAAACGAATCGTATCGCAGAGCTTTCACGGCCTCGTGATCGCCGAAGCCTACGGGATCCCAGCCCTCAACCTTCGCGCCCTGCCTGGTGAAGACGCCGGCCCCGTCCGAGTCAATCTCGCTAGCGAGTGTCGAACGGATCCTCGCGTATGGGAGCTCTACAAAGGCGGTGGTCGAGAGTCCTTTTGGACCTACAACCAGCGCCGCACCGCTCATACCGATTGGGAGGATGTGATTCGAGCGATAGATCGCCTTTGGCAGCCTTTCGAGTACGACGCGGCGCCATTGATAGAAGCCTTCCCGCTGCCGCTCGCATACAACCCTCTCTATGAGCGCGTCTCGCCTCTTGCGCCGATCAAAGAACTTCGGTTTTGAATTGTAATGCGAACCCAAGCCGTCCTTGGCCGGACTCAACGTGCAGGACCCGTGAGATGAGTGATTCGATCAGTTTCCTCGACGACGATACCGTACCCCTCTGCTGGGCCGCGTCATCTCAGCATACCGACGGCTACGCAAATATGGGCGACTCGCTGAGCGCTGCAATCGTCGCTGGACTGGCCGATCGCGCCGTATGTCATACCCATTTCGATGCGCCGACTTCCAAGCTGGTCGCCGTCGGCAGCATCGGGCACGCCATCACACACGGGCTCGCCGTAATGTGGGGATCCGGCGTATCCGCTCGCGGACCGCACTTGGCGCTGAATGTGCCACGAACCCGCTACGACGTACGAGCGGTGCGTGGTCCGATCAGCGCGAAGCATCTTAGAGACCACGGCGTCTCAGCCCCGAGCATCTATGGAGATCCGGTCTGGTTCTTACCTTCGATGCTGCCCGATCCGGTCGAGCGAAAGTATGAGCTCGGGGTCATACCGCACATCCAAGACATCGCCGGCCACCATCCTGCCGCGCCGCCGCGCCCGGAATCGCTCCGATGTATCGTCGACGAGCCGGACACGCACATTGCGGTCTTCAACACGTGGCACGAGCCCACCTGGGGAGGTTTGGTCGAGAAGGTGAACCTGCTCCGGTCATGCAAACGCATCCTTTCACAAAGCTTCCACGGAGTAGTCATCGCGGAGGCGTATGGAATTCCGTCGATGAACTTCCGCTACGTGCCCGGCCGCAAGAACGGCGTGCTGCGGATCGATCTCCTCCGGGATTGCAGCACCGATCCGCGCATCTGGGAGTTCTACAAAGGCGGCCGTTGCAACCATTTCCACATGTACAACCAACGACGCAACGAACGCACGGACTGGGAGGCCGTTATCAGAGCGATCGACGAAACGTGGGAGCCCTTTGATTACGACGCGGAGCCGCTCCTAAGTGCCTTCCCGCTCCCGCTGGCTTACGATCCTTTGTCGAATGCGATTCAGCGTCGCGAGAAACTGACGAATCTACAGTTCTAGGCCGCTGTTACAGCCGACGAACTGACGGTCGGCTTTCGATCCGCCCCATAGAGCTTCGCGCTTGCCCGACACCGCGCGATCGCACTTACACGCCAGGACGGTCATGAACCCAAAAAACATCCTCATCGATGGCTTCAACCTGGGCTTAGAACACGGTACAGGCGTCGCCACGTACGCGAGAAACCTCAGCTACTGCGCGAGGGACTTGGGCTATCGAGTCAATGTCCTCTACAACCGGTCGATGCCGAGCAAGAACCGCTTACTCAAAGAAGTCGCGTTCTTCGATCCGGCGGAACCACCTTCACCGAACTGGCTCGTGCAACTCCGCCGTGGCGCAGACATCGCTCGCCTCGGGATGGGGGTTACAGCCAAGCCGGTGCCGGTGACCGGAAACGTCATCTACACAACCTATCAATCGCGCATGCCCTACTTCGACACCATTTGGAACTACGCCGATGTGTTCGGGCGCGCAGACAGACATTTCTATCTGAGTCGGTTCCTGTCTCCAATGCGACTTCGGGTCAAGCTGAACGGAGTCAAGCCCGACATCGCTCATTGGACCTATCCGCTGCCCATGTTCGTGCCCGGCACGAAGAATATCTATACGCTGCACGATCTCGTCCCTCTACGGCTGCCCTATACAACCTTGGACCGTAAGCGCCACTACTTCCGGCTCATGCAAACCCTAGCCCGCAAGGCGGACCACATCATCACCGTCTCGGAAACATCGAGGCGGGACATCATCAATCTGCTCGGCGTGAAAGAGCACCAAGTCACCAACACCTACCAGTCGGTAGAAATACCGGAAAAATACGCTTCCAAGTCGAACGACCTGGTTCAGCGGGAGGTCGAGGGAACGTTCAACCTGAAGTACAAAGGATATCTGCTCTTCTTCGGCGCTATAGAGCCGAAGAAGAACGTGGGGCGGTTGATCGAAGGTTACCTGGCATCCGGAGTCGAGATTCCACTGGTGATCGTTGGCAAGCGGGCCTGGAAGTCCGAGCAGGAGCTCAGGCTGTTGAACGACGAATCAACATCGTATCTGGAACAGCTCGGCTCCCTCACCTACCGCCGCAGACGCGTATTTCATGTCGACTACGCTCCTTTCCCGTTACTAGTCAGTCTCATTCGGGGCGCCCGAGCCGTGGTCTTTCCATCCCTTTACGAAGGCTTCGGCTTGCCTGTGCTCGAGGCGATGAAGCTCGGCACGCCCGTCCTGACGTCATCAACGGGTGCGCTGGCAGAGGTCGCCGGTGACGCCGCTCTCCTCGTCAATCCTTACGATACGCGCGAAATCGCAGAGGGAATTGCTGCCCTCGCGCAAAATGACGAGCTACGCGGCGACCTGGCCGCAAAGGGCGTGGCGCGTGCTTCGTTGTTCTCCAAGCAGGCGTATACCCGCCGACTCGAAGAAGTGTATGACCGAGTCCTCGCGAAGAAGAATAGTCGCGTGGCGGCGGAGACGCCCGGGCTGCTCAGCGGCGTTTAGCGATGCTGCGGCTCTACCGTAAAGTCTTACCGGTCAGTGGTCGACTGGCACGCCTGGCAAGCGTCAATGCGAACTAGCGCCTCCGCGTCGCCACCTCGAATCCTGGTGTTCAACTTCTTCGGCGGGGTGCTGGACCGCGGCATTCCGCATTACGCGCAAGATGTCGTGGAATGTATGCGGCGCCTCGGTTTCCAGCCGGTTGAACTGCGTTGCCCGCGCTCGTTGGTCGCCGCTCCGCGCTACATCAGGAACCTGCTCTTCGTGCTGGCGGAGCAGATCATCGCTCCGCTCATGCGTATCGCCAGCCGATGTTCGTTTACCGTCTACTGTTACAACTCAGCGGGTGTGGTCGATGCTCTGCTCGGCCGCTCGGTCGTGATCGTTCATGATCTCATTCCGAACCGACGAAGAAATGCCACGCTGGCCGCACGTTATGTTCGCATCACCCAGGCAGCCCACACAGCGCTCCGCCGCCCGGTCTGCGCCGCGTCGGCACATACCTTCCAGCGGCTGCAGCGACTCCGCTCTTTTCGTTGTTGCCCGCTCGAGCTATGGCCGAACGCATTCTACTCGTTTGAACGTGCTTTGACGGCGCCAGCGACGTGTTCGCCGGGAAGGACCGGCCGCGCTCGAATTCTGCTGTGCAGCGGCATCGGCTCGAACAAGGATTATGCTGGCGCGATCAGAATGGTGCGCCGCAGTCCGGTGCTTCGTGACGCCGAGATCCGTATCGTTGGGTTCGGAGACGACGCTCATCTTGCAATGCGTCGCGTGTCGGCTTGGCCGACTGACCAACGCGAACGCATAGTCGTGCTCCCTCGCCTGACGTTACGTGAGCTGATCGCGGAGTACCAATCGAGTGACGTAGTCTGGGTACACTCCAAAGCTGAAGGGTTCGGACGCTGGATCGTCGAAGCGAAGCTTTGCGGTCGCCCTGTAGTCGCAAGTCGAATCGGCGCGTTTTTGAAATTCGTTCCCTTGGGCGTCCACTGCTACCGCGGCGACGATTTCGACTCCACGGTCCGCGCTGCATTGGCTGCCGCCGGGCGCGACACTCCGCTCTCTCTCGCCGATTGCCACGCTCCCCTCGAAGCCGCGATGCGTCGCCTGGTGTCACTCATGACCGGCGCGTCGCCTGCAGGGCAGGGCTGGAGCCCATACGAGCAATCTGTGACTCAAGGCATACCTAGGCGCGGCGAGTTGCCGTAGATTACGTAACGCTGTATAGCCTCGCTATCCATCCGTTACTTCCTTCGTGCTTGCCATGAGTTTGTAAGCCGGAGTTGGCAGTCGGTGCATCGAGCTTAAGGGGAGCACGTGCAGGGACTTTGGCCGGCACTGGCCAGCTTTTCGATCTGTCTTCTTGCCACGGTGGCGTTGCGACCCATAGCGATAGCACTCGACCTCATCGACCGGCCGGAAGCGAGGAAGCTCCATGAGGGCGCTATTCCGCTGGTCGGCGGTCTTGCAATGCTCCTCGGGATCGTGCTGGGCACGGAGCTTGTTCCTCTTCCGAGCGGCACGAGCGCGTCGTTTCTCTCGGCATGCGCGCTACTTGTCGCGGTCGGACTGATCGACGATCGCTTTGGGCTTTCACCATGGGCACGCCTCTGCGCTCACGCTGCGGCCGCGGCGCTGTTCGTAATGGGGTCCAATACTGTCATCGGCACCCTTGGCGATCTTTTCGGCAACGGCCCGGTCATACTGCCCGGGCTATGGGCCCACGTCTTCACGGTGCTCACCATCATGGCCGCGATCAACGCGTTCAACATGCTTGATGGAGTGGACGGATTGGCCGGCGCCGTGGCGATCGTGTCGCTGATCGGCATGACGGCGCTCGCGCTCGGAACGGGCGAAATGATCCCAGCGCTCCTCGGACTCGTGATCGCCGGCGCCGTGGCCGCGTTCTTGCTTTCGAACCTGCCGATAACCTTCAACCGCCGTGTCCGCTGCTTCATGGGCGATTCAGGCAGCACATTGCTCGGCTTCGCGGTGGTCTGCGTAGGGATTCTGCTCTCCCAGCAGCCGGCGCCGCCGGTCGCCCCGGTCACGGTGCTTTGGCTCGTCGCGCTGCCGCTTTATGACATTATCTGGAGCATCGTGCGGCGAAGCATCCGGGGCCAATCGCCGTTCAGGGGCGACAAAGAGCACCTGCATCACCTGCTGCTGCGCGCCGGATTCAACGTGCCGAGCACGTGCCTTCTGCTCGCGGCACTTGCGTTATTGCTCTCGGCCGTTGGCGTCGGGCTAGAGCTTGCGGGCGTTTCAGAGTCTCGTTCGTTCGTCGCACTCTGCCTGACTGGTGCCCTCGTCGTGAGCTCGACGCATCGCTCACACACGATACGGCGGTTGCTGCCCGGATCGATGCTGGCCGATCCGGGGTCTGTCGGCGAACAGCCGCGTCCGCCGAGCGACTTCGATAGCGACTACGGCAAAGCGTAGGCGATGAGCTCGCCGCCGGCCTCTGCGCCGGCGTGGCTTATCGCCAGCACGATGTACTGCTTGCCCTCGTGCATATACGTCATTGGGGAGCCGGTTTGCCTGGCTGGCATCTCCACCCGCCCGTCGACATCCGCTCCGGTGGCTTTGTCATATGCACGCAACAACGCGACGGTCTTACCTGCGTCATTGGTATGCACGCTGCCCTCCCCGGCGATCAGCAGCGTTTTGGTCGTCAAAACTCCAATGAAGATACGGCCGTAAGCGCCGAGCCGAGACGCCTCGACGCCCGCCAGTGCAGGATTGTCGCGGATATTGTCGGGCGTCGTGCCGTGCGCCTTCTGCCAAAGCATCTCGCCGCTGTTCATGTCGTAGGCGGTAATCCGATCGTAGGGCGGCTTGATCAATGGGATCGTGCCTTGCAGGAACGTGCCGACTCGGCGGGCGCCGAGAGCGGGACCTCCGGGTGGCCCGAAGCCGCCCGCGCCGAGCCCGGGCCCGCTGAGCCCAGGCGGGGCAACGGCGGCGCGACTATCCGCGGACGAAGCCGTTCTTGCGGCCGGGCCCGGATCGAATGGTGTGAGATCCGCCGGAATGTTCCGTAAGGTGAAGACGGCCGTGTGTGAGTGAATGTATAGGCGGTTGGTTTCTGGATCGAACGCGCCGCCCGGCCAGTTCGCACCGCCGACGTCCGCCGGCAGCATGAGCGTCGCGGCCGGCCCGTCAGCCGCATCGACGGCCGGCGGCGTGAACATCGGCCCGAGGCGATACGCCTGGACCAACTGCTCCGCCTCCGCCCGCAGCTCGGGCGTCAGATCATTCAGATCGTCAAGCGAGATGCCCTGTCGATCGAACGGCTCGGGCCACGTCGGGAACGGCTGCGTCGCGCTCGTCTTCTCGTACGGCGACTCCGACTGCGGCACCGGACGCTCCTCGATCGGCCAGATCGCCTCGCCCGTCTCGCGATTCAGCACGAACAGGAAAGCGGTTTTCGTCGGTTGCGCAAGCGCCTTGATCGTCCGCCCGTCTATCTGCATGTCGAACAGGATCGGCGCGCACGGCAAGTCGTAATCCCAAAGGCCGTGATGGACGGTTTGATAGTGCCAACGCCGCTCGCCGGTCAGCACGTCGACAGCGACGAGCGACTCGCCGAACAGGCCGTCGCCCGGACGGTTGAAACCGTTGTAGTCGGCGGTCGGCATCTCGACAGGCAAATAGACCAGCCCGAGATCCGGATCGGCGCTCATCTGCGCCCATACGCCGGTGTTGCCGTTACGATCGGCGGAAGCGTCCTCCCAGCTTTCGTAGCCGAGCTCGCCCGGATGCGGGATCGTGTGGAACGTCCACAGCCGCTCGCCGGTGTGAATGTCGTAGCCCCGCACATAGCCGCGCACGTCCCAAGTCGACTCCATGCTTCCGGCGGGCCGGTGAGCGGCGCCGACGACAATCACATCGTTGACGATCAACGGCGTCGCATTGAGCCCCACATTGGAGTCGATCGGATCGATTTCCTGGTCGAAGTCGAGCTTGAGATCGACGACACCTGAATCACCGAAGGACTCGACCGGAAGGCCTGTCTTCGCGTCGAGCGCGAGCATCCGGTAGCCGGGCGTCACGTAGACGATGCGTTCATCGGAGCCGTCCGCGCTCGTCCAGTACGACACGCCTCGACCCGCGCCCTGGCGAACGGCTGCTGCTCCGCGAGCGCCTTCGTCCTCGCGGTGCATCCAGATCATCTCGCCGGTGGCAGGATCGAGTGCGACCACCGCACGGCGTTGCCCGGCTGTCGTGTACAGCACGCCGTTCACGTAGAGCGGAGTGGCCGAATAGAGCGTATCCGGGCGCGGGCCGAGGAAGTCGGTGCGCAAACGCCACGCGATTTCGAGATCCTTGAAGTTGTCGGCGTTGATCTGCTCGAGAGGCGAATATCGGTGGCTCGCGAGGTTGCCGCCGTAACTGGGCCACTCGGCTGCGGCATCGGCGAGCTGAGCTCGCGCAGCGGCCGTCATCATCAAGGCGCTTGCGCCGAGCGCAAGTGTGCTTAGAAACGTTCGAATCGCTCTCAAGCAAGCTCTCCTTATATAGCAGCGCTTCATCCGCCGGGCAGCCGCGGCGCGTAGAACGGCATCTCCACCAAAACGCTCCGCTCGGTGCTGAGCGGCGCTTCGCCCATCGGCAAACCGTTGAACCACAGCATATACGCCAATATTGATACGGTATCTTGCCGCGACAGCTTTCCGGGTTGGCTCGGCGGCATCGCGTCGATGCGCGCGGCAAGCGCCCACAGGGTTTCGCCGTCCCAGACGGCGGTGAACTGAGGCCCAGCGAGCGGCGGCGCCTGATCGAGCCCGGCCATGTCTTCACCGTGGCAAGAAAGGCATTGCGCATAGTAAAGCGCCTGACCGCGCAGCGCTTGCTCCTCCGTGTAGGCGCCGTTCAATACCGAAGGCGCCGCCGTAGCTTGGCTGCCGGCGTCAGTGATCGTCATCGCCAAGCAGGCCGCACCAAGCACCGCAAACGAGCGGGCGGGCGCGGCAGCATCGAAGCTCACGACTGGCCTTACAGTGTCACTCGAGCGTCGCCAACGCAGCGAGGGCGCACTCGTGCGCAACGGTCAGATATCGCTCGACCGAGTCCGTGCCGACGACATACGGATGCGGCTCACCGGGCCCACGCTCGGCAAGCGCCGGCATCTTCTCCTTGCTGCCGTCGTAATCGGTGTGATTCGAGAGCAGCACGTCGACGGCCTCGCGCCCGACAACCTCGCGAAAACGCTCGGCGGACTCGGCGTACGCGGTAAACCGCTCGGCGTCCGGGCCGAAGTTGAACAAGGTGCCGCCCCAAAGGGCCGCAAGATGCGTCTCGTCGCCGTCCCGAACCGGGATCAGCGTCGACACGGTGCCATACGTGTGGCCCGGCGTGAGGTACAGCTCGAGCGTGGTATCGCCAAGCGTCAGCTCCTGCCCGTCCACGACCTCGATATCCCGCCTGGGCTTCCAGCTCGGATTGCTCTCATCAAGCATGTCCCAGTCGGCCGCCCCGAGCAGCACCCGCGCGCCAAACGTTTCCTGCAGAAACTTCGCACCGCCGGCATGGTCACCGTGACCATGGCTGACGAGCACGTAACGAATGTCCGCGGGATCAAGGCCGAGCTTGCGCAAGCCCTCGACGACGGCGGCTTCGACTGAATAGTCGAAGACCGGATCGATGACGATGATACCGTCGCTGGTCGTGACGGCCCATGTCGAGAACTCGGTCATGCCGACGTAGTAAAGGTTGTCGAACACTTGCATCGGCTCCTTGTACCACTCGTCGCGCGAAGGCGCGCCGCGCTGCGGAGGCCGGGCCTGCCCCCGCGCCGCCGCGGCCGGTTCTCGCGGGCACAGCCGGTCCACCATACCGGCGTGCTCGCCGGCTGCGGCGCGCGCAGCCGCGATGTGTGCGTCGACGTTTGCATTCTGAGCCTCGGCGCTCGCCGCCGCGACCAGGAGGGCGGCAGCCATACTACGTATAAGCATTTCTTATTCTCTCCTCCGCCGTATCGTCCGACGATGGCCGAACCGAGTCGACGCGCATTGGCATGGTACGATGCCGGACAATCCTTCCACACTCGAAGGCCATCGACAATGAGAACGAATAGATCGGCTGCAACGAGATTGTTCGAAGCGCTTACCGTCATAGCTGCGATGACTTTCTCGACCTCCGTCCTAGCTCAAAAGCACTTCAACACGGTCAAGGCGAAGCTCGCGGCGGGCGAGCAGGTCGTCGGCGGAACCGTGAGCTCGCCGGACGTCAGTGTCTACTGCGCGATGGCGAGCGCCGGCTTCGACTTCCTGTGGATCGAGATGCAGCATAGCCCGCTGACGTATTCGGAAGTCGCGACGATGATTCGGGCGTGCCCGGGCCCGGCGATCCCGTTCATTCGCGTGCCTGACGCCACTGAAGGCGATATCCAGAAGGCCGTCGATATCGGCGCGCTCGGCGTGATCGTCCCGATGGTCGATACCATCGAGAAAATCCAGAACGCGATCACTTTTTCGATGTATCCGCCGCTCGGCAAGCGCAGCCAGGGCGGCGGACAGTACGGCACGCTGTGGGGACGCGATTACCGCCAGCAGGCCAACGACAACATAATGATCGTCGCAATGATCGAGAACCCGGAGGGCGTCGAGATCGTTGATGAGATTGCCGCCCTTGAGCACGTCGACGTCATCTTCGCGGCCAGCTCGGACCTCAGCAGCTTTACCGGCCTCCGCCAAGGCGACCCGGCATACGAGGCGGTCATTACGCGAATCAAGGATGCGACGCTTGCGGCCGGCAAGTACCTGGCAGGGCCATCGGCTTGGAAGGATACCCGCGACGGCTATACGTTTTTCCAAGGCCCTCCCGAGACGGCATTGCTACGGGCCGGCGCGCGCCAAGCGCTCGGCGGCGCACCCGCTCCCGGCCTCCCCGCCGGAGTCGCCCCGATCGAAGGCCTCGAGGAGTAGGCGCGCCGCCAGAGTTTCTTCAACAGCCTGCTAGCAGATGTGTGCGCCGGCGACTCCAACATAAAGCGAGTACAGCGATTGGCTGGCCGTCATAAACAGCCGGTTGCGTCGAGCGCCGCCGAAGGCGACGTTCGCGCAGATCTCGGGCAGCCGAATCGCTCCGATCGGCGTACCGTTCGCAGCGATCACCTGAACGCCGGGGCTCGCGCCCGCCCATATGTTGCCGTCGACATCGCAGCGAATACCGTCAGCCGACGCCGGCCCGCCGCCGGGCTGCTCGAGACGGACGAACTGCCGTGCGTTGCGAAGGCTCGAGCCGGCAACGTCCCACACTATCGTCTCGCGAGCACCGGTGTCCGCGACGTAGAGCCGCGAGTAATCCGGCGAAAAGCACAACCCGTTCGGCTGCACGACTTCGTCGGTGACCAGCTCGATCTCGCCCGAATCGCCATCGATGCGGTACACGGCCGTATCGATTTCCGACTCTGCCGCGAAGCCTTCGTAGTTGCCGCCGATACCGTAGATCGGATCGGTGAACCAGATGCTGCCGTCTGGGTGGACGACGACATCATTCGGCGAATTGAGCCGGCGGCCGTTGTAGCTCGCGGCCAGCACGGTGACGGAACCGTCCGCCTCGTAACGCACGACGCGGCGCCCGCCGTGCTCGCAGGAGATCTGCCGACCGCTGTAATCGAACGTATTGCCGTTGCTGTAACCGGACGGCGAGCGGAACGTCGTCACACGGCTATCGTCGTCGATGAAGCGCAGCTGCGTGTCGCTCGGAATATCGCTCCAGACGAGGTAGCGGCCGACGCCGTTCCACGCCGGCCCCTCCGCCCACAACGTACCGGTGTGGAGGCGCTGCAGCGGTGTGTTGAACGGCACGTAGCGCCTGAAGCGCGGGTCGAGCACGACGACGTCCGGGTCGGGATAGCGCAGCGGCGTGTTGCCGGACCAGTCGCGCTCGACCGGCGCCGACTGCTGCGCCCCACCCGCCTTCGGCCACCACGGCAGCACAGCCGCCCCCGCCGCGAGGCCGGTCAGCAATCGTCTTCGATCAGCGTTCACTCGCACTCCTCTGCTTCGCCCACATGACACACCGATCGACGTTGCAATCGTGCGTGCGTTATTTGAGCTTAACCGAATGGGCCGAGCAAACACTGCCAGCGAACCCACTTTATCAACGCCCTAGTCGCCGGCGTGTCGGCGACCACCGAGAGAGAACATGACCGAAAAGAAGCAAGCAAGCAGCGACGCGCTCAACCGGCTGGACCGGCGCGGATTTTTTCGCGGCGCCGCCGCCGCGGCCGTGGGCAGCCTCGGCGTTTCCACGGCATCGGCACAGTCGTCGGCGCAGCGCGCGGCCTTCGAGAGCGGCGGGAGCGCAGCTGAACGCCTCGATGCGCAAACGCGCGACGCGCACCGTTGGCTCGGGCCGGATCCGGGGAACTGGGTGCGCGCCCGCGCCGGCGCAGACCATAACGTCGTCATCGTCGGCGGCGGCCAGAGCGGCATTTCGATCGCGTATCAGCTCAAGCGTAAAGGCGTGGGCGGCGTCGAGGTCATCGACCAAGCGGCGCCGGGCCAAGCAGGAATCTGGCGCACGATCGCGCGCATGCATCAGCTACGCACGCCGAAGACGATGGCGGGTCTGGAGCTCGGCAACCCGGCGCTCAGCTTTCGTGCGTGGTACGAAACATTGAACGGTGGCAGCGCCGCTTTCGACGCGCTCGATCGCATTCCGCGCTTGGCCTGGGCCGACTATCTCGACTGGTTCCAGCAGGTCACCGGCACAACGGTGCGTCACGGTACGCGGCTCGTCGAGATCGAGCCACAACAGGACCTGCTGCGCCTGCACCTCGAGACCGACGGCGTGCGGCGCATCGCCACGACGCGCAAGCTCGTGCTCGCGAACGGCTACGCGGGCGCAGGCGGACCGAACGTCCCCGACACGCTACGCACACTGCCGACGAGCGTTTGGACGCATACGACAGGCGCGATTCCTGCGGCGTCGGTGGACGGAAAAATCGTGGGCATCATCGGCGCGGGATCAAACGCCTTCGACGCCGCCGCCGTCGCACTCGAGAGCGGCGCACGCGAGGTCCATCTCTTCAGCCGCCGCTCGTACATCGACTATCAAGGCGGGCCGCCGCGGCCGCAGCCCGCCGCGCCGCTCGATCGCGGCTATGGCAACTGGCTCGAGCTGAGCTACGAATTGCCCGATGTCGTTCGCTGGCGCAACTTCCTGCTCGGCGAGCGACGCGTCGCGTCCGTGCCGTTCGACTCACTGGAGCGCGTAGTGCCATTCAATGGCTTTCACATCCATCTGGACAGCTCACTCGACGACCTCGCGCTCGCCGGCAACGGTCAAGTAACTGGCCGCACCAGCAGCCGCAGCTTCCGCTTCGACTACCTGATTGCGGCCACCGGCTACCGCATCGACCTGGCGGCTCAGCCCGAGCTCGTGCGTATCCACGAGCACGTCGCGCTGTGGCGGGATAGGTATCGGCCGCTTGCCGGCGAGGAGAACGCGGCGGGCGCGGCGCATCCGTACTTGGGGCCGGCGTTCGAGTTCTTGCCGCGCGCAGACAACGGCGCCGACTTCCTTCGCAACATCCACTGCTTCAATCTCGCCGGCGCGTTGAGCTTCGGCATTCCGGTCGGCGACGTGCCGAGCGTGGTCGACCAGCCGCGGCTGGTCGCCGCGATCGCACGCGATCTTTACGTCGAGGGAGTCGACGTGGCGGCGCACGAGCAGTTCATCAACGCGCCGCTGGCGGCGCCGAGCGCGGCGCCGTACGAGCGGTCGGTGGCTACGGCGGGACGCGACGCGGCCTGAGCCCGCGATCATGCTGATGACTAAAGGGAGAACCGCGATGCACATCAAACGCCGAAGTCTACTGTGGGGCATGGCCGCGCTTGCCGCGCCGCTGCCGCCTCTCGTATGGGGACAGGATGCCGTGCTGCCGCTGCGCACACCGGGCCTCGACCATCTCGACGTGATGGTGCCCGACGTGGAGGCGACGACGAAATTCTACATGGGTCTGCTCAACACCGAATTGCACGCGCAGGCCTTCCGAGGCGCGTACCGCTACTTCGTGCTGCTCGCTCCGTTGCCCGAGAATCGCGAGGTGGGCTACCTCGCAGTGGGTGACTCCAGCGGACGAGGCAGCTATATCGGCCATTTCTGCACGTCGGTCTACGACTGGCGCCGCGACGGCGAAGCCATCATGGAAGGGCTGCACGAACAGTTCGCCGCCGGCGGCTTCGGCGAGTTTCCGGGCTCGCGCGGTTTCGGCGCGCTGTTCACCGATCCCGACGGTATCGAGATTCAGTTCCTGCCGGCGCCAGACACGCTGGTGACGGCGGCCGAGCCTTCGCAGCTCGTGCCGTGGCATCAGGGCCTGGTGACACCGCACGGCGTGCACAGCGTGTTATTGCGCGTTCGCGATCTCGAACGCGCGCTGGCCTGGTATGGCGTGCTGTACGGCACAGCCTCGTGGACGCCGGACCGGAGCCTCGCGTATTTCGAGTTTCCTGAATCGCAAACACGGCTTTACCTCGAGCAGTCGCGTTACGAATATGGCCACGCGCCCGGCATCGCGCACTTCGGCATCAAGGTCGATCCCTTCGACCCCGTTACCGTCAGCGATGGCGTCGCGGCGCTCGGCGGCACGGTATTGCCTATGGCCGGCAATAACGAGCTCCTCCGCATCCGCGATCCGGACGGCAACATCGTGCAATTGCATCCGGTATAAGGCTTACCGCTCGTGGCCTTCGCGCGAACAGAGGTTGCGAGCTGGATATTCACTAAACCTCTGGAGAACGCGGGTGATCCATGCATCGGTAGCCCGATGCGATCGATGCACCGGCTCGGGCTCGCCGCTTGACGTGTCTAACGGGAGTCTTAATGTAGATACATGGATGTCGGAGTTCGTGAGCTCAAGCAGCGTCTTTCCGAGTACCTGGAGCGCGTCGCTCGAGGCGAAGTCATTCGGGTGACGGACCGCGGCCGCCCAAAGGCAATATTGACAGGCATCCGGCAGGAGCAAGCCGTCGCGCGCGGAATCAATGAGGGATGGCTGAAGCCCGGCGATCTCGCCGAGCCTGTCGCGGTTCCGCGTGTCCGTGCCCGAAAGCGTGCGCTGGAGCTGCTGGCGCTGCGACGCGAGTCGGCGTCGACGTGTTGTCGTTCTTAACCTTCGATGTTCGCCAGGCTCAAGTAGCACGCCAGCTAGGATTCGTCGTGCTCGGCGTCTAGATTCCGCCGCATACGATGCCTTCGTATAACGAGTTCCGGCCGCGTACGCAGTAACATATAAGCGCAGCGCGTGCTCAGCCGAGCCGCTTGATGAATAATGCTCGTGATGCTTCCCCAGTAGAGGATTCCGGCATGACGAGACTCGCAGTTCTTTCGATCTTGGCCACCGCATCGGTCGCCGCCTACGCGCAGCCCGAAGACCAAAGCTGTGCCTCCGCGGCCGGCCTCGACTTCGTCTGCGGCCCACAAAATGCCGAAGACCTCGTGCTCGTCCCGGGCACGGACTGGATCATCGCGAGCTCCATGACCGAAGGCGCGGGACTCGTGCTCCTCGATGCCAACGACGGAACGTGGAGCGTGCTCTATCCGAGCACCTCGGCGCGCGTTGCGCATGATCCAATGTACGCCGAATGCACGGAACCGCCCGCTGCCGCCACGTTCAATGCGCACGGCTTACACCTCCGTACCGACACGACTGGACGCACGAAGCTTTACTCGGTCGCGCATGGCGAGCGCGAGTCGATTGAGGTCTTCGATGTCGACGCCGCCGGTGACCAACCCGTGCTGACCTGGATCGGCTGCGTGCATTTGCCGGACGGCCTCGCGGCGAATAGCGTTGCGTCGCTCGCCGATGGGTCTCTTGTCGCCACCGTGCTGATTCTGCCCGGCAGAACGTTCGCCGACTCGGTTGCGATGCGGCCGACCGGCATCGTGCTCGAATGGTCGCCCGGAGGAGACGCGGGATTCACACCGATCGAGGGCACCGAGCTGCCGGGCAACAACGGCATCGAAGTATCGCCTGACGGCGACGAGATCTATGTCGTCTCGTCGGGGTTCCAGACGGTGGTTGCGTTCTCGAACACCCGCCCCGCCCGTCAGCTCAGGACCACCGACCCGCTGCCGTTCACGCCCGACAATCTGCACTTCGATGAGGCGGGCCGGCTGCAGACCGCCGGCATGAAGAACGACGTGCCCGAGTGCGGCGGCAAGCCCGGCCCGGGGCACGACCTCGAAACGCTATCGACGTGTCCGCGCGGCACCTACGCGGTCGCGATCGACCCCGTCACCATGAGCCACGAGATCATCGTCGACACTCCGGCGACGCCCGCGTTCAGTAACACCTCGACGGTATTGACGCATGAAGGACGGTTCTGGCTCGCCACGTTTCAAGGCGATCGGATCGCGCATGGAGAGCTGTAGCGCCGCGAGCGGTCACTGTCAACTTCGGTAGCCAACACAAATTCGACCCGGATGGTACGGTTTGACAAGCATTTCGTAGGTTGAAACACTCCGCAGCCAAATTCGCGCTGCGTGCTGCGGCACGCGCGGAGTGCGATATTCGTCTGTGGGGGAATCAGATTTGTCGAATTCATCGTTCGGGCCTCGCGCGTTTCTGTCCTGCGCGATCATCGCCGCGCTCGGCACGGGCGGTATGGCCGTCGCGCAGCAGCCTCTGGAAGAAGTCACCGTCACCGGCACGCGCGTGCGCCAGACCGATGGCATGGCCGCGCCCGTTCCGGTTACTGTCGTTACGCCTGACGAGCTCTCGACGTTCGAGCCCGGCGGCACAATCGCCGAGCAGCTCGACGCGCTGCCGCAGTTCTTCCAGACCGCAACGGCGCAGCGCGGCACCGGAGGCAGCATCGTCGGCGGCACCAGCGGGGGCAGCTATCTGAACATGCGCGCGCTCGGCGCCCAGCGCACCCTCGTCCTGCTCGACGGCGCGCGGATGATGCCGGCAGATAAGCGGGGCTCAACGAACATCGATGTGTTTCCGACCGCACTGGTTCGCTCCGTCGAGGTCGTGACCGGCGGTGCGTCCGCGGCCTACGGCGCCGATGCGCTCGGCGGCGTCACCAACTTCATCCTCGATCGTGAGTTTCAGGGGCTGACGATCGATGCGGGAACGGGCGTCACCGACTGGGGTGACGGCGAGCGCTGGAACGTGTCGATTGCAGGCGGCACTCAGATCGGCGAGCGCCTGAACCTGATCGGCTCGTTCGAGTCGCGGCACATCGAGCAAATCCAGCGCGACCCCGAGCGGCTCGCCGAGAAGACGAGCTGGTTTCGCCGCTGGGGTCATGTCACGAACCCCGAGTGGTCTCCCGGCGCGCCGGCCGGTATCCCGCAACGCCTGACCCGGCCCTGGATCGCGTCCACCGACTCGAGCCCGACCGGTATCATCTGGGCGCGGGAGGCAAGCTCGCCTAACCCGACTCCGTTGATACCCTTTGATTTCAACGGCTATACCTTCCTCGAAGACGGCTCGGCCGCGCGTCCCTTCATTCAAGGCGACTACTATGCGTCGCCGTACGAGCCCGGGAGCACGTGGACGATGTCGGGCGGTCCGGAGGCCACAGCTCACAACTGGGCGTTCGACGGCGGCCCGTCAGGCCGCGAAGTCGTCGGCCGCTCTGCATTCGTCGGCCTGCAATATGCGTTCACGGACAATATGTCGATCTTCGCGCAGTACCTGCAGGGGCGCTCCGAGTCGAACTTCGTCAATCAGCGAGGCACGGTCTATCTCGCCGACGGAAAGCACGCGACGGTATTCCGCGACAACGCGTTCTTGCCTGACGAGATTGGCCTCGCGATGGACGAGGCCGGCATTGATCACTTCCAGCTCAGCAAGCTCGGCGCATTCGCCTGGAACAATGGCGTCGGTAAGGGCGCCGAGAATCGCGCCGCGTTCGATACGTACTCTTGGACTCTCGGCCTCGACGTCGCATTCGCCAACGGATGGGATTTGCGCGCGTCATGGCAATCGGGCGAATCAGAGAAAACCACGGGCATCTACGACGAGGTGCGCATCGACCGCGTGTTCCTCGCGATGGACGCGGTACGCGACCCGGCAACGGGTGCAATCGTCTGCAACGTGCAACTCTATAATCCGACCGAGCAGCAGCTCTTCGAGTCGATCCAGCACCTCGGGCTCGAATCGTCCCTCGGCGGTCCGCTGATGTCGCCGGTCGGGCTCGACAACACGATCCGCGACTGCGTGCCCTTCAACGTGATGGGCGACGGCAATATGAGCCGTGCGGCCATGGAGTACATGACCTCTCCTCTCACCGGCGAAAGCATCGTCAAACAGGACTTTGCCGAGGTGCTCATGACGGGCGAAGTGCATGAAGGATGGGGCGCGGGGCCCGTGTCGTTCGCGGGCGGCTTGACCTACCGCGAACAGAGCTTCTCGGATCGCTCGCTGCCGGTCGAGGTCGATGCGCTCGGGCCGCCGCAGAACGCGCCCGAGATAGGCATCCGCGGCTTGCCGATCCGCTACTACGCGGCACTGAATACGTTGCACCAGTTCTCGAGCATTCCGACCGCGAGCGGCAAGTACGATGTCTGGGAATGGTTCGCCGAAGGAAACGTGCCGATATGGGAGTCGGCCTCTGGCGGCCGTTATCTCGGCGGCAGCGTCGCGTATCGTTCGTCAGACTACTCGAGCATCGGCCGGATCGAGAGCTGGAAGGCCGGCATCGATTTTCAAGTCGCGCAAGCGCTTCGGTTCCGTCTAACGCAGTCGCGTGACGTACGCGAAGCCAGCTTCTCGGAGCGCTTCGATGCACAGAATGGCGGCGCCAGCATCGTGGATCCGAGAATGGATAACGCGAACTTCACGACCGTCGTCGTCGCGGGCGGCAACCCCGAGCTGCGGCCCGAGATCGCTGACACCACTGTTTTCGGGCTAGTCTACGAGCCGCAGTGGGCGAGCGGGCTCAGCCTGTCAGCGGACTGGTATGAGATCAAGATCAACGACGCGGTCGGTACGCTAGGCGCGCAGCGGATCGTGGACGAATGCGAGCTGAACGGCGTGCAATCGCTGTGCAACCAGATCGTGCGTAACCCGGTCGATGGCAGCATCGAGACCATCTACAACGTTTTCTTGAACGTCGAGGAAGCCAAGGTCGAAGGGATCGACATGGAGGTGTCGTATCGCGCCGAGCCGAATCTTTTCAGCGATCGGAGCGAGTCGCTCAGCCTGCGCTTTTTAGGCGGCTATCTGCTCGAGCGATCCGATACACCGCTCGGCGGGACGCCGTGGGACGTCGCCGGCCAGCTCGGCACCCCCGATTTCACGGCGAACGCCACGTTGAGCTATAACGTCGGCCGCTTCGGCGTACAGCTGCAGCAGCGCTACATCGCCGACACGATTCGCAATCTGCGTTGGAGCGAGGGTGTGGACGTCGACGACAACACGATTCCTTCGGCAAGCTACACGAACCTCCGCCTGTCGTATGCCGGCGATACCTTCAACGGAGCCGCGTGGAGCGCCGCGCTGCACGTGACGAATCTGCTCGACCGCGATCCGCCAATCATCGCGAGCTCCTCCCCGTACGGCGCAGCGCAGAGCATGCATAACGACTACGACATCTTCGGGCGCCGCTATCAGGTGAGTTTCAATATGAGCTTCTGAAGCGGGCTGGAGTCGCGAGCGGGTCGGAGTGGTGCCCCCCAAGGTTGTGCGTGCCGCGGGGCCCTGTGGCGGCTCGCGCGCTCAGCACGTCAACTCCGCTCAGAATAGGAAGCGCACTCCGGCCGTATACTGCCGCCCTATCGTGTCGAACGTCGCAGCGTTCGTATAGCTCGAGCCGAAGAAGTCCCCAAAGGCGCCCGGCGCTAGCGGGGGCTTTCGGTCGAACAGATTCCTTACGTTGAGGAACATCCTCCATTCGCCGCCCGTCGCCTCGAGCGTATAGCCCAGGCGGAGATTTGTTGACGTAAAGGAGCCGACACGATTATCAAAGATATCAACTCCGCTCACCCAGTCGTTATTGCGCACGGTCGAGCCGATGTAGTTTTGTTGAACGTAGACACTCCAAGGCCCGGTGTTGTAAGTCGCGCCTACATTCGCGCGCCATCGCGGTCGAACTATCTCCCGCGCCTGATCGTCGAGCACGCCATCGATAGTCGTCGAGGATTCCTGCAAGTTACTGATGAGACCGCGAATCCCCAAGCTGCCTCGAGCCAACGCCCTGCGATACGACGTCTCGATATCGAAACCTCGGACGCGAGCCTCGTCGAGATTCAGAAATGTATTGAGCACAAGAGTGATAGGACCTAGGGAATCATCCGGGTTCGGCACACCGCGGGTAATCCGATCGCATAGCGTGGCAATATCGTCCTCGAAGCAGCCGTCGATCGTGCGGTCCACTCCGAGCGTATTGATCGCACCATCGACCTTTACATCGAAGTAATCGACGGAGACACCGAGGCCGGGGATCGCGGACGGTTGGTAAACCACCCCGAAAACTCGCGTGTTGGCTTCTTCCGGATCGACGTTTGAATTGCCTCCCGAGATCTGCGTCGCGGCATAAGTCGGCTCGCCCGCCATCCATCGATCCGTTACGTTCGTGCCGGCGACAGACGTATCGAAGCGTTCTGACAGGGAGCCCGCGCGCACGTCGCGGGACCACGTTGCGCGCAGCCGCACGTCCTCGGTCACCGACCAATCAAGACCTCCTTTCCAAGCTTGCACGCCTCCGCTGCCGGAGTAGTCCGCATATCGCCAAGCAAGGCTGAGATCGAGAGCCTCCGCACCGCGGACGCCAGAGATCAGCGGGATCAACGTTTCGATGAAAGCTTCTCGGACGTCGAAGCTGCCGTCGACGACATTTGCACTCGCCCGTTCGAACCGACTCACGCAGCCTCGATATGCGGGCGGGACGCCCAAGTAGCCGGCGGCGGCCGATTCGGCCGCCCCTCTAAAGCAGTTAGGACCGCCCGTGTCGACGCTCGGAGAGATGCTGCTCTTTTGGCGGAACGCGTCGCTGCGATATGAGGCGCCGAGAGCGATCGACACCGGCCCCGTTGCTCGGTTGACGAGCAGATCTCGGTCGATCGCGACTTCCGCGAAACGCTGATCGACCTTCTGCAGCAGCGCGAGCGATCCGCCGATCGGCTGCAGATCCTCAGTGCCTTGGATGTAGGCACGCGCTGCGGGAGAAACGGAGCCCTCTCCGAAGAAGTTGCCGGGAACGCAGCCGTCATCCGGCACAGTCAGAGTGGAACGGCAGATAATCTCCCCGGTATCCGGGTGCCGGACGGCATCCAGCGAGCGGTAGATTCTGTCGATCCGGACGGTGTTTCTGAGCTCCACCGCTTGATCGTTCCAACCATACTGATAGTAGGCATTCATTCGCCAGTTGCCCACGTCGCCTTCGATGCCCGTAGTGAACGAGTACGTATCGTTCTCCATCACGTGCATCGAGCCGCCGATGTCGCTTCCGCCAGAACGCGCAAACGAGAAGCTGGCTTCGCCCGCATCGATCATCTGTTGGCGAAGACTCTCGTCGAGATATGCGTTATCGACATAGATCGTGCCGATCCATCCGCCATGCATCATGTTCGGGCCCTTGTCACGCTCGACGCGACCGCGCCCGTAGACCCCCTGGATGAACCACTCGAGATTACCCAGATCGTACTTCAAATGAGCGAAAAGGCTGCTGCGGTCGTTAGCGGTCATCGGCCAGTAGCGATGAGCCATATCGGCGCCGCTTCCGCCTGATTGCACGCTTCCTGAGACGATCGCTCCGTCGACAAATGGCGCGTAGGTTCCGCCCGGCAGAAACTCGGTGCCCGCAAGCACTCCACTCGTCGCGAGCCCGCCGAAGGTATAGCTGCGCGTGCGTAGATTTGGCAGGTAGATCCGCTGAGGGTGTGTTCCGGAAGGATCGCCAGCGCTCCAGTCCGGATTAGTGAGCATCCCCCAATCTCGATACCACCCGTACTCGTCCCAGTCTTGAATCCCCTCATGCTCATAGTGGTCGGCGGCTACCACGACATGCGCACGCTCGCCGATCGCCGTGCCGCCGGCTGCCGAAATCTTGTAGTTTTCGCCCTGCCCGCGGCTTGTTGCTCCGCCCTGCAGGTTGACCTCGAGACCCTCAAATTCCGTGTCGAGTATGAAGTTCACGACACCGGCCACGGCATCCGAGCCATACGCTGCGGAGGCGCCGCCGGTGACAGTCTCGACCCGTGAAATGATGCCCTCGGGAAAAATGTTTACGTCAGTCGTGCCAAGCCGCGTCGACGGGACGATTCGGCGATTGTTGAGCAGAGTCAGGGTGCGATTGGCACCCAGCCCTCTCAGGTTCAGAATACTGGCGCCTGCGTCTCCGCTCCAGGTGTTCACTGTGGTCGGTGTAGTGTTGCCAAGAAACTGCGGCAACTGATCGAGCGCATCGATTAAAGTCGTCGGCGCCATGTACGAGAGCTCTTCGGCGGTTACCGTCGTGACCGGTGTCGGAGTCGTCATGCCGGAGCGCTGAATCCTCGACCCGGTCACTTGAACCTCTTCGATGGGACCGCTTGATTGCAGCCCCTCCTGAGATTGCGCGCCGACCGAGAGTCCACTTGCCGCCAAGCCCACAAACATTGCAAGCATGCTGCCGGAGTGTTTCATCGATGCTCCACCTCGAACATCCGTGGCCTAAGCCGTGACGTACCAGGCATCCCTGACATTGCCCTGTCAGCGTTATCAGGATAAACGCTGTGAGCGCAACAAAAGACCGTACTGCAGGCGTCGGAGGCGTGTCAATTCGATCATCCCTAGGTTACCCCTAGGTTGGCGCTGCTGCCGCGCACACACATTTGCCGCTTGTTCTCGGGAATCCCTCGAAGATGGGGGGAATCACTCGAAGATGACGAAGAAGTCGCGGAGCGCATCATAGCCGTCGCGTATACACTTCCGACTTGGCCCAGGCACCGGGATCGCGGGGAGGATCAATGAATAATCACGACGACGGCACAAGTAACAGATCAGCTAATCGTCCCTTCGAGGACGTCTTATTGTCGTACCGGACTCGGCGCGACGTGCTACGCGGCGGGCTCGCGTCCGCCGCGGCGGCATTCCTCACGTCTTCTCCGGTGCTATCGCCGGCCGCTGAGAAGCCGCGAGGCAAGGCTCGCCCCGGCCTGATGGACTTCGAGCCGCTCCCGGTCGCGGGCGGCGGCGGCAGGACGCCGAGAATCGCTCCGGACTACCAGATGCAGATCCTCATTCCGTGGGGAGAGCGGATCAATCCCTCCTCCGGCCCGGATTTCGCTTGGCCGCCGAGCGCCGCCGATCAGGAGAAGCAAGTCGGCATTGGGCACGACGGCATGTGGTTCTTCCCTCTCGACGAAAGCAGCGAGCGCGGCCTTCTCGTGCTGAACCACGAATACGGCACGAACAACCACATCCTCGGCCGCCCGCCTGAGAGCCTCGACGACGTGCGCGTCTCACAGCGCGCACACGGCATCTCGGTCGTGGAGCTCGTGAAGGACGACGGCGGCTGGCAGCACGTCGACAGCCGGTACGCGCGGCGCATCCACGCAAACACGCCGGTCGAATTCAGCGGGCCTGCGGCCGATTCGCCGCTCCTGCGCAATCCGGCCAACAATCCGCCCGCCGGCACGCTGAACAACTGCGCCAACGGTCATACGCCGTGGGGCACCTACCTCACGTGCGAGGAAAACGTGCACTTCTACTTCGGCGGCGAAGGGTTCACGCCGAACGCGCGCCAGGAACGCTACGGTTTCACCTCGCGCTGGACCGCCTTCCACGGCTGGAGCCGTTTCGATTCGCGCTTCAATCTCATGGACGCGGACTACGTGAACGAGCCCAATCGCTTCGGCTGGATCGTCGAGATCGACCCCCTCGCACCGGACGCGAAACCGATCAAGCGCACGGCGCTCGGGCGCTTCCGGCACGAAGGCTGCGCCATTACCGTCGGAGAGGACGACCGCGTTGTCGGTTACATGGGTGACGACGAAGGTTTTGAGTACATCTACAAGTACGTCTCGGAGAAGAGTTGGAAGGCCCTACGCGACGAGGGCCGCAGCCCGCTGGATCACGGCAAGCTCTATGCCGCGAAATTCAACGATGACGGCAGCGGCGAATGGCTCGAGCTGACGATAGAAAACCCCTTGCTTGCCGAGGAGTTTGAAGATGAGGCGGAAGTCTTGCTGTTCGCACGACGGGCCGCGGATCTGGTCGGCGCGACACCGATGGATCGGCCCGAGTGGACCACCGTCGGCCCCGACGAGTACGTGTATTGCTCGCTCACCAATAATATCCAGCGTAATGCGGCGGACGCCGCGAATCCGACCGCACCGAATGTGCACGGCCACATCATCCGCTGGCGCGATGAGCGCCACCACGTCGGCACCAAGTTCGAGTGGGACATTTTCCTGATCGCCGAGGAGACCCACGGCACGGAAGAATCGTTCTCGTCTCCGGACGGGCTTTGGGCCGATCCCGACGGCCGCTTGTTCATCCAAACCGACGGCAGCGGCCAGGCGGACGGGCTCAATGATCAGATGCTGGTCGCCGATACCGAGAGCGGCGAGATCAAACGCCTGTTCGAGGGTGTACCCGGGTGCGAGGTGACGGGGATTGCCGTGACGCCGGATCGCCGCACGATGTTCATCAACGTTCAGCATCCGGGAAATGGGAACCCGGAGCAGACGAGCTTTCCCGAAGCATTCGATGGCGTCACGATTCCTCGCGACGCGACAATCGCGATCAGCCGTAAGGACGGAGCGGTGATCGGCTCATGAGCAGTAGAGCCCCCGGCTTGCGCCGGGGGCTCTAGTTCAGTCCGCAGGTATTGAATTTTACCTGAGCACTTCGATGCGGGTTCCTACTCCACCGAAATTGCCAGGGCTGCCGGCACTGCCGGCATCTTCTACGACATCGACCACGAGCTTGACCCAAAGCGTGTCGCCGTCGGCGTAGTACGCGGTGTGACTCGCCTCGCGCAGCGCAGCCAGGCTGCTTTGCTCTGCGCCCGCAGCGGCCTTGGTGAACCCGGGCAGCTCGAAGATTACCCAGGAGCCCTCGTCCATCTGGCTCAGGGACAGCGGCAAGGATTCTCTTTTTGTATTGACCGTAACTTCGGCTCCGCTGCGGATCGTGGTTTGCCCCCGGAACTCGAAATCCCGGCCGTTACGGCTGAGAATGACCGGCTCAGCATCCCGGTTAGCGCCGAATCCGAAACCACCGCCGAGACTGAGGCGACCGAAATCACCCTGACACACAGCAGCGCCCCATGTTGGCTTGATCTCACAGGCTTCTTCGTCGGACGCGATGCCGTTGTCGATGACAATGTACGAATCCGGCACACCGCTGATTGAGCCGTCCAAGTCGTGAATGGCCGCGGTCAGATACGCTCCACTGCCCCCAAAGTCGTTAGCCCACTTTTCCAACCGCTCCGGGAAGTGCACCGGCTTGGCGTTGACGAACTTCAGGCCTTTAGCGGCGTTCTCGGTGCTCATCCCAAAGCTGGTATAGAGCAGATACGAGAGCGCTCCTGCCTCGCGAGTGTCGTTGTCTTCGTAATTCACGAAGGTGGTGTTCTCGATCGTATGCACGAAGTCGTAGTACTCGTAGCCACGAATCGGGAAATCCGCGATCGCTTTCGGCAAGCTGCGGCCGTACGCGATTTCCTCCGGCGTTTTGGGGTTACCGATGTTGTCGGTTTCACCCACGAACAGCGAGTCAATGACCTTTGACGTGAAGGGGTCACGACCGATCGAGCCGGAAGCAAACGTGTAGCCGATAGCGTTGTCGGCGAGCTTCAGATTCCGGAATACCTTCATCTCGCCGCGGGCCCAGACGCCGCCATTGCGGTTCTTGTAGGCCGTGAAATCCTCGATGACCGACTCAATCGACTTGCTGTTCGGATCAGCGGGGTTCTCACGTGCGATATGCGAGCTGCCGGTCACACCGAAAGTGTTATCGGCCGCGAAATTGCGGTCGAACATCAGGCCATCGAAGTTCGAGTGGGCGACGTTGCCCCTGAACTCCCCTTGCGGCATTCGACGCGGCCAGGTGTTCGCGCTGATCTCCGTGCCCTCGAACGCGCCGTTCGGATGCTCCGGCAACGAGAACCAGAAGCCGGTCGAGTCGGAACCTGCGGCTACGTTGTCGATGTAATCGTTGGACGGGTTGGTGATCCAGAACGTCGCGGCCGTGTTGTCCGAAGGAATCAGGATATGTTCGGATCTCTGGCCTGCGAAGCTACCCGGGTCGGAGGGTATCCCGAGGTTGGTCGGCACACACTCCATGGTCGGATGGCACTTGGTTTGGATACCGAGATTGCGAACGAGCTGGTTACCCTGCTCGATGCCGTCTTCCATGAAGAAGCAGTGCCCGACGGTGTTGTAGGTGACGTTGTTTTCGACACGCAGATTATCCGTGCCGTGAATGGTCACGCAGCGGTTGTAGGTGTTGTGAATCGCAGAGTTTCTGATGTACTGCCCCGTCACGTCGCCGTTCAGATGCCAGTGGATCGGGTAGCGGGCGAGCTCCAGGTGCTGCCCCATTCGGTACAACTCGACGCCGGACACATTCATCGTGCTTCCCGCCATCGCCATGATATGCCCGCCGACATAGGTCTCTTCGGCGTCGGCGGAAGCCCGAACTTTGATATTGCGCGTCAGCAAGCCGACCTCACCGCGTTGGTCGACGTCGAACGTGATCTCACCGAAATGCATGTACTCGAGCGGCTGATCGAGCGTCAGCGTATTGCCGTCGATGGCCGCGATGTGGCGCGTCTCCGCTTGCCTCGGATCGAAATCCGTCGAAGCCAGGACGATCTGGTCACCGACTCGCCAGCCGCTGGCATCTAGAACCTCGATCTTGGTGCTGCCGGCCTCGGCAGTTTCGGCCAGCTTGGTCCACGCGTTCTCCCGATCACCGTGCAGGCTCAGCACCCCGCCGACAATCATGATCCCACGGTCACCCATTCCCATGACGTTCTCGTCGGGGACGTTGTTGGTCAGGGTGATCGTCGCGTTGCGCGTATGAGGATTGTTTTCGCTCCCGGCATGCAGCTCCCCACGCAGCAGAATCCACTCGGTGGTGAGCTCGACGTCCTTATCGTCGGCAAAGCTGAGCGTGCCGTTGAGATTCAAACCGTGCAGCGCCGGCGGATCCACATCGAGGACGATATCCATCCCCTCGTCGATTGTGACGATGTCGCCGGCCTCCGGCAGTACGCCACCGGACCAAGTGGATGGATCGGACCACAGTCCGCCTTTGACGGCCGAGTAGCCCTGCTCTTGGGCCTCGACGTGAGCATGCTCCTGTGCTTGGGCGCCAGCAGCCCCGCTGACGGCAACACCGGCCGCTATAAGCCATGACGAAAAGAACGGACGATGGAGTATTCGCATGAAATCAGCCTCCCGGCACTCGGCTTTCGGAGTCCCGTACTTGAGCGAGTCAGAACGGCGCGAGCGATGAGCTTATATCAGAAGCATGCAGTTGGGCGTTAAGAATTCTTATATGGCCGGCCGCCCCGGCGAGCCCGCAGCCGCGGCACGGCTCGATCGTCGGTCCGGCCACGATCCGCTATAATCGGACCGCTCGAAGTTCAGGACCAGCGTCTTGCGCGATCCAAACCCCAAATTTCTCGCCAGTTTCATGCTCGCCGTCGGAATGACCGTCGGGCAGGTCGCACTGGCCGATTCCGACCAGCTGGCCGCCAAAACCGCCGCGCCGAGCTCGACGCCCGCGCGTCTGACCGGCCCGCAGGTCTACAACAACGTCTGTATCGCCTGTCACTCCCCGCCCGGCATCGGCGGTGCACCGGCGCTCGGCGACGCCAATGCCTGGGCCGCGCGTATCGGCCAAGGCATGGACACGCTCATCGGTCATGCGCTGCGCGGATTGTCCGGCAGCACGGGCATCATGCCGCGCAAGGGCGGGCGGCTCGACCTCTCCGATGAGGAGGTGATCGCGGCGGTCGAGTACATGGTCGCGCAGGTCGCCGATCGCGACGATCGAGCCGCCCAGAAGGCAGCTCGATGAACCGCCCGCGCTGAACTTACCGCCCGACGCACCGGCCGAGAATGCGCTGGTGCGTCGGCTAGAACGACGTTAGCGCGGCGCTCTAACTATTCCTACGCCGATATCGGCCTCATCGACTGCCGAATCGAGATCTTGTCTAGTGGCAGAAGCGATCAGGTGAGCCAGCACCGTCGATGCGCGCGGCCGGTTAAACGTCTCGCGCACCGCTTGCCACCAGAGCGCCGACACGCCCGCAACGTGCGGTGTAGCCATACTCGTTCCGGAAAGGCTTCGCAATCCGCCGCCCGGACGCGCCGAGACAATATCTACCCCAGGAGCGCAAACCTGCGGGAAAGTGTTGGAAAAATCCGCTACTTGCAAGCCGTTGATGCCCTGCCGTAGCGCCCCAACCGATACTACACCTTCGGCCGCGGCAGGCAGAGCGACAGCAATTTCCAGATCCGAATTTTCGGAACTCATGTTCTCGTTCCCAGCCGCGGCGCAAACGAACGTGCCTTCGCTGAACCCGCCGGAAAACAGCGTCTGAATGATGCCCATGAGTTGGTCGAACATTCGTACGTTGGCCCGGTAGCCCTGCAGAGCAAAAGAGGTTGCCGAGGTGATCGGCCAGCCGAAACTCTCCGTCAGACGCTGAACCAAACCCGGGAAATCGAAGCCGAGCGACATGGAGATGACGTCGGCTCGGTTGTCGATCGCCCACTGGATCCCGCGAAAGATCATATCCGAGTCGCCCGAGCCGTCATCGCCGAGAACCTTCCCAATGAGCGCTTCCTGAACACCCGGAGCGACACCGATGCGAAGTCCATCCGCGTCACGGCCGAATATCGTTCCAGCGCAGTGAGTTCCGTGACCCTGACGATCACCGTCGCCGGCTCCGGAGAAATCCTTCTCGCTGATCGTCATGCCGGCGAATGCCGGGTGGTCGCGGTCGATCCCGGTGTCGAGCACTGCCACTCTTACTCCCGCCCCAGTGAATCGTGTATCGCTGGCGCCCACCGCAGCGATGCCCCAGGTCGAGTCGACGGCAGCCGTCGAATCCAACGGCTCGATAAGGCGTGTAGGGAAGGCGGGCGCTAGCCCTCGCACACGCGGGTCGCGCGAAATATCCAAAACCTCCTTCTTGGTGAGATCGGCCGTCTCCAGCACGACCTCGCCGAGCATGGCCTCGAGACGAGATGCACCGCCGGACGAAGCTCCGCGGGCTCCCAATCCTCGTACGGTTCCGGGCAGAAAAGGCTCGGCTAACGATACGTGAAGATCTCGCAGAACCGTGTACTTCATGATGGTCCTCCCAGTTCAGACATCGTGTCATCACGCTACTCGGAGACGGTCAACGGGAACATTTCAGCGATGCATGCGACTGAGCTGCGTCGACGGAGAACTTATGGGGTTGATAGGCCCCTACTTTTCGAGAAGCAACAGAACGGAGCGCGGATTCACTACGTAAGTCGGCCCGTCGAGCGCTTCCTCTTGACCTGGTTCGACGATGTTGTCTCGGTCTTCCATCCACGCGTCGGTGTCGGCGACCCGAAACCAGCGCCTACCGTGGAGATTCGCGGGCAGCGTCGCGATCACGTCTTCCGACCAGCCGTTATACGCCACGTAAATCGAGGTCGCGCTGTCGCCGAGCTCCGTGCCATCGATGCGGTACGAGAGAAAATGATTATCGGTGTTGTCGAGGTACGCGGCGTCCGCCTCGGCGCCTGAGCTCATGAGCCAGGTGATGTCCTTGAGTCCGTTGCCATTACCGTCCGCGCCCGTGAAGTAGTCCGCCACTCGCAGCGCTGGATGCGTGTTGCGAAACGCGAATAGCTTCTTGGCGTAGCGATGAAACTGCGCGAACGTGACGGCGTTCGACCAGTCGAGGTAGTTCTTGTCCGAGTCGAGGTTGTACGGGTTGTTGTTGCCGAACTGCGTGCGGTACATCTCGTCGCCGCCCGTGATCATCGGCACGCCGGCAGAAAGCATCAGGAACGCGAGCGCCGTCCGTGCGGCCTGCCGTTGCGCGACCGGGTCGCCGCCGTGGTCCCATTCGATGTTATTGTCGCTGCCGCCATCCGACGGGCCGAACGGCCACGGCTGCTGGTTCTGCTTTGAACTGTACGAGTACAAGTCGCGCAGCGAGTAGCCGTCGTGCGCCACGATGAAATTCACTGAATGCCACGGCTTGCGGCCGTCGTCTTGATAGAGGTCTGAGGAGCCGGCGAAGCGGCGCGCGAGCTCGGCGGGCGGAACATGAGCCACGCTGAGGCGATTCTGTGCGACGCGGAAGGTATCGCGATACTTGTCGTTCCACTCAGCCCAGCCGCTCGGGAATTGGCCGACTTGGTAAGTGCCGGTGCCTATCGCCCACGGCTCAGCGATCAAGTCCACGCCCTCGCCTCCGTCGGCTGGGCGCGCAGGCAGCTCGCTGACGGCGCGGTTCAGGATGTTTTGAGGCTCGAACTTGTTGAAGTAGAAGCACGCCTCGAGGCACGCGTTGCCGAGAACGGACGCGAGGTCGAAGCGATAACCGTCGACGCCGAGCACGTCCTTCCAGTAGCTCAGCGAGTCGATAACGAGCTGGCGCACGCGCGGATGCGCTGTGTTCAAGTTCGGGCCCACGCCGTTGTTGTCAATGTAGAAGCGGCGGTCGGGTGCGAGCTCATAGTAGGCCGCGTTATCAAGCCCACGAAACGATAGCAGACGCGCGCGCTGACCGTTGTTCGCCGACGGGCCCTCACCCGTGTGGTTGTAGACGACGTCGATATAGACCTTGATGCCTTCGTCGTGGAAGGCGCGCGTCATCGCCTGGAATTCCCGCGTGGGTCCGCCGGGCGAGGCGTCCGCAGCGTAGCGACGATCGGGCGCGAAGTAGTTGATTGGATCGTAGCCCCAGTAGTTGTCGCCGCTTGTCGAAAGCTGGATATCGTTGTGCTCGTTCTGGAATTCCTGAACCGGCAAAAACTCGACGGCCGTGACTCCGAGGGCCTTCAGGTAGGCAGCTTTCCGTGCCGCGCCGGCGTAAGTACCGCGAAGGTCGGCCGGCACGCTCGGGTCGTTCAAGGTTAGCCCGCGCACATGCACCTCATAGATGATCTCGTCTTTGAAGGCTCGTGCAGGTCGGTTCGTCGTGTCGGCGGGCTCGGGCGCGAGCACAATGCCCTTCGGCGCGTGCGCGCCCGTATCGGTATTGCGCCGTGCGCCGGATTCGGTTATCGCGTCGCTCGGCTGGCCCGGTCGACGCAGGTCGTGGCTGACCTCCAACGCGTACGGGTCGAGGAGCAGTTTGTTGGGATTAAAGCGGTTGCCCTGGTCATCCACGTCGGCGACGAAGCCTAGAGCCGCGCCGGGGCGCCACTCGGGATCGTAAATCCAATTCGGGCCCCATGCTCGATACCCGTAATAGATCGTTCCGCCAATCCCGGCAGACTCAAGATCCGAGATGGACACGCTCGCGGTCCAGATCCCCGCTTCCGGATCGGGAATCAGCACGAGCTGCGCCTTCTCCGTTTCGCCGAACGGGCTCGCATAGATCCAGGCCTCGAGCCGGGTGGCCCGAGCGGAGTAGACACGAAACGTCACCGAGTCGCCGGCGGGGCCCAGCGTCGCGCCCAAGCCATCCGGACCGAACCCATTCGCGAGCGGCGCGACCAAGAAGTAGATAGACGCAACCCACAAGCACGACGGCAGAGCAAGCGAACCGTTCTTACGCATCGGCCAACGCTCCTACATCTTCGAGTCCCGCCCGACGCCGCGCAGCCGCCTGTCAGTCGTATCCGCCAAACATGAACAGGGAGGCGTTTTCGTCGAGCGCGTTTATCAGGCCGTGCAGGTTGCCGCCCTTCAGCA
This sequence comes from uncultured Gammaproteobacteria bacterium, assembly GCA_964518995.1. Lineage (GTDB taxonomy): Bacteria > Pseudomonadota > Gammaproteobacteria > Steroidobacterales > Rariloculaceae > ZC4RG20. The sequence continues at coordinate 45,143 of CAZFJU010000002.1, forward strand.
TTGCTATGTGGCCGGGACGCAGCGTGCGCACCTCGAAGCAGCGCTCACGCTCTGGCATCTTGCACCAGTCGCCGACGACCATGAAGCCGCGGCCCTCCATCATTAGAAAAATCTCCTGGTTATCCCGGTGCCGATGAAGGCCGATGCCGCAGTGAGGCCGCATGATGTGCAGATCCATGTAGTCAACGGCCATAAAGTTTTCCCAACGCACCTGGGCGGCTTTCTGCCCGAACGCGTCGAACATCCACGGCTCGATTTGCCTGCCGAGCTCCGGGCGGCCCGCGTAGCGGCCGTAGTTGGACATCAGGTTGCGGTACTCGAGGAAGTTGACGCCGCCGTGCGGGTTGGGGCTCATCCCCACACTGAGGTAATGCTCCCAGCCGCGTAGAATCATGTTGAACTCGTAGTGGTAGTTGGCGCCGTCCTTGGAGTCCCAAAACGACTCGGAGCCGTCGGCCCACGCGACCTCGACATGCAGCGGCAAAATCGGGTGCATCGAGTTGCCTGGCGCGACATCGACCATGTAAGCGTCGCTGACGTCCTCGCGGCGGAAGTCGCTTGTGCTGCCTCGGACGAGGTCCGTTCGCACTTGCAGCTCGTCGCGCGCCATCGCCGCCTGGCCTTTCGTGTCCAGCAGGCTTTGTAGATTCGAGCCCGGGTAACCCCACAGCTCGACCTCGTAACGGTCGCTCGCCTCGTTGTATGGCACAGTGAGTAGCGAGGACGCAGCCGAGCCGTTGATCTTGACCCACGCCTTGATCGACGCACCCAGCCTATGCGCCGAGGCTTCGGAGAGCTTCGAGTCGGGGCCCCCGCGATAGGACAGGCGGATGAACGGCCCGGTCCAGCTCCCGGCGGTCACGAGGCCGCGAACGAGGTGCGCATCCGTTGTGCGGAAATCGCGGACGTTCTGTTTCTGGAAGTCCGTCTTGACGTCCTGCAGCCGAGCATCCAGCTGATCCTGATTCGGCGGGCTTGGGCCGTACAGCTCGAGAAATTCGAACGGGAACAGATACTGCAAGTGCTCGGTCGCGTAGAACTCACGCTCGGCAGCCAACTCCACCCGTTCGATCAACCCCATGATGCGTAGAAGCGGATTGCTCGAGTCGTAGTTCGGCTGAGTGCCCGGCGCGACGCGAAAGACGCTGTCCGAGTGCAGGATGTCCATTTCGTTTCCTCGACGCGCGGCGTTCTACGTCGTGTGATACAGGAAGGCGACGAACTTGAGCGGCTCGCTGCTCGGGTTGACGATGCCATGAATGCCGCCGCTCTTCGTGAAAATCACGTTGCCGGCGCGCACGGGCAGCTCCTTGCACGGGCGGCGATCCATGCCGAAGATCGAACGCTCGACGGTCGGAAACCCCGAAAGATTCGGGTCGTCGTTCTCGCCCATGTACGCAAGCCCTTCGCCCGAGATAATGTAATAGAGCTCCTCGGTGCCGATATGCCGGTGAGTCCCCTCCACCTTTCCGGGCGGAACCGTGACCTCGTGGAAGAACACGAGCGACCCGCCGAGCTCGCGCTGCAGAAGCCAGCGCATCTCGACGATGTTGTCGTCGTGACGTTCGGGATCGTCCGCGTTCATCATCGCGTTGCGGTAGCGAACCGGCGCAAAGTCTTCGGCCTGCAGGAACCAGCCACGGCGGAAGTCGAAGAAATAGTTCTCGTCCTTGATGGTGTTCTCCCCCGCGCTAGGGGCCTGCGTGCGCGGCTCCTCGTGCGTCCGCAGGTAGTTGTTGTCCCACTGCGGCTGTTTGATTTCCCAGCCGAACGGCAGATCGCGGTCGTTCTCGCGGAACGCGAGCTCGAGCTGGCGCAGCTTTGCGAGGTCCTTGAGCGCAGGGTCGAGCTGCCGCGCGCGCGTAATCGAGTTGCTAGCGCCCATGAGGTCGAGCACAGAGAAGTCGTGTGACTTTCCGGCCGGCGGCTCCAACGTCTCCCAGAGCTCGACCTGATACGCGTCCACCCAGGGGCAGTAGCGCATCTTCAGTGTGGCCTCGGCCGTCTCGAGCCCTTCCGGTCGAGTGCGGATCCAGACAAGCAGCTCACCTTTCAGAAACCGTCCCTCCTCACGAGCGAGCTCGACGAGACGGCTCGCCCGATACTCGATACGCAGAAAGTTGGTCAGGAACTCGCCATCGAGATACACCTCGCCTTTCATCACACCGATGTCGAGCTGGTTGCGGACTTCGCGCACGTTGTAGCGATAGCGCTTGCTGCGCGTCGCATTCAGGTAGGCCGCGTGATAGATGCGGTCTGGGTAGAAGACGACCCGGAAGATCTGGTTCTCCGGGTCGGTGAACAGTCGGTTGAAACGATCGTCCATGGGCTACACCAAAGGGACCAGCACCTCGGCCACACGGAATGCGTTGGCTTGAATGGTCAGCGTGGGGTTGGCGCCGCCGCTCGTCGGCATGAACGCGCCGTCGGTCACGTACAGATTGTCGAAATTCCACGCGCGGCAATTCGGGTCGAGCACCGAGTCATTCGGGTCCGTGCCGAAGCGAGCGCCGCCGAGAATGTGGTTCGCGATGCGCACGAGCCCGTTCGGCGCGAGGTATACGCCGCCGAGCTCGTTGACGGGATAGTTGCCCTGACCGCCGTCACCGCCAAAGCGCAGCACGCGTGCACATTGCTCGGCCAGCGTGTCCATCAGAAAGCGGTCGTGCGCATGCCAGTCCTTGATGATGTAGGCGACGCGGCGGCCCCACTTATCGCGAATCGAAGGATGCAGCTCGATCCGGTTCGAGCGCAGCGGCACTTGATTGGCCATAAAGCTTACGGACAGACGCGTACCGAAGTTCGCGTCCATCCATGCGACGAGTCTCTCGCCGGTCATATCCGTGTCGTCTACGAAGGATCTCCAGATCGTGTCGAGGTCCTGGCTGCCGTGCGTCCGCGCGAGCGAAATCGGCAGCGCCTGATCCGAAGTGTTGTTGTACATCGCGCCGCCCGCCCACAGTCCGTTACTCCTGATGAAGTCGTCCGTGGCACAGAAGTCGGTCGCCCAGTCGCTGTCGAGCGAGATCGATTTATCGTAGCGACCAGGCATGATCGCTTCGGCGCCACCGAAACAGTGGGTCAGGAAATATGCACCGAGCAGCCCGCTCGCCTCCATGCGCGCCGCGAACGCCGAATCCAATTCCCCGGAAAGCTTGAGTAGCCGCACCGACTCGATCGCAGAACAGGCCACGACGACGATCTCGCCCTGCACCGTGCGCGGCGCGCCTCCCGGATCGCGAAAGTGCACCTTCGTGACGTTCGCGCCGCTCGCCTCGAGGTGGGTCACAACGCAGTTCGGTCTCACCTCGAGATCCGTCTGACCCACGATCGGCCAAAGCAGCGATACCCACGCGTTCGACTTCAAGCCCATCGGGTCGCCGTAGCGATTCACGTAACCCGTCTTCGGCGGATACGCGTTGCGGCCGCTCGGCGCATGATCCTCCGTAATCACGGCCAGCGGCGTGCGATAACGCGGCATGCCGAGCGCGTCCATGCCGATCTCCGCGAAGCGACTGATCGGATTCGGCCCGATCGGCGTCTGGTAGTGATCCACGCTTGCCGGCTTGGCTTGGTTCGCGCGCGTGCCGTTAATCCCAACGAGCCTTTCGGCCTCACAGTAGTACGGCTCGAGATCGTCGTAGGTGATCGGCCAGTCGCGCGCTTCCCGCTGAACGTCGCCGGTCGGATCGTTGCGGATATCCGTGCGGCCGTCGTTATACGAGCGCAGCCTGAAGTCGTCGGGCGTGAAGCGCAGCGAGACGGCTCCATATAGATTTGTGCCGCCGCCGACGACCTGCGCTGTGTACCCTTCGATGGTCACGCGGTCGCTCCCGTCGGCGCTGCGATAGATGTGCGGCTCGTCGTTGAGGTCCGGCTCGACGTGACTCGTATAAAAGGACTCGCCTTGGTTTGCGACCGGATGCTGAATGCGCTTCTCGCTGCCTGTAGCCAGCAACTCGTCACGTTTGAACTCGCTGATCCCACGCGGATCCTGATGCTGCGCGCTCAGCTGAGGGCCCTTCTCGAGGATACAGACCGATTTTCCCGCCTGCGCGAGCACGTTCGCGATCGGTGCCCCACCCGCCCCGCTGCCGATGATCACGATATCGAACTGGTCACGCATGTTCGCCCTTCATCCGTGATAGTCGGGGTCGTCGCCAAGCGGCTGCTCGATGGCGCGCCGCCAGTCGAACAGCGTCTTACCCTCCGCGTCGCGGTAGCGCTCCTCGAGATAGGCCCAGCCGGCCGCGAGCGTGTTGCCGCCGTGCTTCGGGTGACAGAACGCGCCCGTGTACGTATGCCGACGCAGCAGCTGCAGGAAGAACCGCGGATTGTCATAGCGCCCGTAGTCCCAGCCCGGCACATTTCCACTGCCCATCTGGTTGTACAGGTCGACGAACATCGGCTTCGCCATAACCGCCGGCTCCTCGAACGGGTTCCGCTGCCGCAGCACGCCATCGATCAGCGACAGGCAGATCTTGTAGTCGTCGAGATAGTGGTTCTCCTCGCGCGAGATAAGCTTGTCGATGAAGTTGACCGCGCCGATGGACTGGTCTAGCAAGAACGTCTTCTCGACGAGATTCTGCTCGAGCGCGCGCTGTCCCTCTTCGGTCCTGAACGGCAGAATGTGGTCCGTCAACCGCTGCAGCAGCGCTTCCTCCCAACGTTCGAGGCTAATCGGCTGCGTGCAGTTATGCGTGAAGAAACGCGACCACGACCGCCCGTTATCGAGCACCGCGGTCAGCGGATTGATCGGATCCAGCATCGGCTCGCCGTCCACGATGAACTGATATGTGTGGACTGCGCCCTTCGGCACCGCCACGGTCAGCGCGAAGTACGGCGTACTCTCGTCGTGGAACTTAAGCTGGCGGAGCGGCAGCGCGTCAAAAAGATTAGCGAACGTCCCGATGACCGCCACCGTTTGCGGCGGCTGCGGTTGCGACTGGGACGCGAATACAAAGGTCACGTCGTTCAAGCCGTAGTTGGCGATGAAGTTCGTCCCATCGCTATGCGTATCGACGATTGGAAATCGCCATGGCTCACAGATGCGTGCTCGATAACTGGCCGGGTCGTACTGGCCGAAGTTATGGCGAGCTTCTGCACTGTCGCGCGCGATGTACTTGGCGCAATAGTTCAGAACATCGACGTCGGGACGATCAACGATCTGAACCGCCATGCTTCCCTCCCGCGGACAAGACTATTTGTAAACGGGGCAAGGGTCGCCGTCAATGCCCCGCAGCGTCGAAGGCAGCCGGAGCACGCTATCTAGGTAGCGTTGCCTATCGTCGACACCACGGATCGCGTCATAGAAGCTCGTGCGGAGCTGCCAACCCAATCTTCAATCCGAGCAATTACCGCAAGCATGCCTAGACACTCCGTCGTTTTCGGACCGAGAGCGGCTAGCTCATTCCACTCTCGAGACATAACGCACTACGCAATGTTCGTCGTATCTGTTATTCTCAGGACCTTCCGTATGAAGGAATACCTCATGTTCAGAATACCACCCGTCAGCGTCTTTAAAGTAATCTTCAGCGCTTCTGTCCTCGGCAGCCTCGGAATGTGGCTGACTGGGATTCGCGCATGGTGGCTTGTTGCACTTCCCGCAGCACTTTTCGTGGGGCTGTATGCCCTGGAGTTCCTGTTTGCCGCATTGTGCATTGCGTTCAACAAACTTATCCCCCAAGAGCCGCCACGCGCCAGACCGAAGGCCGCTACGTCGAGAATCAGCATTCCAGCGAAGACGGAATCCAGCGCTTCGACACATTGAAACGGGTGGAACGGAGATATTCAGCGGCGTGGACGCGGACGGTTCGAGATGAATCGTACTCGGCGTACCCGCGGCGGCGAGGCAACCGGGTCGGTTATTTGTACAGCTCGCATAGTCGCGCCTCACCGTGTGCTGCTTCAGTTATCAGCCGAACCTTGACATGGTGAGAGTGGCAGCAGCGGGCCATTGCAAGCAGGACGCCTGCAATGGTCATGCCGCTGCGGTGTGCTCGCTCTCGCTCTTACAGGGCGTCACGCGCAACCGTCGTTGCACGGGAAGCGGCGGTGTCAGGCCGCTCCGCCGCCCGCCACAGCGGCGATGATCTCGAACGAACGCAGTCGTTTGGCAGGATCAAACATGTCGGAAACGATCATCAGTTCGTCCGCCTGAGTCCGCTGGATGAACGCTTCCATCCCCCTGCGCACGGCGTCCGGCCCGCCGATAATGGAGCCGCCGAGCATCTGCGCGACCTGCGCTTTCTCCTGCGGCGTCCAGTATGCCTCGATGTCTTCAATGGGCGGCCGGGTGAGCTCGCGCTCGCCCCGGAAGATATCCACGAACGACATCTGCTGCGAGGTCGCCAGAAACCGCGCCTCGTCGTCGGTTTCCGCCGCGATGACGTTCAACCCGGCCAGAACATAGGGGCGAGCGAGCTGCTTCGACGGCTTGAATCGCTCGCGGTAGATTTTCAGCGCCGCGTCTAACATTTGCGGGGCGAAATGCGACGCGAAGCCATAGGGAAGGCCGAGCTCCGCCGCCAGCTGCGCGCCGAACAGGCTCGATCCCAGAATCCACAGCGGCACCTCCGTGCCCGAACCCGGAACCGCCTCGATCCGCTGCCCCCGCCCAACCGGCGCCAAAAACGCCTGCAGCTCGAGGACATCCTGCGGAAAGTTTTCCGCGTTGGCAGGGTCGCGGCGGAGCGCGCGGAGCGTCAGCTGATCCGTGCCCGGCGCTCGCCCGAGCCCCAGGTCGATGCGCCCGGGAAACAACGTTTCGAGCGTGCCGAACTGCTCAGCGATGATATAGGGCGCGTGATTGGGAAGCATGATGCCGCCCGCGCCGACGCGAATCGTTGTCGTGCCGGCCGCGATATGGCCGATCACCAGCGAGGTTGCCGCCGTGGTGACGGCCGGCATGTTGTGATGCTCGGCGACCCAGATTCGCCTGTACCCCCACGTTTCGACATGCTGGGCCAACGAGCGGGCCTCATCCAGGGCGGTGCGGCGATCAGAACCCTGGCGCACACGGCCGAGCTCGAGGACAGAGAGTTCAATCATGATGTGCTCCTATGGAAGCTAAGCCCCGGCGAGGGTCGCCAAGGGCTGGCGTCACCGCAAGACCAGCGATGGCAGCGGGGCGTTCGCCAGCGAGGAGCGCGTCGTGCCGAACAGGCGAAAGCCCCCGGATTGCGCCGGGGGCTTTCGTTACTCAGCGGAGCTGAATTTATCTGCTGACGTCGATGCTGGTCCTACCCCCCGGACCACCCGAGCCCGGACCGCCTGGTCCGTCGAGGACCGGCGGACCGCCGACATCGGCGACCACCAGCTTGACCCAAAGGGACTCGTCATCGCGGTAATAGGACGTCTCACTGGCGTCGCGCAGCGCATCGAGGCTGCTTTGCTTCACGCCCTGGGCCGCGGTGGTGAACTGGGGAAACTCGAAAATCACGAACGAACCCTTGCCCATTTCCTGTAGGGAAAGAGTCAGCGTATCCCGGGCCGTCTCGACCCTGACCTCGGCGCCGCTGCCGATCGTGTTGCCCCCGGTGTACTCGAACCGCCTGCCGTTGCGTTGGAGGATGATCGGATTGGTGATGGGGCCAGCCTGGAACCCACTGAAGTCACCGGCGATGCTCAGGCGGCCCATATCCCCCGTGCAGATCGCTGCATTCCAGGTCGGCTTCATCTCGCAGGTTTCTTCGTCGGATGCGATGCCATTGTCGATGACGATGTAGGCGCCGGGAGTGCCAGTGACCGAGCCGTCCAGGTCGCGGAACGCCGCACTCTTGTAGGCAGCACTGCGCCCCCAGTCAGACGCCCAGCGGCGCTGCAGCGGCGGGAAGCTGACCGGCTTGGCGTTCTCGAATTTCATGCCCTTCACCGAGTTCTCGGTGCTCATGCCGAAGCTGGTGAATAACAGATAAGAGAGCGCGCCCGCGTCGCGAAGCTCGTTAGACTCGTAGTTCACGAACGTGACGTTTTCCACCTCGTGATGAAAATCATAGAACTCGTAACCGCGGATCGGGAAATCAGCATACCCGGCCGGCATCGGCAGACTGCGACCGTACGCGATTTCCTCCGGCGTCGTCGGATTACCGATGTTGTCGCTCTCCCCTACAAACAGCGAGTCGACGACCCGTGACGTGTAGGGTGCGATGCCCGGAGCACCGGACGCATGGGTAAAGCCGATGCCGTTATCCGCCAGTTTCAAGTTGGTGTACAGATGCATCTCACCGCGGCCCCAAACAGCGCCATTGCGGTTTTTGTAGCCGGTGAAATCGTCGAAGTGCCCCACCAGCACCTCGCTGCTCGTATCAGCAGGATCGGCGTAGGTGATCAGGTTGGGACCGGCGATACCGAAGGTGCCGTCCGGTCTTTGGCCGCGATCGAGCATCAGGCCATCGAAATTGGAGTGCGCGGTATTGCCGCTGAACTCCCGCAGCCTCGACCGTCCGGGCCATGTATTGGCGCTGATCTCCGTTCCTTCGAACGCCCCGACCGGATGCGTAGGGATCGCGAACCAGAAACCGATCTGGTCCGAACCCGCCGCCACGTTGTCGCGGAAGATATTGTCCGGGTGCGTGATCCAGAACGTGGAGACCGTGTTGTCCGAAGGGATCAGGATATGCTCGGAGGCTTGGCCTTCCGTCGACTGATAAGCCAGAACCAGGTTCGTCGGCTCACAAGGCAGCGTCGGATGACACTTGGTCTGAATCCCCAAGTTGCGCACCACCTGGTTGCCCGTCTCGATGCCGTCCTCCATGAAGAAGCAGTGCCCGACCGTGTTGTACGTGACGTTGTTCTCGACCAGCAGGTTGTCCGTGCCGTGAATCGTCACGCAGCGGCTGTAGGTGTCGTGAATCGCCGAGTTCTTGATGTACTGCCCGCTCGCGTCGCCCATCAAATGCCAGTGGATCGGATAACGGGCGAGCTCCAGGTGCTGACCCATTCGAGTCAATTGGATACCGGACACATTCATCGTGCTTCCGGCCATCGCCATGATATGCCCGCCAAACCACGTCTCTTCGGCATCGGCGGACGCCTGAACTTTGATGTTACGCGTCAGCAAGCCGACTTCGCCGCGTTGATCGACTCCGAACGTGATCGCGCCGAAATGCATGTACTCGAGCGGCTGATCCAGCGTGATCACATTACCGCTGATCTCGGCGATGTGCCGCCTCTCCGCCTGCCTCGGGTTGAAATCCGTCGAGGCCAGAACGATCTGGTCACCGACTCGCCACTCGCTCGCGTCGAGCACTTCGATAGCCGTGCTGCCGGCTTCGGCGGTTCGAGCGAGCTTGGTCCAGGCGTTCTCCCGATCGCCGTGCAGGTTCAAGGTCCCGCCGACAATCAGGATCCCGCGGTCACCCATGCCATTGATGTTTTCGCCAGGGACATTATCGGTCAGCGTGATCGTCGCATGACCTGTGTGAGGGGCCCCTTCACTGCCGATCTGCAGCTCGCCGCGCAGCAGAATCCACTCGGTGGTGAGCTCGACATCCTGGTCGTCGGCGAAGCTGAGCCTGCCGTTCACGTTCATGCCGTAAAGCGCCGGCGGGCTGACGTCGAGGACCACGTCCAGGCCCTCCGCGATGGTAACGATGTCACCCTCCGCCGGCACCGCGCCGCCCGACCAAATGGACGAATCCGACCAAAGCCCGCCGCGGATCGCCGAAGCGCCTTGCTCCTGCGCTGCCGCGGGCTCGTGCGCCGCGGCGTGCTGCTGCGCCTGGGCGCCCGCGCTGACCGCGAAGCAGGCGGGAACGAGCAATGAAAGCAGAAACAAGCGATTGTGTATTCGCATGGACTTAGATCCCCCGGGATACTCGACTTCTGGATTCCGGCATTTGGGCAGCGCGGACCGCAAGATTACCAGCCTGCAAACTATATCAGGCAAGCCGGTCAGAATCGGCCATTAAGAATTCTTGTCTTTCCGGCCGCGGGCCGGCTCGGCAGCCGCTCGCGGAAACGCAGGCGGCTGACCGTGGTCGGGCGCCTCCCGCTTGCAGCCGCTGTCACGGCTTTCGGCGAGGGTGTCGAGGACCGCTTCCGAGGGCCGCGGCCAGCGCTCCGTTGCGTTTTCCTGACAGGCGGCGCTAAGGTACATCCGCAGCCTACAATTAGCCGCCGTTCTCTAAACTTGGCCACGCTTGTCGCAACGATAAAGGACCTTGCGTGTGTCGCGACCGGCATAAAGGTGACACCACGCTCGTGGCGAGCCGTTCCCTCACGCCCGCGGCATCAGCAAGAGCAACAATTGGGGAATTCGAAAATGGCTGGGAAATTGAACCCATCTCAACCTTTTATGATTTCCGCGCTTTCTGCGACGATTGCAGCGATTCTTGCAGCCGGGGGGAACGTTGCTATCGGGCAGGAAGAAGTCAGGGCGGTGGAGGAGATCACCGTCACTGGCTCTCGTATTCAGCGCTCGACCGGTTTTACGACGCCCGTGCCTGTGACTGCGGTGACGCCGGATGAACTGACGAATTTCGAGCCCGGCAATCTCACGGCCGAGCAGCTTGACAGCCTGCCGCAGTTCTTCAACACGCATACCGCGCAGCGCGGCCATCTGAACCGAGCCGTTGTCGGCACCGGTGGCGCGGGCCTGATGAACATGCGCAATCTAGGCACTTCCCGCACGCTGATCCTGCTGGACGGCGCCCGTCTCGTGCCTCAGGGCGGCGCTGGCGGCACCAATGTGGACGTGCTCCCCACCGCGCTGATGAGTAGCGTCGATGTCGTAACCGGCGGCGCTTCGGCGGCATACGGCGCGGATGCCGTCGGCGGCGCGGTCAATTTCGTCCTGAACCGCGAGTTCGAGGGCCTCAATGTCAGCACCGGAGTAGGCGCTCATGAGCACAAGGGCACGGGCCAGCAGTGGAACCTGTCCGTTGCCGGAGGCCATTCGTTCATCGACCAGCGTCTTCATTTAATCGGCTCCTTCGAAGCTCGCCAGATCGATTACGTTCGCGGCGACCGGCGCCGCTATAGTGATTTCAGACGCACCGGCTATGTGTTCAATCCCGACCCGAACGGGCCAGCAAGGATCCGGACGGATTACGTGTTTCCGACCACCACCTCCCCCACGGGACTGATCCGAGGCACGGGCACGGAGCTCGATGGAATGCAGTTTACGATCGACGGCACGGGCCTCGAACCCTTCGACGCTTCGTGCGCCGCGATCGTGTCTGCGAGCAACGCTGGCGGCAACCCGGATTGCCCGGCTTATCAGCGTTTCGATGACGCCACAGCGGAACCCGGCAACGGGCAGGAGGTCACCAACCGCGCGGGCTTCTTGGCGGCGCAGTGGCGGTTCAGCGACACCTTATCCGCATATGTCCAGGGCATGTATGGGCGCACGACCTCCGGCGGCCCGGGCGAAGGCGTCTACTATTTCGCGCAAAACCAATGGATCCCCCGTATTTTCCCGGAGAACCCCTTCCTGCCGGACGAAGTAAGGCAGGTCATGCTCGATAACGACATGGAGTACCTCGAGACCAACAAAGCCGGCATGATGTCCCACGCGCAATATGAAGTCGGTTCCACCACGAGGCCCGACAATCGCCACACTCAAACGCAGTACGGCGTAGGCTTCAATTGGGATATCTCGCCAAGGTGGCATCTAAGAGGTTCCTGGCAGACGGGTGACTACGAGGGCAATCAGCACGAACGTAATCTGACCCAGATTGACCGGCAGGTCCTGGCCACGGACGCCGTCCGCCACCCGGTTACCGGGGAAATCGTCTGTAACGTGCAGCTATACAACCCTTCGCTCGAGCAGCTGGCGGCGGCACCGTCTATCCAGGGCCTCAATTCGAGCCGCCCGCTCAATCCCTATGAGCCCACCGGAGTTCCGGGCAACACTCAGCCTCTACCCTATCCGGTGGAGCCGGCGGCGATTCCATCCTGCGTGCCGCTCAACTTCCTGGGCTCGGGCAATGCAAGCCGGGAAGCGGTGGAGTACATCGGCACGGGGACGACCAACCGTTTCGTGGTGGATCAGGATTTTGCCGAGCTGATGGCAACCGGCGAGCTGGCCACGCTTCCGGCCGGCACGCTGAGTGGAGCCTTCGGGCTGACTTGGCGCGAGCAGAGTTTTCTTCAAGGCAAGGTGCCGGCGGAAATTGATCTGTTGGGCGGTGTCATCAACACGCCGGAGCTGGGCATTCGCGGCGCCTCCCCCGGCTGGGCCGGCGGCGCGGGCAGTCTGCATTTCTTCTCGGGCGTGCCGCATGTAGGCGGCAAGTACGACGTTTGGGAATGGTTTAGCGAAGTCGACGTGCCGGTCTGGGAACACAATACACGGTTCCTGTCGCTGAGCGGCGCGTTCCGCCGGTCGTATTACGACAACGGCAACATCGGGGAAAGCTGGAAGCTGGGGATGAACTTTCAGGTCCACGAGGATCTGCGATTGCGATACACGAATTCAAGGGATGTGCGTGAGCCGACCTTTAACGAACGCTTTGCACGCTCTGGCTTCGGTTCCAACATCGAAGATCCGGAGCTGGATTTGAACTACTTGATTAGCGGCGTCTCGGGCGGTAACCCGAACGTCGATGCTGAAACCGCGGAAACCGTTACAGCAGGTTTCGTATACCAGCCAAGCTTCGCGCCCTGGGTCAACGGACTGCAGCTCAGCGTGGACTTCTGGGACGTCGAGATCCGCGGGGCGATCAATAGTGTGAGCGTACAACGAATCATCGACGATTGTTTCGCCGGCGCGCAGGCGATGTGCGCGAACATCGAGCGGGACCCCGCCACCGGCTTCATCACTCAGGTTAATTCTGGGGTACAGAACCTCGGCCGGGAGACGGTGAAGGGCACGGACTTCGAGATCGTCTATCAGTCAGAGCCGAATCTCTTTAGCAACCAGTCCGAAGCGTTTCAATTGCGCTTCCTTGGCGGCTACATCAAGGAGGCGGGAGATATTCCGGAAGGCGGGCTCTTCCAGGACGTATCCGGGACCCTTGGATTTCCCGATTTTACCGGGGTTGTCACCGCCAATTATGACGTCGGTCCGTATTCCTTCCGTCTACAAGGAACGTACACCGGTTCCGTGGCGTTCAACGGAAACTGGATCGAGGGAATCGATGTGGACGACAACTCCGTGTCTTCAGAGACCGTCATCAGTGCGCAGTTTGGTTATCGCGGGACGTTCGCCAACGGTGCCGCCTGGAACGCACGGCTCAATATCACCAACCTGCTCGACACGGAGGCTCCGATTATGGCCCTGGGTAGCCCCGGATATGAGAGGTTCGGCAGGCGCTACAACATGAACTTTAATTACTCATTCTAAAGGTTGGAACCTCGGAAGCAGGAGCCTGCCGCCAATTCCGGCAGGCGCCTATCAAGTACACACGCTCATGAGGCTAGTGAAACCTCAAGTGGGATGTGTTCTTGCTACGAGAGAATGACAGGCACGGTTTTCGGGACGCCCAGGCTCACCCATATAACTTCCGGCAGTCGCCTATGCGCCCGGCTGTCGAAAAAGGAGACCTTCGGCTTCTAGTTGCGTTTCAGCGTCCTTGGTATCAGCGACGTCGTCGCTTTCAGTTTCGGCAT
>CAZFJU010000003.1:0-22856 GCA_964518995.1 uncultured Gammaproteobacteria bacterium
GATGATGTTCGCGCAGGCCAACTCCGAGCACTGCCGCCACAAGATCTTCAACGCCAGCTGGACCATCGACGGCGAGGACATGCGCGCGCCGGGCGGTGGCCCGCAGTCGCTGTTCCGCATGATCCGGCACACGCACGCGCAGACGCCGCAGCACACGCTCTCGGCCTACAGCGACAACGCCGCGGTGGTCGAGGGCTTCGCGTCGCGCCGCTTCCGCCCCGATCCGCAGACCGCCGTGTACCGCGCCGAGCCGGAACGCGACGGCGCCTTCTGCATCAAGGTCGAGACCCACAACCATCCGACCGCGATCTCGCCTTTCGCGGGTGCGTCCACCGGCGCCGGCGGCGAGATCCGCGACGAGGGCGCCACCGGCCGGGGTGGAAGGCCCAAGGCCGGCCTGGTCGGCTTCACCGTCTCGCACCTGCGCATCCCCGCGCTGCCCCAGCCCTGGGAGCGCCCGCGCGCGCTGAACCCGCGCATGGCGCCGGCGCTCGAGATCATGACCGAGGGCCCGCTGGGCGCCGCGGCGTTCAACAACGAATTCGGCCGCCCCAACCTCACGGGCTATTTCCGCAGCTTCGAACTCGAGGAAGCCGACGGCCTGGTGCGCGCCTACGACAAGCCGATCATGCTCGCCGGTGGCCTGGGCGTGATCGACCGCGACCAGGTGGCCAAGCTGCGACTGTCGCCGGGCGATGCGGTGGTGGTACTCGGCGGACCGGCGATGCTGATCGGCCTCGGCGGCGGCGCGGCATCGTCGCAGGACAGCGGCGAGGGCGAGGAGAGCCTCGACTTCGCGTCCGTGCAGCGCGGCAACCCGGAGATGCAGCGCCGGGCGCAAGAGGTCATCAACGCCTGCTGGGCGCTCGGCGAGCGCAACCCGATCGCCGCGATTCACGACATCGGCGCCGGCGGCCTCTCGAACGCCGTGCCGGAGATCGTCGATCACAGCCACTGCGGCGCGATCGTGGAGCTTGCTAACGTGCCGTGCGACGAGCCCGGCATGAGCGCGATGGAGCTGTGGGCGAACGAATCGCAGGAGCGCTACATGCTCGCGATCGAGCCCGGCGATCTGCCTGCGTTCGAGGCGCTTTGCGCGCGCGAGCGGTGCCCTTATGCCGTGATCGGCGAGCTGACTGCAGAGCGCGATCTGATCGTTCGCGATTCGCGGTTCGGCGAGACACCCGTGGCGATGCCGATGGATGTGCTGCTCGGCCAGCTGCCGAAGATGACGCGCAGCGCGGCGCGGCGCACCGTGGACGTCGGCGTTTGGGACCGCAGCGGCGTGACGCTCGACGATGCGGTGCGGCGCGTGCTGTCGTTCCCGGCCGTCGCGGACAAGTCGTTCCTGATCCATATCGGCGATCGCACGGTCGGCGGCATGTCGTCGCGTGATCAGCTGGTCGGCCCGTGGCAGGTGCCGGTCGCGGACGTCGCGGTGACGACGGCGGACTACGTCGGTTATGCCGGCGAAGCCATGGCAATGGGCGAGCGGACGCCGGTCGCGATCCGGCGCGGCGCCGCCTCGGCGCGTCTCGCGGTCGCCGAGGCGGTCACCAACATTGCCGCTGCCGATGTGCGCTCGCTCGGCGACGTGAAGCTCTCGGCGAACTGGATGGCCGCCGCGGGCCATGGCGACGACGATCACACGCTGTTCGACATGGTGCGGACGGTCGGCGAGGAGCTTTGTCCTGCGCTCGGTATCGCGATCCCGGTCGGTAAGGACTCGCTGTCGATGCGCACCGTATGGCGGGAGCAGGACGAAGAGCGGTCCGTCACCGCGCCCGTCTCGCTGATCGTCTCGGCGTTCGCGCCGGTCGCCGATGTGCGTCGGACCTTGACGCCCGAGCTCGCGCGCGACGAGGGCGATACTGTGCTGTTGCTGCTCGATATCTCCGGCGGGCGCATGCGGCTTGGCGGCTCGTGCCTCGCGCAAAGCTTCAACCAGTACGGCGGGGAGCCGGCGGATCTCGACGATCCCGATCAGCTCAAGCGGTTCTTCGCCGCGCAGCGTGCGCTACGGGACGCGGAGCTCGTGCTCGCTTATCACGATCGCTCGGACGGCGGCCTGCTGGCGACGCTTGCCGAGATGGCCTTCACGTCGCGCATGGGCCTCGAGATCACCGTGCCGCCGAATGTCGACGCGCTCGCATGGCTGTTCGCCGAGGAGCCCGGCGCGGTGATTCAGGTGCGCGCCGATGATCTGCGTGCGGTGACCGCGATTCTGGCCGAGCATCGGTTGATCGACGATGCGCATCCGGTCGCCGTGCCGGTGCCGGAGCGCGAGATCGTCATCAGACAAGGCGATGATGTGCGGTTTGCCGCTCCGCGCATCGAGCTGCACAGGGTCTGGTCCGAGCTCACCTACAGAATGGAATCGCTCCGCGACGATCCCGAGTGCGCGCGCGAGGCGATGGAGACGCGTCTCGACGAGAGCGACCCGGGCTTGAACGCGCACGTGACATTCGATATCGATGCGCCCGCGGCGCGCGCGTTGCGCGGCGGTACGAAGCCGAAGATTGCGGTGCTGCGGGAGCAGGGCGTGAACAGCCAGCGCGAGATGGCCGCAGCGCTCTCGCGTGCCGGTTTCGAAGCGTACGACGTGCACATGAGCGATCTGCTCGCGGGCCGCAGACACCTCGGCGACTACGTAGGCCTGGTCGCGTGCGGCGGCTTCTCTTACGGCGACGTGCTCGGCGCGGGCGAGGGCTGGGCGAAGACTATTCTTTATCACGATACCTTGCGCGTCATGTTCGGCGAATTCTTCGCACGCGAGGATACGTTCACGCTCGGTGTGTGCAACGGCTGTCAGATGCTCGCGGCGCTCAAGACGCTGATTCCCGGCGCGGCCGCATGGCCGAAGTTCGTTCGCAATCGGTCCGATCAGTTCGAGGCGCGCCTGTCGCTCGTGCGCGTAGAGGAGAGCTCCTCCGTGCTGCTGCGCGGCATGGCGGGCTCGCGCATGCCGATCGTGACGTCACATGGCGAGGGCCGTGCGGCCTTCGACACGGACGCCGACCTCGCCGCGTGTGAACGCGCGTCGATCGCCGTGCGCTATGTCACCGGCACCGGCGCGCCGGCCGTGCGCTATCCGGCGAACCCGAACGGCTCACCGAACGGCATCGCCGGCCTCACGAGCACCGATGGCCGCGTGACCGTGCTCATGCCGCATCCGGAGCGCGTATATCGCACTGTGCAGCACTCGTGGCATCCGCGCGGATGGGGCGAGCGCTCTCCATGGCAGCGGCTGTTCGACAATGCTCGCGAGTGGGTCGACTGAAGTGTGGTGGCCAGTAAGAGGCGCCCGCGAGCATCGCTAGCACTCGTTAGCCCTCCTCGTTAACCCCCGTTAACCGATAATGCCGCTATGCCGAATTCAGACCTTCCAATCCTCGAGCTCGAAGACTTCGCGATCGAGCTGGCGTACACGGCCGGCGGCATCGCCAATGCGCACTTCCGCAAGTCGTTCTCGATCGAGAACAAAGCCGGCGCCGGATTCGATCCGGTTACGAATGCCGACAAAGCGATCGAGCGCGTGCTGCGCGCGGCGATTGCCGAGCGTTATCCGGATCATGGCATCGTCGGCGAGGAAGAGGCCGAGCGCGGCGGCGCCGGCGCGTATCGCTGGTATATCGACCCGATCGACGGCACACGGGCGTTCATGACCGGCTCGCCGCTGTGGGGCACGCTCGTCGGGCTGACTCACGGCGACGTGCCGCTGTTCGGGCTGTTGTGTCAGCCGGTGCTGGAGGAGGTGTATCTGGGCTCCGACGGCGGCAGCTGGCTGATCAAACCGGATCGCCGCGAGCGGCTGCGTGCGCGGCAGTGCACGGAGCTCGGCAACGCCGTGCTGGCCTCGACCCATCCCGATCTGATCACGCCGGCAGCGCGGCCGGCCTTCGATGCGCTCGGGCGCAAATGCTTGATGACGCGTTTCGGCGGCGACTGCTACAACTATGCGATGGTCGCTGCGGGGTTCGTCGACCTCGTCGTCGAGACGCAGCTGCGCCCGTTCGACATCGTGCCGCTCATCCCCATTCTCGAGCAGGCCGGCGCCATGATCACCGATTGGGAAGGGCGCTTGCCGCTGGCCGGCGGCTCGGTCGTCGCGGCCGCGACGCCGGCGCTGCATCGCGCGGCGCTCGAGGTGCTGAACCGTCCTTGACGAGCCCTTAGCGTTCTTGACGCCGCTCGTTATATTCCTCATTCAGCGTGTGGTAATCGACGATCGCTTCCCGGAATTTCTGATCTTCGAGCACTAGCCGGTGGATTTCCTGCTCCAAAAGTTGTTCCTTGTGATGAATCTCCGACCGGCCGACCTGAGCGGCGGACATGGCCATCTGGGCACACTGATCGAAGATCTGGCTGTACGCGGCCTGCGGATCAAGATCGGCCAGCGTCGGGCAGTTCAGAAAAAGGCCGTCCATAAAAGCGCGGCCAGACTCGCTCATCCCCCTATCTGCGAAGCGCGGCGAGCACGACCGTTGTGGAATTCGCGAACCTGATCTGCGTCGGGTGCTGCAGTGAATGTAGAACTCCTGGTTCGAGGTGACTTCATTAAAGACTTCCCAGACCCGCTCGCGGGCCGCCTGCAACTCCGTCCTCAAGACTCTGAGCGGACGTTGACCGCGAACCTCCACCTCTTCGGTGAAGGTGCTCGGGCCGGGGCTCCGACGCTCTGCGTTTTCTGCCGTGAATTGGGCCCAAGTCGGTACGACGCATAAAGCTGCAAAGCACGCAAGGACTGTGGTTACGATCGCGAGAAAGGGAACTTTCCCGACGTCCCTCGCGGGCGGCGCTCTCAATACGCGATCTCGCTGCACGACGAGCCGAACGCGAAACAGCTGTAGCAGCGGTGATGGTGCATCATGATGCGCTTGCCGAGACTTTCCGCGAGGGTGCCGCCGAGGTCGTAGGAGTCGTCGTCGTCGACGAGCGTGCAGGCATAAACGCGCATCCGTCCGTTCTTCTTTACGACCATCTTCGAGAACGCGCACATGAAGCGGCGGCGCGATTCCTCGTTTTGATAGGTCGTCATGCAGTGCTCGGTGATGAACGGTACGTTCGCGTCCGAATGCGGCGGCAGGAAATCCGGGAAGGAGACGATGGTCGTGGCCGCGGGCAGCTCGTGCGCATCGAGCAGCGCACGGAATGCGGCCTCGACCGCCGTCGTATCCTCCCCGCGATCTGACTGCCGCGCCACGGACACCTTGAAGCCGCGGCGGTGCAGCTCACTCAACGCCTGCCACGATTTGTCGAAGCTACCCGCGCCGCGGCCGGCGTCGTGACGATCGCGGTCCGGATAATCGATGCTGATGCGAAACGACACGGGATTCGGCGCCGCCCGCAGCTCGTCGATCTGATGCAGCCGCTTCAGCACCGGATCCGTGCCGTTCGTCAACACCAGGCATGGGCGGCGCTCGGCCGCATACGCGAGGATCGCCGGGAACTGCTTGACGATGAACGGCTCCCCGCCGGTGAACGAGAATTGCTCGACGCCGAGCGCGACGGCTTCATCGATCAGTGGGCGGACGTCGTCGAGGCGGATCCGGTCGAGCCTGCCGTCGCCCGGCTTCGAGCCTTCGAGGCAGAACGGGCACGCGAGATTGCATGCAGTGCCGGTATGGAACCAAAGCTCGCGGAGCGTGTGCGGGGAGATGTATCCGCGCGGCTCCCCGCTCGGGGTGTAGCGGAGCGGATCGAATTGCGCATTCATACCCCGATCTTACGCCGGTGGGTCGCGAAAACGTGTATCGGCGCGTACGTATGCCGCCGCGAGCCGCTCCGCAGGCGTGCCGAGCGCGTAGCGCGCCGCGAGCCAGCGATTCTGCAGGGTGCGGCGGAGCCAGCCGTCGCGCTCCCAGCGGCGCGTCGATACGCCGACATGCTCGCGCAGCACGTGAAACGTCCCGCGCCGCCGCAAGCGTTTGATCAGTCGGACTTCCTCGAATAGCGGCTGATGGTCGAAACCGGCGCAGGCTTCGTATGCGTCGCGGGTCACGAACAGCGCCTGATCGCCGTAGGCGACGCCGCCGAGCTGCACGCGCAGGGCCACGCTTTCCTCGAGCAGCCGCTTGTACCAGGTCGGCCCGCCCTGGAAGGCGAAGCGGAAGCAGCCGCTTTCTGCGCCTGCCGCGAGCGTCCGATTGATGGCTTCGAGCGCATCGCTCGGCACGGCCGCATCGGCATGCAAGAACCACAAGACCCGGCCCGTCGCGACATGCGCGCCGAGGTCGAGCTGCGCGCCGCGATTGGTCGAGCTTTCGAGATAGCGGCCGCCATGCTCGGCACACAAGCGTGCAAGCGCCGGATCGGCTTCGCCCGATACGACGACGATCTCGCGCGGCGCCGGCGACCACTGCCGCGCGGCCGCGAGCAGCTGTCCGGCCGCTGGCGTATCCCGCCATGTGGGCACGATGACCGAGATGTCGGCGGTGTTCGCGGCGGCGGCCCGCGACCTGCCGTGGACTCTGCGCGTCACGCTCGCCAGTCGAGCCACTTCTCGACCCATCGCTGCCGTCGCGGTGTCAATCGCGTGCGTTGATAACGGTCGGCAGCTTTGCGCAGGAACTCCGCGCGAGTGGGGTACGGCAATACGGCTTTGCCGAGATCGCCGAGACCGATCCCGAGCGTCATGGCGATCGCGAGCGGCGCCACGAGCTCGCCCGCATCCCGGCCGACGAGGGTCGCGCCGACGATCTTGTCCGCGCCTGCGGCCGTCAGGATCTCGGCGAAGCCTTCGGCATCCTGAATATAGCCGCGATCGAGCTCTGCAAAATCGACGCAGTAGGCATCGAACGACGTGCCCGACTGCGTCAGCTCCGCGGCAGTCGAGCCGACCTGCGCGACTTCCGGGTCGGTGTAGGTGCAGCGCGGAATCACCAGGTTGTCCGTCGTGGCCGTCGGCGCGAACAGCGCGTTCTGTACGACGATCCGCGCGTGTGCGTCGGCGTTATGCGTGAGCTGCAGTCGCGAGCAGACGTCGCCCGCCGCGTAAATCTTTGAGTTGGTCGTACGCAGGAAGCGGTCCACGATGATGCGGCCGTGGACGTCGAGCTCGACGCCCACGGCGGCCAGGTTAAGCTCGTCGGTATTCGGGCGGCGCCCGGTCGCGACGAGCAGCTCGTCGACGCCGATCTCCGCGCGGCCCGCCGGCCCGTCGAGATCGATGGACACGTGCGCGCCGCGCCGCTCCACGGCCAAGGTGGTGCGGCCGAGCGCAAGCGTGATGCCGAGCCGGCGCAGGCTCTGCTCGACGAGCGCGCTCGCGCGAGGGTCTTCGTTCGCGAGCACTCGCGCCGCGCTTTCGATCAGCACGACTTCGACGCCGAGCGGCGCAAGCGCCTGGGCGAGCTCGCAGCCGATCGGCCCCGCGCCAAGGATGGCGAGCCGCTTCGGCCGCCGCTTGAGGTCAAAGATCGTCTCGTTGGTCAGCGGCCGGCTTTCGGCGAGCCCTTCGATCGGCGGGACGCTCGGATGCGAGCCGGTGGCGATGACGGTACGGCGCGTGTTGAGCCGTGCGGCACCCACTTGGATGACCGTCTGATCGACGAATTTGGCCGCGCCGTGAAAAACGTCTACCCCGGCGTCGGTGAACCGCTCGACCGAATCATGCACGGCGAGCGCCGCGCGCACCGCGCGTAAACGCTCGAATGCCGCGTCGAAATCGGCGTCGTCGTCATCCTCCGTAACGAACGCTCGCGCAAATTCCAGCAGCGATTTCGACGGTACGCAGCCGACGTTCAGGCAATCGCCGCCGAGCGCGTTGCGTTCGACGAGCGCGACGCGAGCACCGAGGCCGGCGGCGGCGATCGCGGTGACGAGCCCGGCGGGGCCGGCGCCGATCACGACGAGGTGGTAGCGCTCGCGCGGCTCGGGTTGTCGATGGCCGGCCGGCAGCACGAGACGGCGCCACCGCGCATCGTGCTCGGCGCCCGGATAGCGAGTCGCTGCGGCGTTGGGCACCTCGGGCATCTCAGCCATTGCGCGGCCCGGCGTCGTCGAGGTGCGCGGCGAGCGCCTTGCTCGCTCGGCGCGTGATCATCACGGTTAGCACGACCGTCGCGATCAGCCCGCCCACGATCAGCACGACCTCGCCCGGCCCGCGGTCGAAATCGCCGGTGCTGAGCTGCGCCAAGTCCTTCGCGAGTGTGCCGAGGTAAACATAGAGCGCGGTCGCCGGTAGCATGCCGATCCATGTGGCGAGAAAGTAGTCGCGCAATGTGACGCCTGTCAGCCCGAGACCGTAGTTCAGCAGATTGAACGGAAACAGAGGTGACAGCCGCGCGAGCAGCACGATCATGAACCCGTCCTGTCGGGTCGCGGCGTCGAGCGCGCGGAAGCGCGGCAGGCGCGTGACGCGCTCGGCGACCCAATCGCGGGCGAGAAAGCGCCCGACGACGAACGCGGCGGCCGCGCCGAGCACGCTGCCGACCGAGACGAGCGCGATGCCCTTCGGCAGCCCGAACAGAAAGCCGGCTGCGAGCGTCAGGATCGAGCCCGGCACGACGAGCACGGCTGCGATGATGTAGGCGGCGACGAATGCGAGCTCTGCCGTGCCCGGATGCGTTCTGATCCAGGCGACCCCGGCCGTGAGCCACTCGGCCACCGGAGACAGGGCCACGAAAATCAGCATCGAGACCAATGCCGCGGCGAGGATCAGGGGTTTCAGTTGCTTCGTCATGTGATGTGCTGCGGGTCCGTCTCGAGCCGCGCGAGCCACTCGCACAGCGCCCGACGTGCAGGCCGGCGATCGCGCGCGAGCGTGCTGCGGAGCCGCCCGAGGTCGGCCACCGTGTCAATATCGGCTCTCGGCTCGAGCGTGGCCACACGTTGCCCGGTCTGCCGGCAAGCCTCCGCGAGTGTGGTACGCAGCTGATCGGTGCTCCATGGCAATGCTTCGAGCGCCGGCCATGCACGCCGTGTGCCCATCAGCACGACGCCGCCGTCGTCCGCCGGCCCGAGCACGACATCGTAGTCACGCAGCGCGTCGGCGGCGCGCAGGAGATAACCTCCATCGAGCGCCGGACAATCAATGCCGATAAATATCTGCTCGCCAAAGCCTCGCCTATGCAATGTCTTCGCGACCCGCGCGATGCGCGCTCCAAGGTTGCCCTCGCCTTGCAGGAGCACGCCATGCCCGGCGTTGCCGCCGATCTCGTCGAGGTCGTCGAGCGATGTGGGGGCCAGCCACGCGGGCCCGGGCCACGCGGCCAAGTCCTCGAGCGCACACGCGGCCAGTCGCCGGGCGGCCTCTGCAGCGGCCGCGTCGCCGAGCTTGGCGGCGAGCCGGCGCTTCGAGCGCTGCGGCGCCTTCAGCATTAACACGAGCGAGGGCCTGGACGGTTCCCGTCGGATCAAATTCGCTGGCCGCCGTCGATCTCGAGGATCCGGCCGTTGACGTAGTCGTTCTCGAGCAGAAACAGCGCCGCATGCGCGATCTCGTCGGGCCGCCCGAGGCGGCCGGCCGGAATGCCGGCGGCGATCTTGTCGAGCACCTCGATGCGCATGCTCGCGACCATTTCCGTGGCAATGAAGCCGGGCGCGATCGCGTTGACGCGGATCGAGTAGCGCGCAAGCTCCTTGGCCCAGACGATGGTGAGCGCGGCGACTCCGGCCTTGGCGGCCGAGTAGTTGCTTTGCCCGAAATTCCCCTCGCGCGACAGGCTGGAAATATTGAGGATCACGCCGCCGCTGCCGAGCCGGGCCATCTGCGCCGCCGCTTCGCGCCCGCACAGGAAGACTCCTGTGAGGTTGACGTCGATTACCGCTTGCCAATCCGCAACCGGGAGCTTCTCGATGGGTTTGCCATCCTGTGCTTTGATCAGCAGCCCATCGCGAAGGATGCCGGCATTGGCGATCGACGCGTCTAAGCCTTCAAAATCTTCGACGACACGGGCGTATAGGCGGCTAACCTCATCTTCATTGGCAACGTCGGCGGCGTAGGCTCGCGCGGCGACGCCATGGGTCTCGCACGCCGCGCGGGTGGGCTCGAGCGCCTCCGCGTCGAGGTCTACCAGCGCGAGATTGGCGCCGCGGGCGGCGATGGCTTCGGCCATCGCGGCGCCGAGGCCGCGGGCCGCGCCGGTGATCAAAACCGTTTTGCCTATCAGCTCCATGGGTCAGCCTTTCCACTGTCCTCGCGGATCCTGAAGAGCTTAGCAGGCTTCAACAATGGTATGCTCGCCGGCCCCGACCCGAGGTCTCGTCCGTGCCGCCAATCCAAGGCCTCCAGATGAGCTTTTCCAGGCACTTCGATCGGATTGCGATTGCCTTGTCGGCCGTCTGCATCCTGCACTGTCTCGCGCTTCCGCTGGCGGTCGCGATCCTGCCGATCGCGGCGCTCGGCTCCGGCGGCGAGCATTTTCACGGCTGGGTGCTGTGGCTCGTCGTGCCGGTCAGCGCGCTCGGCTTCGCGCTCGGCTATCGCGTGCATCGGCGCGCTGACGTGGTCGTGATCGGCATCGCGGCCGTCGCGCTACTCATGGTGGCCGGCACTTATGGGCACGGTGCGTGGTCCGACCTGGCGGAGGCCAGCGTCAGCGTCGTCGCGAGCCTGATGCTTGCCGGCGCGCACTGGGTCAACTTCCGCGAAGTCCGCCGGGTGCACCGGCACTAGGGCGTCCGGCATAGCAGCAGGCGGCCGGTACCGGCACCCGTTCTCCGAGCGCTAACCTTTCTCGGGCTCTGCCCTTTAGGGCTCTGACCCTATCTCGACGCTATGTGTTAGGGCTCTGACCCCAATTTTGTCTGTTATTGGGCTCTGACCCCTATTTCGTCTGTTCGCTGCGCCGTCCACTGGCGGCGATTGCGCCGTTCTCGAGTACGAGCTCGTGCGTGTATCGCTGTCCGTCGATCTCGACGTGAGACGCGCAGACCACCTGTGTCCCTTCGGCGAGGGAATCGTCCAGCCGCGCGGACAGCAGGGCGGCGTTGTCCGGGTCGAGGCCCTCCCACGGCTCGTCGAGCAAGAGCACCTTGGGCTGCCGTACGAGCGCGCGCGCGAGCAGCGCTCGACGAAATTGCCCGTAGGAGAGCTCGGTGGTCAGGCGGTTCGCGAGCCGGGTGAGGTTGAACCGCTCGAGCAGCACATCGACCCGCTCCCGCTCGGCGGGACCGAGAGCCCGCACGAGCCCGAGGCTCGAGTCGAAGCCGGAACCGATCGCGTCGCGGACCGTGGCCCGGTAGCGGTAGCCGGCCTGCAGCTCGGGCGAGACCCACGCGATGCGCCGGCGCAGCGACCAGATGCCGCGCTCGACGCCGAGGCTCGGCCAATCGATGCTGCCGCCGACGGCCGGTCGCACCTGCCCATGCAGCAGTCGCAGCAAAGTGCTTTTGCCGGCGCCATTCCCTCCCGTCACGAGCCAGTGCTCGCCTTGCCGAAGCTGCCAGTCGACGCCACGCAGCACGTGCCGGTCCCCGAGCCATACGTCGGCGTTCCGCACGACGATCAACGGCTCGGTATCGCCGGAGCGGGACGCGACGGGTGTCGATTCCGGTGACCGGTTGCGCGCGCCGATCGGCGCTGCGTCGTCGGCCGGCCGTGACGCGCCGGCCGTGTCGGGTGCCGAATTAGAGCCGTCCGCCGGCGACGCAACGGCCGGCGGCGGCGCGGTCGCGCGGTGCAACGGGCCCAAGCGGACGATGCGCCCGCCCGCAATCTCGAGCAGATGGGTGATGATGCCGGGCAGCTGCGCGGTGTCGTGCGCTGTGACGACGATCTGCACACGGTCGGCGATTCGTTTGAGAAGCGCATGCAAGCTTCTGCGCGCGCGTGTATCGAGCCCGCTCACCGGTTCGTCGAGCAATAGCACACGCGGCTCGAACGCGAGCGCGCGCGCGATCAGCACCCGTCGTTGCTCGCCGCGCGAAAGCTCGAGGAACGGGCGCTCCGCGAGCGGCAGCAGATGGGCCTCGGCGAGCAGAGCGCGGGCCCGCGCCGTGTCGTCCGGCGCGGCCGCAAGGCGCGGCACGTCGGTCCGAAACAGCCCCGACAGCACGACGTCGACCGCATTGAAGTTCCAGCCGAGGCGCGTATAGCGATCTTGCAGCTCGTGACTGACGACCGCGATGTGGCGCCGAGCCGCGACCGCGTCGCGCTCCGGGCCGGCGCCGAAATCAAACGTGCGCCGGCCGCGGCCGGGTGCGGGCCAGCGGGTGCCCGCGGCGAGGCCGAGCAGCGTCGACTTGCCGCTGCCGTTGCCGCCGACCACGCCCCAATGCTCGCCCGGCGCGAGCCGCCAGGTGATACCGTGCAGCACGGGCGTGCCGTCGATATCGACGTCGACGCGTTCGAACTCGATCGATGCGAAGCGGTTATCGTTCATGGGCCTTCAGTGAAGCGGCGCGTACCTTAGCATCAAATCTCTTTGCCGGTGCGAAGAGGGCTTGCGAGTGCATCCCGCGGCGCGCACGGCGATAATCCCGGCGAATTTCCGATCCCGGCATGGCTCCCGGAGGGAGCGAGCGCATGCGCCGAATTGACGACCTCGACGAACGTTACCGCTGCACGAGCGGAACGCTCTATATCACCGGGCTGCAGGCGCTCGTCCGTTTGCTATTGACGCAGCGCGAGCTGGATGCGCGCGCCGGCTTGTCGACGGCAGGCTACGTCTCGGGCTACCGCGGCTCGCCGCTCGGCGGGCTCGATCGTGAGCTGTGGCGCGCGCAGCGCTATCTCGATCCGGCCGGTATTCGCTTTCAACCGGGGTTGAATGAGGATCTCGCCGCCACCTCGATCTGGGGCACGCAGCAGACCGGGCTGTTTCCCGGTGCCCGTCACGACGGCGTGTTTGCGATGTGGTACGGCAAAGGCCCGGGCGTCGACCGCTCCGGCGATGCCTTCAAGCATGGCAATGCGGCAGGATCGTCGCGGCACGGCGGGGTGCTCGTCGTAGCCGGCGACGACCATACCTGCAAGTCGTCATCCCTGCCGCACCAGAGCGAGTTTGCTTTCGTTGACGCGATGGTGCCGGTTCTGAATCCAGCCGACGTCGCGGAGATCATCCAGCTCGGTCTCTACGGCTATGCCATGTCGCGCTACAGCGGCTGCTGGGTCGCGCTCAAGGTCACGCAGGAGGTCGCAGACGCGACACAGGTCGTGCAGCTCGAGCCGGACGCGCTCGCGATCGTCGAGCCGCAGATCGCGCTCCCGTCGGGCGGCTTGAACATACGCTGGCCCGATTCGCCGAATGCGCAGGAAGAGCGCCTGAAAAGTTTCCGGCTTCCGGCAGCGCTGGCGTTTGCACGCGCTAACCGGATCGATCGGCTCGTGATCGATCCGCCCGATGCGCGCTTCGGCATCGTCACCACCGGCAAGTCACATCTCGATGTGCTGCAAGCGCTCGAGGACCTTGGCATCGATCGGCAGCGCGCCGCGGCGCTTGGCATTCGTCTGCTGAAGATCGGCATGAACTGGCCGCTCGAGCCCGACAGCGTGAAGGCGCTCGTCGCCGGCGTCGACGAGGTGCTGGTGGTCGAAGAGAAGCGCGCACTGATCGAGACGCAGATCAAGACACAGCTCTACAACTTGCCCGCCGCGATGCGGCCACTCATCGTCGGCAAGGAAGACGAGCGCGGCGCCCCATTGCTCGCGTCGACGGGCGAGCTTACCCCTTCGGCGATCGCCCGCGTGCTCGCGGCGCGACTCGCGCGCTTTCACCGTAGCGCCGACATCGACGAGCGGCTGCGCTATCTCGACGAGCAACAGGGCGCGCTCGAGACGCTCGCCACCGATGTGCAACGCCTGCCGCATTTTTGCTCGGGTTGCCCGCACAACACCTCGACCGTCGTCCCGGAGGGCAGCCTTGCCGTCGGCGGCATCGGCTGCCACTACATGGCGATGTGGATGGACCGCAGCACGGTCACGTTCACACAGATGGGCGGTGAAGGGGCCACGTGGATAGGGCTTGCGCCGTTCACCAATACGCCGCACGTTTTCCAAAATATCGGCGACGGTACTTACGCCCACTCGGGCAGTCTCGCGATCCGCGCGGCGGTCGCCGCGGGCGTCAATATCAGCTACAAGATTTTGTTCAACGATGCCGTGGCGATGACTGGCGGTCAGCCGGTCGAAGGCGGTCTCACGGTCGCGAGGATCGCCGAGCAGCTCGAAGCAGAGGGCGTCGCCACGGTGGTGGTCGTGACCGAGGACGTCGGCCGTTACCGGAACGGCGGCGGCCTGCCGCCCGGTGTGCCAGTGCGCGACCGCGCAGAGCTCGAGCGAGTGCAGCATGAGTTGCGTGAGCGCAAGGGCGTCACGGCGCTGATTTACGACCAGACCTGCGCTGCGGAGCTGCACCGCAAGCGCAAACGCGGGCTCGTCCCTGCAAAGGCGCGCCGGGTGGTCATCAACGAGCTGGTGTGCGAGGGCTGCGGCGACTGCAACGTGCAGTCGAACTGCTTGTCCGTCGTGCCGTACGAGACGGAGCTCGGCCGCAAGCGCCGGATCAACCAGTCCTCGTGCAATCAGGATTTGCGTTGTCTCGACGGCTTTTGTCCGAGCTTCGTCACGCTCGACGGCGCCCAGCGCGGTCCAGCGATGCCGCTTGCTCCGGAAGCGATGCCGAGCCTGCCGGAGCCTGAGCCCGCGGTGATCAGTAGCGGCTACAACATCTTGATCGCAGGGGTGGGCGGCACCGGCGTCGTGACGGCGAGCGGTCTCGTGGGGCTTGCCGGGCATCTCGAGGGCAAGCACGTTCGACAGCTCGACCAGACCGGCCTCGCGCAGCGCTTCGGCGCGGTGCTCTCGCATATTCGTATCACGACGGATCCGCGCCAGGCGCCCGCGCTGCGCATTCCGGCCGGGCAGGTCGACCTCCTGATCGGCGCAGATCTCGTCGCGGCCGCCGGCGTCGAGACGCTCGCGATGCTCGCCGCGAAGCGCTCGAGCGTGATCGTGAACACGCACCACGAGATGCCGCCGAGTTTCCTGCGTGATCCGGACTATCGTCTGCCGGAGCAGCGCCTACTGCATGCGTTGCGTAGCCGCAGCCGACCGAATGAGCTCGCGACGCTCGATGCGACGCGGCTCGCGTCGGCGCTGCTCGGCGACAGCGTAGCGGCGAATGTTTTCATGCTGGGCTTCGCGTTTCAGCGCGGCAAACTGCCCGTCGGCAGCGCTGCGCTCTACCGAGCGCTCGAGCTGTACGGCGTCAACGTCGCGCACAACAAGCTCGCATTCGATTGGGGGCGGCTCGCGGCGCACGACCCGCGTGCCGTCGAGACCCGTGCGGCAGGCGACGCGGCTCGACCCGAGCCGAGCGCGCCGGACGAGATCAGCTTGGACGAGCTGATCGAGCGCCGCGCCGCATTTCTGCGCGACTACCAGGACGACGCGTATGCCATGCGTTATCGCGACGGCGTCGCGCGTGCGAGGCGGCTCGAGGCGGGCCTTCGCAGCGGCGGAGATGCGCTGGCCGAGGCGGTGGCGCGCGGCTATTTCAAGCTGCTTGCCTATAAGGACGAGTACGAGGTGGCGCGCCTGCATACCGAGACGGGCTTCCTCGATACGTTGCGCGGCAATTTCGGCGACAGCTACACGCTGCGCTTCCACCTCTCGCCGCCGCTGATCGCGCGGATCGATCCGAACACGGGCAGGCCGAAGAAATACGAGTTCGGCGCGTGGATGGTGTGGCCCTTGCGTCTGCTCGCACGCATGAAGGGGCTGCGCGGCACGCGCTTCGATCCGTTCGCATACTCGGCGGATCGGCGTATGGAGCGGCGGCTGCTGGCGGACTATGAAGCGTTCCTCGCGGAGCTGGAGCGCCATCTCGATGACGCGCGCTACGACATTGCCGTCCAGCTCGCCGCGCTGGCCGAGCAGGTGCGTGGATATGGCCCGGTGAAGGCGGCCGCGGTGCGCCGTTACGAGGAGAAGCGCCAGGAGCTGCTCGAGCGATTCCGTACGGCACCGCCGGCGACCGCCGAACTGCGGACGAAACGCGCCAGCGCCGCGTAGCGCATTTCGGGCCAGTTTTCAACGCCGCAGCGCGCCGCCAGAGACTTTTTCAGCGCCGGCCGGCGGCCTCGGCCGCCGTCGCGCAACGTATGCAACGATCCGCAAACGGCTGCACCTTGAGCCGCGCGAGCGGGATCGCGTCGCCGCAGTCCGCGCAGGTGCCGTAAGTATCGTTCTTGATCTGCTCGAGGGCTTTCGCGACCTTCGACAGCTCGAGACGGGTCTCGTTGCCGAGCGCGTCGACGACCTCGGCGTTCTCGAGCTCCTGAGCCTGCTCCTGCGAATCTGCGCTGCGGCCGTCTCGTAGGTTCTGCTTGAGTTTCTCGAGACGCACGGCGAGCTCCTGCTGCCTGGCGAGCAATACTTGGCGGATCTCGGCAAACGGGTCCATCGTGATCGGCTCTCCCTACGGTGATGTGGGTGCCTCACAGGCGGCGCGGTGGGTCAGTAACGACGGCTGCTTGCGGTTCCAGGGCGGACCCGTCTAGGATGCGGCGGCATCCGCAGTCTTCGACGCCATGCTTTCAATCAAGGATAGCTCGACCCGCCGCGTTTCCCAACAGGTATCGGGCCGAGAGCCGTCGGTTCTCGTCGTCACCGAGCGTGGCGACCGCCCCGAGACCGGTGCCTTCATCGCGTTGCACCAAGCGGGGGTGCGTCTCAAGGTTCTCGGCTGGGCGGATTCTCCCTATGCCCGCTGGCTGCGCGACGAGGGCGTGCCGTTCGAGCCGCTCGCGTTGCAGGGCAAGCGGGATCCATCGGGCGCGGAAACGATCCGCTGGCACCTCGACGATTTCCGTCCGGATATCCTGCATCTGATGCGCAAGCGGTCGATCTTCAACGGCCTCGCTGCCGCTAAGGGCCGTGCCGTGAAGATCGTGCTATACCGCGGCATCGTCGGCAACGTCAGCCCGCTGAACCCGCTCGATTGGATGAGCTTCTTGAATCCGCGGGTCGATCGAATCGTGTGCGTGGCAGAGGCCGTTCGACGCCGCTTCCTCCAGCTTGGCTTTGGGCCGTTGCGGATTCCGCCGGAGAAGCTCGTCACGATTTATAAAGGGCACGACCTCGACTGGTACCGCGCTGAGCCGCTCGATCTCAAGATGGTCGGGGTGCCGCGCGATGCGTTCACCGTGACCTGCGTCGCCAACGCGCGGCCGCGCAAGGGCATTCCGGTACTCATTGATGCGGCGGCGCATCTGCCGGCCGGGCTGCCCATTCACTTCTTGCTGGTCGGCACGGGGATGACCTCGACGCCGATCGTCCGCGCCATCAGGCGCTCGCCGTACCGCAACCGTATTCATGTGCTGGGCTACCGGGACGATGCGCCGCAGATACTCGCCGCGAGCGACGTCAGCGTGCTGCCGAGCTTGCGCCGCGAAGGCTTACCGCGCTCGGTCATCGAGTCCATGGCCTACCGAACGCCGCCGATCGTCAGCGATGCCGGCGGCAGCCCGGAGCTCGTCGAGCACGAGCGTTCCGGCCTGGTGGTGCCGGCGGGCGACCCCGCGGCGCTCGGCGCAGCGATTTTAAGGCTGTACCACGATCGCGACGGGCTGCGCGAGCTCGGCCGCAATGCGCGCTGCCGCATCGCGACGGCGTTCACCGTGGAGAAAACCGCGGCCGAGACGCTCCGCCTGTACGAATCGCTGCTGAGCTGATTCGCTTAGCGGTCCTTCATCCGTTTGAACGACGAAAGGTGGCGGAGCGCCGCGCGCTGGTCGCCGCGCAGCTCGAAGAGGCGCGCGAGATTGAAATGCGCCTCGGCCACGGGGGGATCGCTGGCGAGCGCGGCTTGATATTGCCGCATCGCGTCGTCCGTCGAGCCCGTGTCCTCGAGCACGACGCCGAGATTGAAGTGCGCGACGCCGTGCTGCGGCGAGAGCGCGATCGCCTCGCGATAGAGCGCTTCCGCATCTTCGAGCGCCCCTGCGGCGTGGCGCATTCTGCCGAGATTGATGCGTGAATCCACGTGCGATGTGTCGACGCGAAGTGCGTTTCGATAGGCCGCCTCGGCATCTATGGTTTCGCCGTCGCTCTCGAGCGCGATTCCGAGCTCGAACCAGTCGTCGGCGGATGACGCGAGTGGCGCGGCGCGTGCGCTGGAGCGTCGCTCGGCGAGCGAGACGCTCGTCGTGGGCTGTGATTGACCCGCCGAGAAATCGAACTGCGTCTGGCCGGATTCGCAGTTCCACGTGGTATTGCTCGAGCTGATCAGTACGTTGGCGCCTTCTAGCCGCAGCTTGATCGACGACAGCGGCCGCCCGTCGCACTGCTGCTGCAACGTACGCATCGCCCGCCAGATACGGCGCCGATGGCGGTTGGCGCTCAACAGGCGTTGTGCCTGGCGAAGCAGCACGATGTCTTGGAACGAGAAGCGCAGCCGACCGCGGGGGTCGCGCGCTGCGCCTTTCAGCACGGTGCGGGCGAGGGTGCGGATGCGTTCCGGAGCGACGCCGAGCAGCTCCGCGACTTCCCGGGTCGAATAGGCTCTCATCGGCGAATGACCCTCTCGGTGAGGCGTAGCAGAAATACGGCGCGCCGCGTGCCCGCTTCGGATTGTAGCTGAGTTCGTCCGGCCGATTCGCGCGGAAAACTGGCTCTCGAGCGCACATTTGCTCGTCGTCGCGAACGCCGAGCGTCTCGAGCCCGAAGGGCGACCGCGGCGCCGCTCAGGGCTCGATCAGGCCGTGGCGAATCGCGATGAGCGTGATCTCGGATTGGTTTGCGACGCCGAGCTTCTGTTTGACGTTGTAAAGGTGCGTGCCGACCGTCGACGCGGACAGGTTCAGCTCGTCGGCGATACGCTGCACGGTGGCGCCGCCGGCGAGCCGTAGGAACACCTCGAACTCGCGCTCGGAGAGCCGCTCGACCGGCGACTTCGCACTGCCGTCGAGATCCGCGAGCGCGAGCTTCTGCGCAACCGCGGCGTCGATGTAGCGTTTGGCGGCAGCGACCGTCGTCAGCGCTTCGAGCAGCGTTTCCGGGGCGCTGCGCTTGGAAAGAAAGCCGAGCGCGCCTTCGCGCAGTGCGCGGCGCGCGTGCATCGGATCGTCGTGCGCCGAGAGCGCGAGCACACGTGCGCGCGGATCGTGCGCACGGATGCGTTTGAGCGCCTCGAGGCCGCCCATGCCCGGCATGGCGATGTCGAGGATCAGCACATCCGGCGCGAGCTCGAGGTATTGGCGCCAAGCCGCCTCGCCGGACTCCGCTTCGCCGACGACGCGGATGTCGGCGTCCGCTTCGAGTAGCATCCGGAAGCCAGTCCGCACGACCGCATGATCGTCCGCGAGCAACACGCGAATCATGCCGCCTCCGTCGCGGCGAGCAGCGGAATCTCCGCTTGCAGCAGCACGCCCCGCGGCTGGCGTCGGCGAACCTCGAAGCGGCCGCGCAGCGTGTCCACGCGCTCGGCGAGACCGCGCAAGCCGAAGCGGCCGGGCCGCGCCCAGTCATCCGGCAGCCCGATACCGTCATCCGCCACGCGAACGACGATGCGCTCTTCGTCCGCACGGATATCGATCGCCACGCTCGTGGGCTGTCCGTGCCGCAGCGCGTTGATCAGGCCCTCCTGCACGACGCGGTAGATCGTCAGCGCAACACTGTGACCGACATCCGCGGCGATGCCGTAGTGCAGTGACAGTGCCACCGACGGGCTGCGCCGCTGCCAGTCGCGAACGAGATTCTCGAGCGTGTCGCCGAGCCCGAGCGTATCGAGCGTCAGCGGCTCGAGTCGAGGGATGAGCCCGTGCATCGCATCGTAAAGGCGCGCGGCCTCGTCGGCGATGAGCCGCGAGGTTTCGATCGTCTGGCGCGAATCATCGGGGCGAGCCGCGATCGCGAGCGCCAGGCTGCGGATGGCCGTGACGGATTGACTGAACTCGTCGTGCAGCTCATGCGCAATGAGCCGCCGCTCCTCTTCGATCCGCTGCTCGATCAAGCGGCCGAGCTCGCGGCGCTCCTCCAGCTGCAGCTCCGCCTCGCGCGCCTTGCGCTCGGCGGCGACCTTATCCTCAACGGCCTCCGCCATAGCGTTAAACGCCTCGCCCATCGCCCGCGCCTCCGATCCCGCGAGCGCCGGCAGCCGAAAGCCGAGATCGCCGCCGCGTATCCGCGCGAGGCCGTCGACGATGACGGGAATGGGGCGCAGCGTCTTGCCGACGAGCGCGAACGCGGCGCCGTTCACGACGATAAGCATCATTGCGGCGAATGTAAGCAACCAAAGGAACGCGTCCCAGCCGTCGAGCACGGCCCGCGAGGCATCGGCTTCGAGCAGCAGCGCGCCGCCGCCGGCGAGCTCGAATCGCTGACGAGCCTCCTCGGGTGTCAGCAGCCGGGCGAACCAGGCGGGAGCCTCGCGGCCCGCCTTCCACGTCGACTCGGGCGAGCGATACAGCACCTCGCCATCGGCGCCGAGCAGCGTGATATCGTGTGCGCGTACTCTGCCGAGCGCGTCGAGCGACTCCGCCAGACGCCCTGGGCGCTCCTCGAACGCGTAACGGGACGCGAGGTGCTCGAGCAGCTGAGCGGCCACGCGGTTCGCGGCGGTGATCTCCTCGCCGATCGAGACCCGGGCGCGCTGCATGTCCGCGATCAGCAATATGGCCACGAATGCCGCCGACAGCCCGGCGACGATGATATTGAGGCGCGTTCGCAGCTTCATGGTCGAGTCCGAGTGTGCATCAGGGCGGACCCCGGGTCACGCTCGCGGCCGCGGGTTCAAGAAAATCATGAGGCGTTAATCATGAATGCGCGGTTTCGACGCTGCCCGGAACGCCGCCATGCTGCGAAAGGCCGACATTGGCCTTACTTTTCAGGAGCATCACTATGCGTTGGGAAACCCCGCAGGCAGTCGATCTTCGGTTCGGCATGGAAATCACCATGTACATTGCCAACCGCTGAGATGACGAGGGCGCGTCCGCGCGGCCATGCCGCCGCGGGCGTGCCCGCTTACTATGAAAATCACAGTACTGGGCTCGGCCGCGGGCGGCGGCTTTCCGCAGTGGAACTGCCATTGCCATAATTGCGCCGGGGTCCGCGCCGGAACCCTGAACGCGCGGCCGCGTACGCAATCGTCCATTGCGGTGACGGGTCGCGATGATATGTCATTCGTGCTCGTGAACGCTTCGCCGGACCTGCGCGCGCAGCTCGAGGCCAGTGCGCCGGCGCGGCCTAGGCGCGCCGCGCGCGACACCGGCATCGGGGCGGTCGTGCTCGCCGATGCGCAGCTCGATCATACGGCGGGCCTGCTGTTGCTGCGTGAATCGGGCACGCCGTTGGCCATTTATTGCACGGATCGCGTTCGCGACGATCTCACGCATGGCAACCCGATCCTGCCGGTGCTCACGCATTACTGCGATACGGAGCGTTTCGCCATTGTGCCGGACGGCGAGCCGTTCGAGGTTCGCGGCGCGCCCGGCGTCGAGTGGCGTGCGCTGCCGGTGGCGAGCAAGCCCCCGCCGTTCTCGCCGAATCGGCAGGCGCCGGAACGGGGCGATAACGTGGCTTTCCTGCTCCGCGACGGGCAGACGGGCAAGTCGGCGCTCTACGCGCCGGGGCTCGGCGAGATCGACGACACACTGCGGAGAGTGATGGACGAGGTGGACTGCGTGCTCGTCGACGGCACGTTCTGGACCGACGACGAAATGATCGGCGTCGGCGTATCCCGAAAGCGGGCGCGCGACATCGGTCATCTGCCGCAAAGCGGCCCGGGCGGCATGCTCGAGCAGCTTGCCGCGCTACCCGGCTCGACACGGAAAATACTGATCCATATCAACAACACCAATCCGATTCTTGACGAAAGCTCGCGCGAACGGGCCATGCTGAACGAGCAAGGCGTCGAGGTCGCGTGGGACGGCATGGAGGTGGTTTTTTGAGCATCGCTCTCGACAGGCGTGCCAGCAACGTGGACCCGAGCCCGGCTGAAGCGGCGTGGAGCCGTGAGGCGTTCGAGGGTCAGCTGCGCAACATGGAGCGCGCCTACCATATTCATCATCCGTTCAACGTGATGCTGAATAGCGGTCGCGCGACTCCGGAGCAGATCCGGGGCTGGGTTGCGAACCGCTACTACTACCAGATCAGCATCCCGATCAAGGACGCCGCGATTCTGGCCAATTGCCCGGTGCAGGCGGTGCGACGCGCATGGATCTTGCGGATTCTCGACCACGATGGCTACGGGGATAACCCCGGCGGCATCGAGTCGTGGCTGCGGCTGGCCGAGGCCGTCGGGCTGCCGCGGGCCCACGTCGAAAGCCAGGCCGACGTGCTGCCTGGTGTTCGCTTCGCCGTCGACGCGTACGTCAATTTCGCGCGGCGCGCACCCTGGCAGGAAGCGGCCTGCTCCTCGTTGACCGAGCTGTTCGCGCCAGCAATCCACAAGCAGCGTCTCGCGGGCTGGCCCGAGCACTATCCGTGGATTGATCGCGAGGGGCTCGAATATTTCCGCAGCCGGGTTGGGCTCGCTCAGCGCGACGTCGAGCACGGCCTCGAGCTGACGCTCGCGCATTTCACGACGCGCGCCGCGCAAGAGCGCGCGTTGGAGATTCTCCGCTTCAAGCTCGACGTGCTGTGGCAGATGAACGATGCGCTCGCGCAGCGCTATGGGGTCGGGTCATGAGCGCGCTCGCCGATGACGCGCGCCCGCGCATCCAACGCGGCTACCGTCTGCAATGGGAAGAGGCGCAAGGCGTCCATGTGCTGCTCTATCCGGAAGGCATGGTGAAGCTGAACGGCAGCGCCGGCGCGATCATGAGCCGCTGCGACGGCGTGCGCACCGTTGCCGATATCGTCGCGGACCTCGAAGCGACGTTTGGCGCCACGGGGCTCGATGGCGACGTCAAAGCGTTCATGGCGCTCGCGCTCGAGCAGAACTGGCTCGAGATCGATACGGCCGAGGTGG
>CAZFJU010000003.1:22956-51372 GCA_964518995.1 uncultured Gammaproteobacteria bacterium
CCCCAGGTCGGTCCGCCGTTGTGGCTGCTCTGCGAGCTGACCTACCGCTGCCCGCTGCACTGTGTGTTCTGCTACAACCCGGTGAACATGCGCAGCACGGGCCCCGAGCTCTCGACCGAGGACTGGGTGCGAGTGTTGCGCGAGGCACGCGCGCTCGGCGCGGTGCAGCTCGGCCTTTCCGGCGGCGAGCCGCTCGCCCGCGATGACCTCGAGGAGATCGTCGGCGAGGCGCATAGCCTCGGCTACTACATCAATCTGATTACGTCCGGCATCGGGCTGACGGAGACCCGGATTCGCGCGTTGAAGGACGCCGGCCTCGACCATATCCAGCTGTCGTTCCAGGATAGCTCGCGCGAGGTCAACGACTTTTTGAGCAGCACGCGCACGTTCGAGCTCAAGTCGAAAGTGGCGGCGCTGATCAAGCAGTACGAATACCCGATGGTGCTCAATGTCGTGTTGCACCGGCTCAATATCGATCATGTCGAGCAGATTCTCGAGATGGCGGATCGACTCGGCGCGGAGTATCTTGAGCTCGCCAATACGCAGTACTACGGCTGGGCATGGAAGAATCGAGAAGCTCTGCTTCCGAGCCGCGAGCAGGTGCGCCGCGCGGAGGAAGCAACGCAGCGCTTTCGCGAGCGGGTCGGCTCGCGGATGCGCGTGTATTTCGTCGTACCGGATTACTTCGAGCAGCGGCCGAAGCCGTGCATGAACGGGCTCGGCTCGATCTTTCTCACGGTCGCGCCGGATGGCACCGCGTTGCCGTGCCAGTCTGCTCGAATTCTGCCGGGCCTCGATTTTCCGAATGTCCGCACGGACTCGGTCCGCTCGATCTGGTACGACTCAAAGGGCTTCAACCACTTCCGCGGCGACGCGTGGATGAAAGAGCCGTGCCGCAGCTGTCCGGAGAAGACGCGCGACTTTGGCGGCTGTCGCTGCCAGGCGTACCTGCTAACCGGGGACGCGGCGAATGCAGACCCGGTCTGCGAGCTGTCGCCGCATCACGGGCTGGTCACCGCCGCCGTCGAGCGCGCGGAGCAGAGTTCTCCGCAGGTTCGCGAGCATCCGCTCGTGTTTCGCGATCATCGCGTCTGAGCGGGTCTTGTTGCCGCTTGGTCCGCTGCCTGCTGGCAGCTCCCGGCGTGTAGGGTAGTCGTCGTCATGTCATGGTTCGCTTGGGTCTTCGCGCTTGCGGTCATTCTTCGCGCCGGAATTAGGCTATGGCTCGCGACACGGCAAATCGCCGCGGTCGACGCGCGCCGGTCGAAGGTGCCGAGACTCTTCGCAGAAGATATCTCCGTCGAGAATCACGAGCGGGCGGCCGACTATTCGGCGGCCCGCATGCGCGTCACGCGGGTCGGCGCGATCACGGGCGCCCTCGTTGCGCTGGCGCTGACGTTCGGCGGCGGCATCGCCGCCGTCGACCGCATGTGGCGCGGCACGGCGCTCGAGCAGCCGTGGCTCGGCCTTGCGGTCGTGCTCACGGTGCTCGCACTGTTGAAGCTCGTCGAGGTGCCGTTTGCGGTCTATCGCACGTTCGGGCTCGAGGCGCGGTTCGGGTTCAACCGCATGACGCCGCGCCTGTTCGTCAGCGACTTGACCAAGCGCACACTGATCGCCGCCGCGGTCGCGGCGCCGATTACGCTCGGCGCGCTGCTGCTGATGGAGCGGTCCGGCCCGCTGTGGTGGCTCTATGCGTGGGCCGGTTGGCTCGTGGTTACGTTCGGGCTCACGTGGGCATGGCCGCGCGTGGTCGCGCCATGGTTCAATCGCTTCGAGCCGCTGGCCGATGCTTCGCTCGCGGCCCGCCTCGAGTCGCTGCTCGAGCGCTGCGGGTTCTCGTCCGGGGGCTTGTTTGTCATGGATGGCTCGCGGCGTTCCGCGCACGGCAATGCCTATTTCACCGGTGTCGGCCGCCACAAGCGCATCGTATTCCTCGATACGTTGCTCACGAAGCTCGACCCGCCGGAAATCGAAGCCGTTCTCGCGCACGAGCTCGGCCACTTCCGGCTGCAGCATATTAGTCGGCGGCTGATTGCATCGGCGCTGATCGCGCTCGCCGGTCTTGCACTGCTTGGCTACCTGGCGGCTCAGCCGAGCTTCTATTCGTCGTTGGGCGTGCCGACTCCATCGCCGCATGCGGCGCTGCTCCTGTTCATCGTTTGTGCGCCGGCCTTCACGTTCTTCGCGACGCCGCTCGGGGCGTGGTGGTCGAGGCGTCACGAGCTCGAAGCAGATGACTTCGCCGTCGAGCACACGAGTGCGCGCGAGCTGGCGAACGCACTCGTCAAGCTGTATCGGGACAACGCGGCGAATCTCACGCCGGACAAGCTCTATTCAGCGTTCTACGACACCCACCCGCCGGCGCTCGTGCGTGTGGCCCGGTTGCGGGCAATTCCGGTGCCCTTCGCGCCCGGCGTGCAGCCGTCCGGCGCAGTGCTACAGTAACCCTCATGGGCGCTACCCGCGGGCTGTTGTTACCGATTGCCTCGGCCGTCGCCGTCGTCGCGCTTTTCGGCGCGCCGCCGGAGGCCGCGGCGCAGTCGGCACAAGCGCCGCCGGCCGTCGCCGAACCCACGGCTGCACTGAGCGTCGCCGAGGCGCGCCAGTTCATTGCTGCGGCGGAGGCCGAGCTCGCCGCGCACAACGAGTTGGCCGGACGCATCTTCTGGGTGCAGGCGAACTTCATCACCTTCGATACGAATTGGCTCGCCGCCAAGATCGGCGCGGAGTCCACGGAGCTCGCGGTCCGGCTCGCCAACGGCACGAAGCTTTTCGAGGGGCTCGATCTTCCGGCGGACCTCGAGCGCAAGATGCGCATTCTGCGCACCGGCATCACGCTGCCGGCACCGTCGCGGCCGGGCGCCGCACGGGAGCTTGCCGATATCGCGACGTGGCTCGAGTCGACCTACTCGACCGGCACTTACCAGTACGCCGGCGAAACGCTCGATCTACCGGCGCTCGAGCGCATCATCGACCGCTCGCGCGACCCGCAGGAGCTCGCGGCGGTTTGGTCCGGCTGGCGTACCGTCGCGGTGCCGATGGCGGAGCGCTACGAGCGGATGGTCGAGATCGCAAACGAAGGCGCGCGCGAGCTCGGTTTTTCGAACCTCGCGGAAATGTGGCTTTCGGGCTACGAGATGGCGCCGGAAGAAATGGAGGCCGAAGCGGACCGTCTGTGGGCCCAGGTCGAGCCGCTCTACGAGCAGCTGCATTGCGACGTGCGTGCATCGCTCAGCGATTACTACGGCGATGAGGTGCAACCCGACGAGGGGCCGATCCGTGCGGATCTGCTCGGTAATATGTGGGCGCAGTCATGGGCGAACATCTATGACATCGTGGCGCCGCCGGGCGCCGATACCGGCATCGATCTCACGCGGATTCTCGAGGAGCGGGCGTTCACGCCGCGGCAAATGGTCGAGATCGGCGAGGGCTTCTTCACGTCGCTTGGTTTCGAGCCGCTGCCTGATACCTTCTGGGAACGCTCGCTGCTGGAGCAGCCGGCCGACCGCGATGTCGTGTGTCATGCCTCGGCATGGAACCTCGATGCGGAGGACGACGTCCGCATCAAGATGTGCACGGAGCTCAACGCCGAGGACTTCCAGACGATCCATCACGAGCTCGGCCACAACTTCTATCAACAGGCCTATAACGAGCAGGACGTACTGTTCCGAGAAGGCGCGCATGACGGCTTTCACGAAGCCGTCGGCGATTTCATCGCGCTATCCATCACGCCGGAGTACCTCCAGCAGATCGGTCTGGTCGACGAGGTGCCGGAAGCTTCGGCGGATCTCGGGCTGTTGATGCAGCAGGCGCTCGATAAGATCGCCTTTCTGCCGTTTGGGATGCTGGTCGATCAGTGGCGCTGGCGCGTGCTGCGCGGCGACGTCGGCGCCGCGGACTATAACGACGCCTGGTGGTCGCTGCGCGAACGGTACCAGGGCGTGCGGCCGCCGGACGAACGCCCGGCCGATGCTTTCGATCCTGGCGCCAAGTACCACATTCCTGCGAATGTCCCCTATTTGCGCTATTTCCTGTCGTTCATTATGCAGTTTCAGTTCCATGAGGCGGCATGTGAGCTGGCCGGCTGGGAAGGGCCGCTGCATCGTTGCTCGATCTACGGTAACGAGGAAGTGGGGCGTCGCTTCCGCGAAATGCTCGAGCTCGGCAGCTCGTTGCCGTGGCCGGAGGCGCTCGAGCGCTTCACGGGAACTCGGGAGATGGATGCGGCGGCGATTCTCGCGTATTTCGAGCCGCTGATGACGTATCTCGAGGAGCGCAATGCGGGTCGGCAGTGCGGATGGTAGGGGCTCGTGGGCATCGTTCATGAACGATACTGGATGTCGTCGCAGGTTTGAGCTCGCCCGTCTGCTGCGCGCGCGCGGGCATCGTTCATGAACGTTAGGGTAGGCGGTGGCGGGGCGCTGAGAGATCTCGGCGTCTTGGGGACCGCCGTGAACCCATCCATGGGGGCTGCGGGCGCGCCATCCCTGGCGCGCACGCTCCCCAAGACGCCGAGATCTCCCAGCACCCCTTGATCGGTCGGTGGCGTTTTATGAACGATGCCGAGAGGTGGTGCGGGTCGGGCGCGCTCGGTTTGCTGCGCGCGCGGGCATCGTTCATGAACGTTAGGGTAGGCGGTGGCGGGGCGCTGAGAGATCTCGGCGTCGTGCCGCGCCGCCCGTCAATCGTGCACGCACTCCGACGGCCGCGCGCGTCTCAGACTAGTCCCGATTGCGACGCCGTAACAGGCTCAAGCTCTTAAGGCCGCTACCCTTCGCTCTGAATCGGGATCGCGAAGCGCTCGCAGTAGCTCTTGAAGCGCTCGAAGGCTGCGTTGCGATCGAGCCCGTACGCCGACAATGAATAGCGGTGCACGCCGTGCTTGTTCTTTGGGTTCGCCGCAAGATACCGCTCCATCGCCGCGCGCGCTTGCGGCCGCAGCGGCCAGCCGAGGAACTCGTACACGCGCTCGACCGTCGCGAGCGGTTCGTTCTCGAGTGACTCGTACGCGACATCGAGGAACTGCTCGGCCGGCGCACGGTCGCGGATCTGAAGAAAGCGATCGAGCGCATCGGCCCAGCGGCGGGTCCAATCCGCCGCGATCGCGGCCGGCTCGGCGTCGTCGCTGAACGCCTTGCGCAGCACCGTCGCGTGGCTCGCCATCGACGCCATGACGCGTAACGGATCGCGATGCGTCTGCACGATCCTCGCATCCGGATAGCGCTCGAGCAGCGCATCGAGCCCGAACAGATGGCCTGGCGCCTTCAGCAGCCAACATTTACCGCTACGCCGCGCATCGAGATGCTGCAGGAAGCGGTGATGAAACTCGTACGCGAGCGACTGGCCGCTCTGCTCGAACCAGTCTTCGTACGACGGTACGTCGTGCGTCGTATGAAACTGGATGCTCGCGAACACGTTGGCGGTAATCGCTATGCATTCCTGCGGAAGCTCCGGCGCCATCGGATGGATGCGCTTGAACTCGGGAGCGAGGCGGTTCGCCCAGTCGAGACGCATAGCGGTATTGTCGCGTAAGACCTGCTCACCGGCCGGGGTATCGGCGCGCCGCGCCGGAAACATCACCTCCCAGGTCAGCGGCACGCGGCTTTCGGTGTCCTCGCTCAGCAGGTTGTGCAGCAAGGTGGTGCCGGTGCGCGGCAGGCCGATGATGAACACGGGACGAGTGATCGGCCGCGCTGCGATCGCCGGGTTGGCGGCGCGCTCGGCTTCCATGTGCAGCAGGTTTTCGAGCTGGCTGACGATCATCTCGCGGACCGTGATGCGCCCCAGCGTGGTCAGCCGCGCTTCACGATGATAGGCATCGAGCAGGCGCTCGAACGGCTCGTCCAGCGGCCAGCTGCCGAGATCCGAGAAGCCGGTACGGCGCTCGGCCGCGCGTTTCAGCGCTTCGATGCCGAGCGCAGGGCCTCCGATGCCGAAGCGGCGTAGCGCCTTACCGCCCCTGTTCAGCATGCCGACGCCGGCGGCAACGCAACTTTCGGAAAAGCTCATCAGTAAAGAACGGGCTTTGCTACCATGCGAGCGCGGCATTGTCCCTTACACGCCAGACGACAGCAACGACAGAACGACGCATGACCCTGCAAGAAATACGCGCCCTGATTCGCGATGTTCCCGAC
Organism: uncultured Gammaproteobacteria bacterium; assembly: GCA_964518995.1. Classification (GTDB taxonomy): domain Bacteria; phylum Pseudomonadota; class Gammaproteobacteria; order Steroidobacterales; family Rariloculaceae; genus ZC4RG20. The sequence goes on from CAZFJU010000003.1 coordinate 29,094, forward strand.
TTTCCGAAGCCCGGAATTCTATTCAAGGACATTACTCCGCTGCTGCAGCATCCCGCGGGTTTTCGGGAGACGATCGAGCGTCTTGCCGACAGTGCGGAAGGCCTGCATGCACAGCATATCCTCGCGATCGAATCGCGCGGTTTCATCTTCGGCGCGGCACTTGCGCACAGGGTGGGGCTGCCATTGCACATCGTTCGCAAGCGTGGGAAGTTGCCCTGCGAGTCCGTCAGCGTCACATACGAGCTCGAGTACGGCGTAGATCACCTCGAGGTGCACGCTGACTCGCTGCGCTCGGCCGAGCGCTACCTGATCGTGGACGACCTGATCGCGACCGGCGGCACGGCCGCGGCGACCGGCAAGCTCGTGCAGCAGCAGGGTGGAATCATTGCCGGCTATGCGTTCGTGATCGAGCTGTCGTTCCTCGCCGGGCGCAGCGCTCTCGGCGACTCGCCGGTCACCGCGCTGATCGAGTTCTGATGCCCGGCGCGTCCGTGGCGCCGCTCAAAACTCTCGCTTCAGGATAAATTCGCTCATCCATTCCAACCCTTCGGCGCGCGGGCCGAATGTCGCGAGCGCCGCCATCGCCCGCGAATGAATTTCGTCGGCCCGCCGGCGAGCGCCTTCCGGACCGAGAATCGCCGGATAAGTGGACTTCGCGTTCGCGCTGTCGCTGCCGGCGCTTTTCCCGAGCGTCGCCGTATCCTGCTCGATCTCGAGCAGGTCGTCGCGGATCTGGAAGACGAGGCCGATGTCGCTCGCGAAGATATCGAGGCGCGCGCGCTCGTCGGCCGACAGCTCGCCGATCTCGCTCGCCATCATGATTGCGGCACGGATCAGCTCGCCCGTCTTGCGGCGATGGATCTCCTCGAGCTCCGCCTCGCCGATACGCCGGCCTTCCGCCGCAATGTCGAGCGCCTGCCCGCCGACCATGCCGGTCGGGCCTGCCGCGCGCGCCAGCCAGCCAATCACGTGAATCTGCCGGTCTGGCGCCTCAGCCAGGCATCTGTCTTCGCACAATATCTCGAACGCGAGCGCTTGCAGCGCATCGCCGGCCAGAATGGCCGTCGCCTCATTGAACGCCCGATGGGTGGTCGGTCGCCCCCGGCGGAGGTCGTCATCGTCCATCGCAGGCAGATCGTCGTGGACCAGCGAATACGCGTGCACCAGCTCGACCGCCGCGGCGACCGAGTCGAGGCCCCCGTCCGCCCCGCAAAGCTCTCCGCTCGCATAGGCGAGCAGAGGGCGCACGCGTTTGCCGGCGCCGAGCACCGAATAGCGCATGGCGTCCCGCAGCGGTTGCGGCGTGCCGCGATCCGCGGCGAGAATCTCGTCGATGCGAGCGTCGACGCGAGCGCGGTAGGTGTCCAGCCGCTCGGCAAACCTGCTTCTAGAGGCTCGTGCTATCATGGCGGGCCATCGTAGCACCGAAATCGCGCGCGCGGCGCACGCTGTGAATGTAGTAGTGAGCCGAACGATCGGCGTCGATTCATCCGATATCGCATATCAGGCGCAGATCCTTCCGGGCGTCTCGCGTACCTTTGCGTTGACGATTCCGGTATTGCCGGATCGCCTCGCCGAGGTCGTCACGAATGCGTACCTCTTGTGCCGCATCGCGGACACCATCGAGGACGATGTCGGGCTGAACAATGCGCAGAAGTCACGCTTCCATGAGCGCTTCGTCGCGGTGGTCGAAGGCGGTGAGCCGGCGGAGCGGTTCGCGGCCGAGCTGGCGCCGCTGCTGTCCGATCGCGTGCTCGCGGCCGAACGCGAGCTGATCGAGAACACGGCTGCCGTCATACGCGTCACGCACGGCTTTTTGCCGGCGGAGCGCGCCGCGCTCACACGCTGCGTGCGCGTGATGTGTGCCGGGATGCCGGAGTTCGCGCGCAACCGCAGCCTCAAGGGTCTCGTCGATCTCGAGCAGATGACGTCCTACTGCTACTACGTGGCAGGCGTGGTCGGCGAGATGCTAACGGAGTTGTTCTTGCTCCATTGCCCGGAGCTCGAACGCCATCGTGAGCGGCTGATGGCGCTCTCGGTGTCGTTTGGTCAGGGTCTGCAAATGACCAACATCCTGAAGGACATCTGGGACGATCGCTTGGCCGATGCATGCTGGCTGCCCCGTTCCGTGTTCGAGCGAGGCGGCCTCACGCTGGAACGACTCGAGGACGGTCATCTCTCTGTCAGCTTTCGCGATGGGTTGAATCATCTGCTCGGCGTTGCCCACGGCCACCTGCGCAACGCGCTCGAGTACACGTGTCTGATTCCGAAGCGAGAGGTGGGTATTCGCCGCTTCTGCTTGTGGGCCATCGGGCTCGCTGTGCTGACGCTGCGGAAGATCCACCGCAATCCTCATTTCCGCTCGGGCGCCGAGGTAAAAGTGTCGCGACGCACGGTAAAGGCGACCGTCGTCACGACGAATCTCACGCTGATGAGCAATCGTGCGGTGCGGCTGATGTTCGAGCGCGCGGCCGAGGGGTTACCGCTGGTTCGGCTCGAGCCGATCACATCGAATCTGCGCGGGCGCGCGCCCGGACACGTGGATGCTGGCTGAAGCCGGCCGACCGCGCGCATCGCACGTCGGGCTTCGCGTCGCTGTAATTGTCGCGCTCGGAGTAGAGCGCGGCTGCTTGCGCGAAGTCGGCGCCCGCACGTTGTTGGCGCAAAGCGGGCCGGGCGCGGATCGCGCGGCGGCGGCAGCACAGCACATGCTTGCCGCCGGCGCCGGCGCGCTTCTCTCATTCGGCCTCGCCGGCGGCTTGGCCGCCGATGCAGCGCCCGGCCGTTTGCTGCTGCCGCGGCGAGTCGTGACGCCGCATGACCGCGGATTCGATATCGACCCCGGCTGGCACGCACGCCTGGCCTTGGCGTTGTGCGGCCTTGGCTTCGACGACCGGCCGCTTCTCGCGGCCGACGGTGTGCTTGCGACCCCTGCATCGAAACGCGCAGCGGCTGCGCTCGGCACTGCAAGCGTCGATCTCGAATCGGGCGCGATCGCCGCGGTCGCCGCGGCTGCGGCGGTGCCGTTCGCGGTCGTGCGGGCGGTTGCAGACGGGCCGGGCGATCGATTGCCGCCCGGCGTCTCCGGCTGGGTCGACGCGAACGGCGAGACGCGGCTCGCCCCGGTCATCGCGGCAGCGCTCTGGCCGCGTAACTGGCCGTCGTTGATGATGCTGGGCGGCCGCTATCGCATCGCGCGGCGCATGCTCGAGCAGGCTGCGAGCCGGCTCACGTCCGAAGACTTCATGCTCGCATGACAGCGCCGACGTCCTGGATGGCGGCCAGCGTCACACGTTGGGTGGGCGTTATTTTGCGCTTCCGCAAGTCGGTCGTTCTGTTGTCACTGCTGCTTGCGGCGCTGGCCATGGGGTATGCCTCAAGCCGTCTCGGTATCAATACCGATACGGCCAATATGATCTCGGCAGAACTGCCGTGGCGGCAAGATTTCATGGCGTTCCGCGAGGCGTTTCCGGCGCGGGACCGCAACATCGCGGTCGTCGTGTCCGCACCCAAAGCGGAGCGGGCCGATGCCTTCGCCTCCGCGCTCGTCGCGCGGCTCGAGGCCGAGCCGGCGCTGTTCGGCTCGGTGCTCTCCGCCGGGGTAGGCGAGTTCTTCGAGCAGAACGGGCTCCTCTATTTGCCCGTCGAGCAGCTCGAAACACTCGCTGATCGGCTCGCCGAGGCACAGCCGCTGCTCGGCCTGCTGCGGCCGGCGGCCGACGGTGCGGCGATTATCGAGGCGACTGAACGGATCCTCGACGCGGCCGGCACCGACCCCACGACGGACGCGCTGGTGACCGAGCTCACGGCCGCGATCAGCGCCGCGCACGATGGCGAGCGCAATCCCGTCGAGTGGCGGCGATTGATGATGGGTGACGACGTTGCCGCGCTCGCAGGCTCCGACCGGCGGATAGTGGTGCTGCGGCCCGAGCTCGACTTCGAGCGCTTGCAGCCCGCTGCGCCGGCCATGGAGCGGCTGCGCGAGCTCATCGCCGAGCTCGTTTCCGAGCGGTTCCCGGACGTTGACGCCGACCTGACCGGCAGCGTCGCGATGGAGCACGAGGAGATGCTGAGCGTGCAAAGCGGCGCCGGCTTCGCGGCGCTCGCATCGCTGGTGATGGTCCTCCTCGTGCTGTACGCGACGCTGCGCTCATTCAAGCTAGTTCTGATCGCGTTGCTGACTCTCCTCACCGGGCTTGCCGGCACTGCAGCCTTTGCCGCCGCTGCAGTCGGCCATTTGAATCTGATCTCGGTGGCGTTCGCCGTGCTCTATGTCGGGCTCGGCGTCGATTTCATTTTTCATATCTGCTTGCGGGTGCGGGAACTGCTGGCGGAAGGTCTGCAGCTCGACGATGCCATCCTCCGCACGCTGGACGGGGTGGGCATGTCGCTCGTGATCTGTACCGTGACGACGGCGGCCGCGTTCTATGCATTCATCCCAACCGAGTTCGAGGGCGTCTCGGAACTCGGTCTGATCTCGGGCACGGGCATGTTCGTCAGCCTTGCCGTCAGCTTCACGCTGTTACCCGCGTTGCTCGGGCTGATGCTGACGGATCGAGATCGGCAGCCGCCGCCATCGTGGCTGTCCTTGCGCTCGCTCGAGCCGCTGATGGCGCGCCCGAAGGTCGTCGTGGCGGGGGCGGCGGTGCTCGGTGTCATCGCCGTGCTGCTGCTGCCGCGCGCCGAGTTCGACAGCAATCCGATCCACTTGCGCGACCCGAGCTCCGAGTCCGTGCGAACGTTCGAGCTGCTCGCCGCCGACGGCGAGGCGCCGCTGTTCGATGTGGCGGCGATCGCTCCGGATCGCGAGACGGCCGCCGCCTGGGCGGAGCAGCTGCGTGCGCTTCCGGAGGTGCGTAGTGTCACGACGGTCGACGCGCTCGTGCCGCAGCAGCAGGATGAAAAACTGCTGGTGCTCGAAGACCTCGCGCTCGTCATGGGGCCGGGCTTTGCCGATCTCGAGCGGGCGCCGTTCGATGCCGAGCGGCTCGAGCGGGCGTTGGCCGGGCTCGATCGGCAGCTCGACTTGGTCGAGGGCGAAGGCGCTGTGGTCGAGCTCGATGCGGAGCTCGAGGCGTTCCTGGCTGAGCTTGCGGCGGATGGCGCCGCTCGCGGGCAGCGGCTCGCCGCGCTCGATGACGCGCTCGCGGCCAATCTGCCGGAGGAGCTCGCCCGGCTTGGGCGCGCGCTCGGCGCCGAGCGTTTCGGGCTCGACGCGCTGCCGCAGCCGCTGGCCGAGCGGTGGACCGCGGCGGACGGACGCACGCTGGTGGAGATCGCGCCGACCGAGAACGTGAGCGACAACCGGGCCGCGCAGCGCTTCGTCACAGCCGTGCGCTCGGTCGTCCCGAACGCGACGGGATTGCCGGTCGTCTACCAGGAAGCATCGGCGACCGTGGTGGGCGCGTTCCAGCTCGCGCTAATTTACTCTACGGTGCTCATCACGTTGCTGCTGTTCGTGTTTCTGCGGAAGACGAAAGACGTGCTGCTCGTGCTCGGCCCCGTCGCGCTCGCGTGCGCGATCACCGCCGGAGCGACCGTTCTGCTCGACATGCCGTTCAACTTCGCGAATATCATCACGCTGCCGCTGCTGCTCGGGATCGGCGTCGATAACGGCATCCACATCGTGCATCGCGTTCGTCACGAGCCGCCGAGCGAGGGCATGACGTTGCGCACCAGCACTACGGCCGCGGTGCTTGCTTGTGGCCTGACGACCGTCGCCAGCTTCGGCAACCTCGGCTTCTCCGCGCATCAAGGGATGGCGAGCATGGGCATGCTGCTCACCCTCGGCATGATCGCCGTGCTCGCTACGACCTTGGTGCTGCTGCCGGCGCTTCTACGCATAGGAGTGGCACGATGACAGTCTTGGTGACCGGTGCGAACGGCTTCGTCGGTGCGGCGATCGTTCGTGCGCTGCTCGACGTCGGCGAGCGTGTCCGCGCGTTCGCCCGCCCCGGCAGCGATCAGCGCAATCTGGCTGGGCTCGATATCGAGATCGCGACAGGCGACATCCGATCGCGCGACAGCCTCGCGGCCGCCGTGCGCGGCTGCCATGCCGTGATCCACGCCGCCGCGGACTATCGGCTGTGGGTGCCGCAGCCGGCAGTGATGCTCGAAACGAATGTGCAGGGCTCGATCAACGTGCTCGACGCGGCCGCCGAAGCCGGCGTCGAGCGGGTCGTGTACACGTCGAGCGTCGCCACGCTCGGGCTGGACGGGAGCCGCGCGCCCGCCGACGAGGAAACGCCGGTCACCCTCGCGGATATGATTGGCGTCTACAAGCGCTCCAAGTATCTCGCCGAGGAGGCGGTTCGCCGCCGCGCGGCCGAACGCGGCCAGGATGTGGTGACAGTGAACCCTTCCACGCCAATCGGCCCGCGCGATATCAAGCCGACGCCGACCGGCCGGATCATTCTCGATGCGTCGCTCGGCCGAATTCCTGCGTTCGTCGATACCGGGCTGAACCTCGTGCACGTCGACGACGTCGCGCGCGGGCATGTCCTCGCGCTCGAGCGCGGCCGAACCGCGGAGCGCTATATTCTCGGCGGCCGCGACATGAGCCTCGAGCGGATCCTCGAGCTCGTCGCCGAGCACTGCGGGCGTCCGCGGCCGAAGGTGCGGTTGCCGCACTGGTCAGTCTATCCGGTCGCGGTCGGCGCGGAGCTCGTCGCGCGCATTACCGGCCGGGAGCCGCGGGTCAGCCTCGACGGCGTCAGAATGTCCGCGAAGCACATGTATTTTTCCAGCCGCAAAGCCGAGCAGGAGCTCGGCTATACCTGGCGCGACCCGGCCGAAGCCATTCGCGACGCCATAGATTGGTTCACGGCGAACGGCTATCGTGATGCGGGCGGTCCGCTGGCGGCGCAACGGTAGCGAGAACATTCGATGCACGGAACGGCACGGGCACGGGCGAATATCGCGCTCGTGAAATATTGGGGTAAGGCCAATGCCGAGTTGAAGATTCCGGCCGTCGGCTCGATCTCCATCACGTTAGACGAGCTTTGGTCCGAGACGGAGGTACGCTTCGATTCCACGCTCGAAGCCGACGAGCTGTCGCTCGACGGACGGTCGCGACCGGAGCAGCTCGCGCGTGTCTCGGCCTGCCTCGATCTGCTGCGCGAGCACGCGGGGGTCGCAGCGCGTGCACGCGTTGCGAGCCGCAACAACTTTCCGACCGGCGCAGGCCTTGCGTCGTCGGCCTCGGGCTTCGCCGCGCTCGTCGGCGCCGCTGCGGCGGCGCTCGGGCTCGAGCTGTCCCCGCGCGAGCTCAGCATCTATGCACGCCGCGGATCCGGGTCAGCAGCGAGGTCGGTGTTCGGCGGCTACGTCGAGATGCACGTCGGCCGCGAGCCGGACGGGCGGGACAGCTTTGCCGAGCCGCTCTTGCCCGCCGACGCCTGGCCGCTCGACGTCGTGATCGCGATCGCCCAGCGCGACGAGAAGGATGTCGGCTCCGGCGAGGGGATGGCGCGCTCGGAGCAGTCGTCGCCGTACTACTCGAGCTGGGTGGCCGCACAGCCGGCGGATCTCGAGCGTGCGCGCGGCGCGATCGCGGCGCGCGACTTCGACGCGCTCGCCGACGTGGCCGAGCACAGCTGTTTGAAGATGCACGCCGCGGCGCTGGCGGCCCAGCCGCCGCTGCTCTACTGGAAGGGCGTGACGGTCGATGGCATGGCGGCCGTCCGCCAACTGCGTCGCAGCGGCGTGCCGGTATTCTTCACGATTGACGCGGGCCCGCAGCTGAAGGCGGTCTGTCTGCCGGAGGCGCGCGAGCGCGTTGCCGCGGAGCTCGCGCAGATCCCGGGCGTGCTCGACGTGACGACGACCGGGCTCGGGCCGGGGCTCGAGATGCAACGAGTCGAAGCATGAAGGGTCCGGCTTTGCCGATAGTGAAACATTGCGTGCGTGCGCCGGGTAAGGCCGTGGTGCTTGGCGAATACGCCGTGCTGCATGGGGCGCCCGCGCTGGTGCTCGCGGTCGATCGATACTGTCGGGCCGAGATCAGTGCGCAACCCGGCGATTCGGCGCATGTCGACACCCGCTTTCCGGAGCACCGGCATATCGACGTGCGGCTCGGCGCAGAGACGGGCGTTGCGCTCGTCGATCTCGTTCGCCGCGCGCTCGGCGGGGAGCGTTGCGCATGGCGGGCGTCGCTCGACTCAGCGGACTTCTTCATCGCCGGGCGCAAGCTCGGTCTCGGCTCGAGCGCCGCCGCGCTCACTGCATTTGCCGCGGCATGGGCCGCCTTTGCCGGGTTACCGGCGCCGACGCTGGCGCAGGCCATCGCGCTGCATCGGCGTTTCCAAAACGGCGCCGGCAGCGGGCTCGATGTCGCGGCCTCGTTCTCGGGCGGAGCGATCGAGTTTCGCCTCGACACAAGCGGGTCGCCCCATGTCGGTTCAGTCCAACTTCCGAACAGTGTAGGATTCGCGGGTATTTTTGCCGGCCGATCCGCGTCGACGTCGGGTCTGTTGGGCCGCTACCACGAGTGGCGGGCCGCGAAGCCGCAGGAGGCGGCGAACCGGCAAATGACCATGGACGGGCTGGCGGAGCGCGGCTGCAAAGCGGCCGGGCTTGGCGAAAGTGAGGAATTCTTGCACGCAGTCGAGCGATACGGTCGTGAGCTCGAAGCGCTCGGTGACGCGATCGGCGTAGAAATCGTCACGGCGGAGCATCGCCAGCTTACGGCGATGGCTCGGCGGTATGGTGTCGTCTATAAAGTGAGCGGCGCCGGCGGTGGTGACCTCGGGCTCGGCCTCGCGGCCGATGCTGAAGCGCTCAGCGCCTTTCGGTGCGCCGCAGAGGCTGAAGGCTTCGCGGCGATTGATCTTGGTGTTGACCAGCACGGTTTGGTGATCGAGGAGCGACGTCAGTGACGGCGGACCGGTCGAGAATTCCAGAGTTCTACAAGCTCAGCATCGAAGAGCGCGTCCGTGCGGTTCACGAGCGAGGTCTGGTGAACGCCGCCGATTTCCGCGCGTTGTCGACGGGCCGCCATACGCTCGATTTATCCTGCGCCGACAAGATGATCGAGAACGTGGTCGGCGTAATGGGCCTGCCGCTCGGGCTCGGCATGAATCTCGTCGTCAACGGCAAGCAGTACATCGTGCCGATGGTCGTCGAGGAGCCGTCGGTCGTTGCCGCGCTCGGCTCGGCGTGCAAGCTCGTCGGGGCGTGCGGAGGCTTCACAGCCGAGTCGTCCGATCCGATCCTGATCGGTCAGATCCAGATCGTGGATCTTCCCGATATGGCCAAGGCGCGTGCGCGGCTTCTCGAGCGCAAGCAAGAGATCTTGAATCTCGCGAGCAGCTTCCATCCGAATATGGTCGCGCGCGGCGGCGGCCCCCGCGACATCGAGCTATATCAACACCCGCTGCCATCGAGCGGTAAGCAGATGCTGGTCGTTCATCTGCTCGTCGATACCCGCGATGCGATGGGCGCGAATCTCGTCAACGGCATGTGTGAGGGCGTCGCTCCGCTCATCGAGTCGATCACCGGCGGCCGCGTATTCCTGCGGATTCTGTCGAACCTGACCGACCGGGCGGTCGTGCGCGCGTCGTGCAAGATCCCTGTCGACAAGCTCGCCGGGCGCGGCTATAGCGGCGAGCAGGCGCGCGACGGCATCATCGTCGCCGCAGATTTCGCCGCGGTCGATCCGTATCGCGCCGCGACGCACAACAAGGGCATCATGAACGGGATCGACCCCGTCGCGATAGCGACCGGCAACGACTGGCGTGCGATCGAGGCCGGCGCGCATGCGTATGCCGCTCGCAGCGGCCGCTATACGTCGTTGACGGAGTGGTTCGCGGATGACGACGGCAACCTGTGCGGCAGGATCGAGGTACCGATCAAGGTGGGCATCGTCGGGGCGCCGATCGAATCGAATCCCACCGTCGCGTTGAATCTCCGGCTGCTCGGCGTCGAGTCGGCGACGGAGCTGGCCGCGGTCATGGCGGCCGTCGGTCTCGCCCAGAACTTTGCAGCGATCCGCGCGCTCGCCACGGAGGGGATTCAAAAAGGCCATATGACGCTGCATGCGCGCAGCGTCGTGACGGCGGCAGGCGCTCGCAAAGAGATTTTCGACGAGGTGCTGGACCGCGTCGTGCAGAGCGGCGTCATCAAGGTTTGGAAGGCGCAGGAAATCATCGCTGAGCTCGAAAACGATCAAGAGGGGTCGATGGCAGGCCGCGCTGCGAAGCGCCGCGAATCACCCGAGCTCGGCGTCGGCTACGGTAAGGTTGTTCTGCTCGGTGAGCACGCAGTCGTCTATGGACGGCATGCGATTGCGGCCCCCGTGCCGCTTGCCATCAAGGCGCTCGTCGAGGACTGCGACGAAGGCATTCATCTGATGATTCCGCGCTGGGGTATCGAATACCAGCTGGCGCGCAATCCGGCGGACCGGCGCTCGTTCGAGCGACCGGCCGGAGTGGTGCTCGACAAGCTCGGCCTGTCCGGCCGCGGTATGCGTATCGAAGTATTTCCGGAAGTGCCGCGCGGCATGGGGCTCGGCGGCTCGGCCGCGATGGCCGTCGCGATCGTGCGTGCGCTCGATAAGCATTTCAAGCTCGGTCTCAGCGACGACGAGGTGAATCGGCTCGCGTTCGAATCGGAGAAAGTGGCGCACGGCCGTCCCAGCGGAATCGACAATACCCTTGCGACCTACGGTCAGGCGCTCGTATACCGCGCCGGCGACCCGCCGCTGGTCGAGCCGCTCAATATCGTCGAGCCGATCCCTGCAGTGATCGGCATGACGGGTTACGAAGGTCTTACTGCGAAGACTGTGGGCCGCGTGCGTGACGCATGGGAGCAGGATCGGCGCCTCTACGAGCGCATTTTCGATCAGATCGACGCATTGACGTTGCGCGGTGTGCAGGCGATTTCCGACAATGACTTACCACTCCTTGGCGAGCTCATGAACATTTGTCACGGCATGCTGAATGCCTTGCAGGTGTCGACGCCGGAGCTCGAGCAGCTCGTGACCCTCGCTCGTGAGAACGGGGCGCTCGGCGCGAAGCTGACGGGCGGCGGCGGCGGCGGCTCGATCGTCGCGATTTGCGCGTCGGCGGAGGAGTGCGCAGGAGTGGTGTCCGCGATTAGGGCCGCGGGGTTTCAATCCATGCCCGTGAGCTTGGGGGCTCGACTCGATGGTACGTGATGAAATTGTATCGAACGACGATGAGGAGCTGATCCTCGTCGACGAGCTGGATCGCGAGATTGGCAGTCGCGCCAAGATCGATTGTCATACCGGCTCCGGTGTGCTGCACCGCGCCTTTTCGGCTTTCATCTTCAACAGCAATGACGAGCTGCTGCTACAGCAGCGCGCAGAGACGAAGCCGCTTTGGCCGAACTACTGGTCAAATAGCTGCTGCTCGCATCCGCGCCGAGGCGAGACCATGGAAGTGGCTTTGGCCCGGCGTCTCGAGGAGGAGCTCGGTTTTACGTGCCCGCTCGAGTTTCTGTATAAGTTCAAGTATCACGCGCAGTACGGCACGCGCGGCGCCGAGCATGAGTACTGCTGGGTGTATTACGGCCGCTACGACGGCCCGATCGACGCCAACGTGAGTGAAATTGCGGATTGGCGCTGGATCGGCATCAACGCGCTCGAGGCCGAGCTCAGCGAGACGCCCGAGCGCTTCACGCCGTGGTTCAAGATGGAGTGGGCGCATATACGCCACAACTTCCTGGACTCGATGCTGAGACGTACCGGCACGGACGGATAAAGCGACAAGGAGAACGCATGAGCATTCCATTAGTACAAAAGTACCGGATCGCGCGCTACATCCTTGAGCAGAAATTGAAGGGGGTGAAGCGTTATCCGCTCGTCCTCATGCTCGAGCCCTTGTTTCAATGCAACCTCGCCTGCGCGGGCTGCGGCAAGATCGATTATCCGCCGGAGATCCTGAAGAAGCGCGTCAGCGTTGCGGATGCTCTACGCGCCGTGGACGAATGCGGCGCGCCGGTCGTGTCGATTCCGGGCGGGGAGCCGCTGATCCACAAGGAGATGCCGGAGATCGTTCGCGGCATCGTCGAGCGCAAGAAGTTCGTCTACCTCTGCACGAATGCCCTGCTGCTCGAGCAAAAGATCGACGACTACACGCCGTCGCCGTATTTGACGTTCTCCGTCCACCTCGACGGCAACCGCGAGCGGCACGACGAATCGGTGTGCCGTCCCGGCACGTTCGACAAGGCGGTGCGTGCGATCAAGATCGCGCGTGAGCGCGGTTTCCGGGTCACGGCGAATTGCACGCTCTATGCGGGCGAGGACCCGGATGACGTCGCGAGCTTCTTCGACTATGCCATGAGTCTCGGCGTCGAGGGCGTGATGATCTCGCCGGGCTACAGCTACGATCATGCGCCCCGCCAGGATGTGTTTCTCGGCCGGCGTCAGTCGAAGCAGCTGTTTCGTGAGATTTTCAAGCGCGGCCGAGCACGCTCGCGCAAGTGGCACTTCAATCAGTCGAGCCTATTTCTCGACTTCCTCGCCGGCAATCAAAGCTATCAATGCACGCCGTGGTCGAATCCGACGTACAACGTTTTCGGCTGGCAAAAGCCCTGCTATCTGCTCGTTGACGAGGGTTACGCGTCGTCATTCCGCGAGCTGATGGAGACGACGCAGTGGGATCACTACGGCACCGGACGCAATCCAAAGTGCGATAACTGCATGGCGCACTGCGGCTACGAGGGCACGGCGGTCGAGGACACGCTTGCGAATCCGCTTAAGGCGTTGTCCGTATTTATGTTCGGGCCGCGGCTCGACGGCGAAATGGCTCCGGAGCTGCCAGTGGTGCACGGCGGACGTGTGCCGGGTGTCGCCGTGCCGGTCGACCAGATCGGGCGGAGGCAGCGCGAGTCCTGACCGGGTCGGAACAGCGCACGCCCTGGCCAGTGTGGTGCAGTACGCTGTGGGGCATGATGCGGAGGAACGCTGTTGGAGTGTCGCGCATGATGCGAATTAGCGCTCGGTGGGGGTGGCTCGCGGCGGCGGCGCTCGCGGTGGCGCCGGCCTTTGCACAGAATGGCGAGCCGCCATCGAGCACGCCCGAGGCGGCGGTCGAGCGATTATTGGATGGGCTCGTCGAGGTGGCCGCCACGCGCGGCGACGAGCCCGCACAGGCGCGCTACGATGCGCTCCTGCCGATCATCACTGCGACGCATGATCTCCCCTATATCGCCGAGCTGACCGTACGTCGGGAATGGGCGGGGTTGACCGATGAGCAGCGGCAGCGTTTCGTCGCCGCGTTCGTCCGCTTGAGCGTGACGACCTACGCAACCCGATTCGCCGGGCTCGAGAAAGGCATGTTCGTGCGAATTGAGGGTGCGCCGCGCGAGGAAACGCGGGCGGTCGTCGAGGCGACGCTTACGACCGGCGAGGGCGAGCAGATTCCGTTCGAATACGTGCTGCACGAGGTCGACGGCGGCTGGAAGATCATCAATATCCTGGCCGACCGTGTCAGTGACCTTGCGCTAAAGCGCGCGGAATACCGCCGGCTGCTGGCCGACGGCACGATCGAGGACGTGATCGCGGCGCTCGAGCGCCAAGCGGACGACGCTCAGCGCACGAACCGATAATACTCGACACCCTCGTCGCTGAACTTCGCGTTCGAGTTGCTGCCGACCGACTGAATGACGAACCCGGAGGAGGGCGCGTCGATCCCATCCGCGTCGCCCGTGTCGTGCAGGCTCTCGTATTGGGCGCGGGTGAGGTTCTGGTAGGGCTCGAGCGCGTCTTCGAACGCGATTCGCGCCGCGGCCTGCGCCCACCCCTCGGCCACCTCCATCGGGATGGCTTCGGCGGCGTCGCCGCTGCCATAGCCGACCGCAAGCACGCGGCTGCCGCCAAGATCGACGCCGCGCAGGTACGCATCTTCCATGCCGGCCGCGATCCAGGCCGGCAATGCTGCGCAATACACATTACCGATTTCCATCATGATGTCGCTGCCCAAGGACATCTTCGACGATACGAGCTCGGAGAACTCGCGGCTGCTGCGAAACTCCTTGGAGAGCTGAATGCTGAGCGGATAGGCGTCGGCTTCGATATCGCCGCTGCGGACGAAGTCCAAGATGTCCGGCTGGGAGCGCATCTCGGCGACCACGGCGTCGATGTCCATACCGGCGCGCTCGCAGTAGTCGGCGAGCTCTGCCCGCCCTGCGGGACCGTCGGAGCCGAGCCCGAACAGGTAGCTCATCGCGAACGACGTCTCTGGCATCCGATGATACGGCCGATGCATGAAGACGGCGTCCAGCTCGCGGTAGAACTCGGCCGGCTCACGGCCCATCCGCCGCGTCATGTCGCTCAACGCATGCAGCGTCTCATCGATGTAGCAGGTGGTGGAATACTTGCCGTTGAACACCGGCAAGTCCTGGAAATGGCAGTTCAGCTTGCCGCGGATGATGTTGCGCAGCACGGGCTTGCGGAAATCGACGGCGCGGTACGCAGACGCGCTGCCGATGTTGCGCACATCGACGGCCAGCAGCTTAGGCTTACGCTCGAGCAGCATCGCGACCGCACCCGCGCCTTGGGTCGGCTCGCCGGAGCTGCCGCGTGCGTACTCCGCGATGTCGGCGCTGACCACGATCGCGCACCGGTCGTCGTCTTCTTCGAGCGCGAGATAGCGCAGCGCGTGCTTCATCGCGTAGATGCCGCCGAGACAGGCGTGCTTGACCTCGGGGACCTCGCAGTAGCGGTTCACGGGCGGCAGCCCTTTGGCCTTGAGGCCATCGTCGAGCATGCCCTTGATAATGATGGCGCCGGCGGAGTTATCCGTGCTCGACTCCGTGCCAAGCCCAAGGAAGCCGATGCGGCTCGGATCGATCCCGTAATTCTCGATCAGGCGCATCACGGCTGTGGCTGCCATCGTGTAAACGCTCTGCTCGGGACCGCGCATGCGGAAACTGCGGCCGACCACAGCCCGGGTCTTGTCCCAATGCTGGCCCGTCCATTGGCACCAAGCCTCGAGGTCGACCCGATAGGGCGGCACATAGACCGCAAATCCGCTGATCCCGACGTGATTACTCATGCATTTTCCCCGAATGGCCGCGAAGCCGCCGTGCGCTGGCCGGGCGGTGTCTGAACGTGTTGCTGCTCCCACCGCGGCGATTATAGGACAGCGGCTTTATAATCACCTAGTTAGCTTTTGCGTTGGATGAACGCTGCGGGTTGCCCGGCGCACCGGCCCGCACACCGGTGATACCGATGGGTTTTACCGGGAATTTTCGCGGTGAGCCGTACTCCTATGCATTAGAATGGCTGTTGCAACTTCCCAACTTTAATGATGAAACTCAGAATTCGTGGTAACTCCGTACGCATCCGCTTATCCCAAACCGCGCTCGAGCAGTTGGCCGAGCATGGCATTGCGGAGGATCGTGTGCGGTTCGCACCCGCCGCGGAGCTCGCGTATCGGGTGCGCGTTGCACCTGCAGGCAAGGTTCGCGCCGAGCTGGACGCTTCCGGCGTCACGGTGACGCTGCCAAAAGCGGTGCTCGAGCGTTGGCTCCGCCCCGAGGAGGTGTCGATCCGTGCCGAGCAGGCCATTGACGATCGGGAGATCCTGAAGATTCTCGTCGAAAAAGACTTCGCGTGTCTCGTGCCGAGAGAAGACGAAGACCAGTCCGATCTTTTCCCGAATCCGTCACAACAAGCCTGTTAGCCCCACTTCCAGGCGGGTCGGAGGCTTGAAATGTTAGAATATCCATGTCCGTAACGGATCTGGCATAACGACCGAGGTAATGGCGCAGGTGGAACAGCACTCCGCAACGATGGAAACGAAGATCCGGGCATTGGCCGAGGCGAACGCCGGTAGGCCAGGGGCACTGTTGCCCATTCTGCACGCGATCCAGGGCGAGCTGGGCTATGTGCCGGAAGCGGCGGTGCCGATCGTCGCCAACGTGCTGAATCGCTCGCGCGCCGAGGTACACGGCGTCGTTACGTTTTACCACTTTTTCCGAACCCATCCGCCCGGCGAGCGCACGCTGTATCTGTGTCGCGCCGAGGCCTGCCAGGCGATGGGCGCGCGGGAGCTCGAGCGGCACGTGAAGGAGCGGCTGAACGTCGATTTTCACGAGACCACGGCCGATGGCCGCTTCAGCCTCGAACCCGTGTATTGCCTCGGCAATTGCGCGTGCTCGCCGGCAGTGATGCTCGATGAGGACGTCCATGGGCGCATCACGCCCGAGCGGCTCGATGCGCTGCTCGAGGCTTAGCTTGGAGACATGACTCGCGGCATGGCTAAGCACATCAAAATTTTTGTTCCATCCGATACGACAGCCCGCTCGGTCGGCGCTGACGGAGTGGCGGCGGCGGTCGGCGCGGAAGCGTCCCGGCGCGGCGTGGACGTCGAGATCGTCCGTAACGGGTCGCGCGGGCTCTATTGGCTGGAGCCGCTCGTCGAGGTCGAGGTCGAGGGTAAGCGCCTCGCGTACGGGCCCATCGACGCGGGCGACGTGGCAAGCCTCTTTGACGCGAATTTTCTCGAGGGCGGCACGCATCCGCGCGCGCTCGGCGAAACGGAGGCCATCCCGTACCTGGCAAAACAGAATCGCCTGACCTTTGCCCGCGTCGGCATCATCGATCCGCTGTCGATCGATGAGTATCGCGCACACGGTGGCTTCGCGGGGCTCGCCAATGCGGCGCAACTCGAAGGCGAGAAGATCGTCGAGATCGTTACCGAATCGGGTCTCAGGGGGCGCGGCGGCGCCGCATTCCCGACCGGCATCAAGTGGAACACCGTGCTGAATGCGCCGAGCGGGCAAAAGTACGTGGTCTGCAACGCGGACGAGGGCGATTCGGGCACGTTTGCCGATCGCATGATCATGGAAAGCGATCCGTACGTGCTCGTCGAGGGCATGACGATCGCAGGGCTCGCGGTCGGCGCGACGCTCGGTTACATCTATATTCGCGCGGAATATCCGCAAGCGATCCGCACAATGCGGGCCGCAATAGAGCGCGCTGAAGCGGCCGGCTATTTGGGCACGGACGTGCTCGGCAGCGGCCGCGCGTTCTATCTCGAGGTTCGTGAAGCGGCCGGCGCCTATATTTGCGGCGAAGAGACTTCGCTGCTCGAGAGCCTCGAAGGCAAGCGCGGCGTGGTCCGCTTTCGGCCGCCGTTGCCGGCGATCAAGGGCCTGTTCGGCAAGCCGACGATCGTGAACAACGTAATTTCGTTGGCCACCGTGCCGATCATTCTCGACAAAGGCGCCGCGCATTACCGCGATTACGGCGTCGGCCGCTCGCGCGGCACGCTGACGGTGCAGCTGGCCGGGAACATCAAGCAAGGCGGGCTGGTCGAAGTGGCATTCGGTCATTCGCTGCGCGAATTGCTTTATGACTTCGGCGGCGGCACCGCCACGGGCCGGCCGATTCGCGCGGTGCAGGCGGGCGGTCCGCTCGGTGCGTACATTCACCCGTCGCAGTTCGATTCTCCGCTCGACTACGAGGCGTTCGCAGCGTTCGGCGGAATGATCGGTCATGGCGGTCTCGTTGTATTCGACGACACGGTCGATCTCGGCGCGCAAGCCCGCTTCGCGATGGAATTTTGTGCGGTCGAGTCGTGCGGTAAGTGCACGCCATGCCGAATCGGCTCCGTGCGTGGCGTCGAAGTGATCGACCGTATTCTGGACGGGGTAAACGAGGACGCGAATCTGACGCTCCTGCGCGAGTTGTGCGACACGATGGTCGTCGGCTCGCTTTGCGCCCTCGGCGGCATGGCGCCTTATCCGGTCCTAAGTATTTTGAATCATTTCCCCGAAGACTTGCGGGCGCGACACCCGGAGCGGCGTGCCGTGGGAGAAGTAGCATGAGTGCAGTGTTCAAGCCCTATCATCGAGCTCGCGATTTCGGCACGCCGCAACGCGAGTCGGAAACTCAGGTCACGCTGACCGTCGACGGCAAGGCGGTGACGGTGCCGGAAGGCACGACCGTGCTCCGCGCGGCGGCCGAGGCCGGTATCAATATTCCGAAGCTCTGCGCGACGGACAGCCAGGAGCCGTTCGGCTCGTGCCGGCTGTGCCTCGTCGAAATCGAGGGCGCGAAGGGGCTGCCGGCATCCTGCACGACCGAGGCTCGCGACGGCATGACCGTCACCACGCAGTCGAAGCGTCTCGGTGATGTGCGCCGCGGTGTGATGGAGCTGTATATCTCCGATCACCCGCTCGACTGTCTCACCTGTCCGACCAACGGCGACTGCGAATTGCAGGATATGGCCGGAGCCGTCGGGCTGCGTGACGTGCGCTACGGCTACGAGGGCGCCAATCACTTCGACGCGGTGAAGGATACGAGCAACCCGTACTTCACGTTCGACCCGACCAAGTGCATCGTTTGCTCGCGGTGTGTGCGCGCATGCGACGAGGTGCAAGGCACGTTCGCGTTGACGATCGACGGGCGCGGCTTCGCATCGAAGGTGGCGGCAAGCCAGGATCAGCCGTTCCTCGACTCCGAGTGCGTGTCGTGCGGCGCCTGCGTGCAAGCGTGCCCGACCGCGACCTTGACCGAAAACTCGCTGATCGAGCTGGGTCAGCCCGAGCACTATGTGATCACGACGTGTGCGTACTGCGGCGTCGGCTGCTCGTTCCGCGCGGAAATGAAGGGCGAGCAGGTCGTGAAGATGATCCCTAACAAGGACGGTCACGCTAACCACGGCCATTCGTGCGTGAAGGGCCGCTTCGCGTTCGGCTACGCGACTCATAAGGACCGCATCACGAAGCCGATGATTCGCGACTCCATCAATGAGCCCTGGAAGGAGGTCTCGTGGGAGGAGGCGATCTCGTTTACCGCGAAGCGGTTTAAGGAGATCCAGGACAAGTACGGCGTCGGCTCGATCGGCGGTATTACATCTTCGCGCTGCACAAACGAGGAGACCTATCTCGTTCAGAAGCTCGTGCGAGCCGCGTTCGGTAACAATAACGTCGATACCTGCGCACGCGTCTGCCATTCGCCGACCGGCTACGGCCTCAAGGCGACCCTCGGCGAGTCCGCCGGCACGCAGGCGTTCGATTCGGTCATGAAGGCCGACGTCATCATGGTCATCGGTGCGAATCCGCCGGATGCGCATCCAGTGTTTGCAAGCCAGATGAAGCGTCGGCTGCGAGAGGGCGCAAACCTGATCGTGGTCGACCCGCGCGCCACGGATCTGGTCCGTTCGCCGCATATCGAAGCGGACTACCACTTGGCGTTGCGGCCCGGCACCAACGTTGCGGTGCTGAACGCCATGGCGCACGTCATCCTCTCCGAGGGTCTCGAGGACAAGCCGTTCATCGAGTCGCGGTGCGATATGGATGCGTTCGAGGACTGGCGCCAGTTCATTCTCGAGGAACGCAACTCGCCGGAAACGGTCGCGGCCGACACCGGCGTGCCGGCGGAGAAGATCCGCGGCGCCGCACGGCTGTTTGCGTCCGCGCCGAACGGTGCGATCTATTACGGCCTCGGCGTCTCGGAGCATAGTCAGGGCTCGACGGCCGTCATGGGGATCGCGAATCTCGCGATGGTCACCGGCAACCTCGGTCGCGAGGGCGTCGGTGTAAACCCGCTTCGCGGTCAGAACAACGTGCAGGGCTCGTGCGATATGGGCTCCTTCCCGCACGAGCTGCCGGGCTACCGCCACGTGTCGGATACGGCGGTGCGCAGCTTGTTCGAGCGGGACTGGAACGTCGCGATCGATCCGGATCCGGGTCTGCGGATACCGAACATGTTCGATGCGGCAGTCGCAGGGACGTTCAAAGGGCTTTACGTGCAAGGGGAGGACGTCGCTCAGTCCGATCCCGATACCCATCACGTCACGAGGGCGCTGTCGTCGCTCGAATGCATGGTCGTGCAGGATATCTTCCTGAACGAGACCGCGAAGTTCGCGCACGTCTTTCTGCCGGGCTCGTCGTTCCTCGAGAAGAACGGCACGTTCACGAACGCGGAGCGCCGCATCTCGCCGGTGCGCAAGGTTATGGCGCCGCTCGCGGGCTACGAGGATTGGGAGGTCACGCAGCTTCTGTCCAATGCGCTCGGCTACCCGATGAGCTACTCGCATCCGAGCGAGATCATGGACGAAATCGCGCGGCTTACGCCGACGTTCACGGGCGTCAACTACGAGCGGCTCGAGGAGCTCGGCAGCATCCAGTGGCCGTGTAACGAGGCGGCTCCGGAAGGTACGCCGACGATGCACATCGACGAGTTCGTCCGCGGCCAGGGTCTTTTCCGTGTGACTCCGTACGTGCCGACCGACGAGCGGACCACGCCGATGTTCCCGCTGCTGCTGACCACCGGGCGTATTTTGAGCCAATACAACGTCGGTGCGCAGACGCGGCGGACGTCGAACGTCGAATGGCACGATGAGGATGTGCTCGAGATCCATCCGCACGACGCGGAGCAACGCGGTGTCAACACCGGCGATTGGGTCGGGTTGAAGAGCCGTGCGGGCGAGACGGTGCTGCGCGCGCTGATCACCGAGCGGGTCATGCCGGGCGTCGTTTACACGACGTTCCATCATCCCGAGTCGGGCGCCAACGTCGTGACCACGGATAACTCCGATTGGGCGACCAACTGTCCGGAGTACAAGGTCACTGCCGTGCAGGCGTACAAGGTCACGGAGCTTTCCGATTGGCAGCTCAAGTTCGAGGAGTTCACTGCGGAGCAGCTCGAGCATCTGCGTCAGGCGCGCACCGGCACCGAGGAAGTGATCGGCTAGAGGCGGACGGCGAATGCATGTGAACAAGCTGGTGCGCATGGCGAACCATATCGCGATGAATCTCGACCATGGCCGGGATGCCGAGGGCGCCATCATCGGTACCCTCGAGCATCTGAAGCGCTTCTGGACTCCCGAGATGCGGCGGCAGATTGTCGAGCGTTTTCGGCACGGCAGCAACGGTTCTGCCGAGGTGATCGAACTGTCCCCCGTGGCGGCCCAGGCCATCGGGCGGCTCGCGGAGGAACAGCTCCCGGCGTGATGTGGCCAGCATAAACATAGAGGAAGCCGTTCGCCGGCAAAGCGTGCGGCAGTTCGAGATCCGGCGTATCGGTGTCGGCGCCGACGCCGCCGCGATGAACGACGTCGTCGCCACCGAGGAGCCACTCGAGATTCGGCTCGGCTATTTCGTCGGCGACGAGCATCGCGAGCAAAGTATTTCCGTCACGATGCGCACGCCGGGCAAGGACGTCGAGCTCGCTGTAGGGTTCCTCTATACCGAAGGCATTATCCGGCGCCCGGACGACGTCGCGTCGGTAGGACCGTGCGGGCCGCCGGCAGCGGATGGCCTGATCAACGTCGTGCGGGTCGAGCTGAGCCGGGGCGTGAAGGTCGATCTCGAACGTCTCGAGCGCCATTTCTATACGTCCTCGAGCTGCGGCGTCTGCGGAAAGTCCTCCCTCGAGGCGGTCAAAGTGCAGAGCGTGTTCGACCTGCACGCTGCACCGTTCGAGATCGGGCGCGACACGCTCGGCGGGCTGCCGGACGCGCTTCGTGCGCAGCAGGATGTCTTCGATCGAACCGGCGGCCTGCATGCTTCGGGGCTGTTCGACGCTGCAGGGACCATCTCACTCGTGCGCGAGGATGTCGGCCGCCACAACGCGCTCGACAAGCTCATCGGCAATCGGCTGATGGCCGGCGCACTGCCGCTCGCGGGTTTTGGTATCGTTGTCAGCGGTCGCGCGAGCTTCGAGCTGATGCAAAAGGCGATGATGGCCGGCTGCCCTCTTCTTGCGGCGGTCGGCGCGCCGTCATCGCTTGCGGTGCAGCTCGCCGAAGAGTTCGGCATGACGCTCGTCGGGTTTTTGAAAAAGGATCGATTCAACATCTACGCGCGTCCCGATCGTGTAGCGTGAAGCTTCATCAGTGCGTCGTGCGCTCGATGCGAACAATTTCTCGCAAAGTGACGCGATCGTGTTCCGCTGCGCGCCTCAACATCTCGAGCGTCCGCACTGCAGCGCGTCCACAATCGGGCAGCCGCTCGCCGCCCGGTGCGAAGAACGCAAACGTTCCGTCGCTCAGGCGTTGAATCGAAAAGCCGCCTTCGTGCACGAGGGCATGGTGAAATGTGCAAAGGGTAATGAGATTTTTCAGGCTCGTTTCCCCGCCGTCCGCCCAATGGATAATGTGATGCCCCTGCGTGAAGCGCGTTCGACCGCAGGACGGGTACCTGCAACCGCCGTCACGGGCCCGCAGGGCGCGACGTAGGGCAGGGGGAATCGCGCGCGTTCGGCGGCCGACGTTGAGCGGTTCGCCGTTCGCTTCCTTTACGATGCCGACGAGCGTCGCATCGCATGCGAGGCGTCTTGCCGTGTCCCTGGCGAGCGCATACC
>CAZFJU010000003.1:51472-52713 GCA_964518995.1 uncultured Gammaproteobacteria bacterium
ACGAGCGTCGCATCGCATGCGAGGCGTCTTGCCGTGTCCCTGGCGAGCGCATACCCGCTCTCGAGCTCACAGCAGGCGAACAGGAGTTCGCTGCCAGCGTGAGGGCCTTGTAGATGCTCGTGCCGTTGCACGTTGCCCGCGCCGGCCAGCAGCGCCTGATCGATGTGCACGACCACTTGATACCGATCGGCGCACGTGTCGACCCGCCCGCCGGCAGGTGCGGAGAGAAAGCTATCCGCCAGTAGATGCAGCGCATCGGCGCGGCGCGTGCGGAGAGGCGGCGCCTCGCCTCCTTGAGCAGCCACTCGATCCAGGGGACCGACATCGGACGCACGCTCATCGCTGTTCCGCGTTTCCGCTGGAACATTAGAGTGGGTCTCGAGGCTGCTCCGTGTTTCCGCTGGAACATTAGACTCGGTCTCAACACGCCGGAGATCGCTTTGCTGCGTGATCGCGGACTGATCCGCAGAGTCGACGCCCGGGGTCGTCTCGCTCGAATTTTCTTTGGCCGCTTCCCGGAAGAGCACCTCGACGGCCGCATCGATTGCCCTGATCACCACTTCGCCGATCTCGATGGGCAGCTTCGCCTCGATGACCACCGTGCCGTCCTCTTCATGCCGATAGCGGACATACCTGCGTAGGTACTGCGCAACCGTTTCGGACGCTACATCGACTTGCTGAGCTCGACGGCATTTTGCGACGAGCCTCTGGACGTGAGCGGCAGTGGAGTGCAGAGCGACGTGCAGTAATGACGCTTCGTTTTGCGGTTCAGCCACG
This sequence comes from uncultured Gammaproteobacteria bacterium, assembly GCA_964518995.1. Taxonomy (GTDB): domain Bacteria; phylum Pseudomonadota; class Gammaproteobacteria; order Steroidobacterales; family Rariloculaceae; genus ZC4RG20. The sequence continues at coordinate 52,250 of CAZFJU010000003.1, forward strand.
CGCGTCAGCTCGCGCACCTTCGAGTAGCTGAGTTCGCCCCGGCGAAACGACGCACGAATCTTCGGGAGACGCTCGAGCGCACGCGCGACGCGCACCCGCTCCCTCGCGGCAACCTTGCCGAAACCGCATTGCCACGTCAGCCACTGTGCGGCGTTGGCGCATCCCGTGGACCGCCATAACTCATCCCGCTCGAACTCGGCCAGCAGCTCGAGAAAGCGCGCTTCGCCAGCGCTGATGTGCGCCGATAACTCGACCATTTCGCGGCCCAGCACATCGGCGCGCATTCGGCCGTCTTCGGGGAGCAATTGCCGCGTCGGTTCGGCGTGGCTACGCGCGTCTGTCACTGGAGTTCTTCATGCGTTAGAGGTGGTGAGAAACACAGGCTGTGAAAAGAAACACTATAATGTAGGAATGGTCTTGATGTGTCAACATAAAATAACATGGTGTGAGCAGATAGCGGACCA
>CAZFJU010000004.1:0-30888 GCA_964518995.1 uncultured Gammaproteobacteria bacterium
AAGATGCTCGACGTCCACTTGTTGTCGCCCGGCCGCTGGTTGTGGTTCCACGGGCCTGGATTGGCAGTGCCGTAATAAATGAGATTGAGGTCCGGGTCGTACGAGATCCAGCCCCAGACCGTGCCGCCGCCGATCTCCCAACGCCGCGGCGGCCAGGTGGTGACGCCGAGATTCGGTTCGCGATCGGCGGCATAAAACGGCGCGAAATCGTCGCCGATCAGCACATCTTCGTCCGGGCCGGTCGAGTAGGCACGCCATGCGATCTCGCCCGTGCCCACTTCGAGCGCCGTGAGCCAGCCGCGTACGCCCATTTCACCGCCGCTGTTACCGACGAGCACTTTGTCGTTGACGATCAACGGCGCCATGGTCATGGTTTCGCCGACATTGATATCGCCGAGCTTGACCTTCCAGATCTCCTCGCCGGTTTCCGCATCGACAGCCACCGTGTGGTTGTCGAGCGTGTTGTAGAAGACCTTGCCGTCGACATATGCCGCACCGCGATTCACGACGTCGCAGCACGCGACGCCTTTTGCCGCCTGGTCCGGCTCAGGCTCATACGACCACCGTAAGGACCCATCGGCCGTGTCGAGCGCGTACAAGATGTTCGGCCACGGCGTTACGATGTACATCGTGTCACCGACCACCAAGGGCGCCGCTTCGAAGCCCGACGTCGTGCCGACCGAGAACGTCCACGCTACTGTGAGATCGGCAACGTTCTCACGGTTAATCTGGTCGAGACCGCTGTAGCGTGTCGACGCGTAGTTCTTTGCGGGCATGACCCACTGGGCGTCGTCCTGCGACAGCTCGAGCAAACGCTGATCGGCTGCGGCGCTGGCGGCGGTCAGCAGGCTTACGCAAGCCGTGAGCGGGTGGAGCGAGGCGGCGAAGCGACGGGCGGCTCGAGTACCGGCGCGCCGCGAATGGCGGCAAGGACCGGGCGTCATGCTCGCATTCTGCATGGCGACTCCTGCATGTGAATGCCTCAGCCCAGCAAAATGCATGCCGGCGGGGAGGTTCGGAAGTTGCATAGTCCCGCTATCGGTGATTTCCAGGAGGAGCTGATGCGAACTATGCTGACCTTGGCGCTCGGCGGGAGCATGGTGGCCGCGGGCGCGAATGACCTCGCGACCGGCAGCGCCAAGTCCGCGCAATGCATGGCGTGCCACGGGCCGGCCGGGATCTCGACGAATCCCACGTTTCCGCATCTGGCCGGCCAAAACGCCGCGTATCTCGTTCGGCAGCTGGAGCGCTTCCGCAGTGGGGAGCGCTATGACGCATTGATGACCCCCGTTGCACAATCGCTATCGGATGACGATATCAGTGCGCTCGCAATGTACTTCGATAGCGTCGGCCTGCCCGCCGCCGGCAATCCTCAACGCTAGCGGCTTGTGGCCGCTGGATCCGTAGCGCCTCAGTGCGCGCCTGGCGCGCCGAGCTGCGTTGGTCGCGCCGTGTGCCGCGCTCCGGCATTTATGCGCCTCGCTTGCTGCGCCGCGTGCCAGCGGCCGGCAATGTCAAGATCGGGGCTCGGCTTGTAGAGTTTGAGTTCTGGCGCCGAATCGCGACCGCAAATACACCCTCCAGCTGTTACAGTAATGCGTCTCGATTGCGGGCACCACGATCGCCCGAGCCCGATCCATTAACAGCTATGGAGTGTTGCCGATGAGCAAGTGTCGCTGGGTGCTGATCAGTTCGATCGTGGCCATACCTTGCGCACTTGCACAGGAGCCGGCAGACGATACCTCGTTGCCGACGATTTACGTTCGCGACGTCATGCCTTCGGACGCCGCGCTTACACCCGGTGCGGGCGTGCGGCTGACCGATGCGCAGATCGAGGCGCTGCGCCCGTATTCGATGCACGATGCGCTCGACTTGGTCTCCGGCGTGCGCACGATCGACGATGACGTGCTTGGGCGCCGCAGCGGCATAGGCGTCCGCGGCGCGCCGCCGCGCCGGTCCCGCAAGACCCTGCTGCTGGAGGACGGCGCGCCGATCAACGCCTCGACCTATCTCGACTCGAGCGCACATTACACCCCGCCGCTCGAGCGCCTCGAGGCGATCGATGTGCTGAAGGCGGCAGGGCAGATCGTGCACGGCCCGTTGAACAACCATGGTATCGTGAATTTTCGTAACAAGCGCGCGACCGAGACGCCGGAGACGAGCATCGAGCTCGTGGCTGGAACGCTCGATACGCTGCGGCGCCATGTCATGCATCGGCGCACGGTCGGCCGGACCGGTATTGTGGCCTCGTACACCGGAATGGACGCGAACGGGAGCTTCGACCTCGAGGATACGCGCTACGACGATCTCTTCGGCAGCGTGGATTGGGCCATCAACGAATCGCAGAGCTTGGCCGTGTCGCTTACTTATTTTCGGGAGCGCTCGCATTACGACGAGAGCAATCTGACGCCGCAGGAGTACGCGATCGCACCGCGGACCAAGCGCGGCCGGTTCGGGCAGGAGCACAATACGTTCGCGCTCGACTATCGTAAGCTCGACGCGATGCACGACGTGTCGATTACCGATCGCTTGTCGATGTCGACGAAGCTGTTCGCAATCGACGTGGACCGGCCGAGGTTTACCGTCGTGCCCGGCGATTCGCCGGTCGCGGCGCTGCCGGAGGTTGTGCCGGAGCGGCCGTTCGAGGCGGGGGTGACCGGCCGCATGGAGAGCCGCGATAGGCAATATCGCGTGTACGGCCTCGAAACGCGCATGGAGCTGGCCAGCTTAGGCGCGGCGGATCGCGGCCATACCCTGCAGTGGGGCGTGCGCATCGAGGAGCACTCTCTGGATGACATGCGCCACCAGGCGAATGGCGGCGTGGTCCTCTCGCGGAGCCAGCGCGGCGCGTTGATCCGCTCGGAGCGCTACGAGGCGTCTGCCGTGTCGGCCTTTTTTCAGGACATGATGCGCTTTGGCGATTTCACGGTCATTCCGGGCTTGCGCGCGGAGACCTTTACGCAAAGTAAGGTCCGTGAGTCGATTGCCGCGGACTTGGGTCCCCACGATCCGAAGGAGAAGGACCGCAACTCCGTGCTGCTGCCGGGTGTCAGCGTGCTGTTCGACGGCCTCGAGAATGTCCAGTTGTTCGGCAACGTGCAGCGCGGCTATTCGCCCGCCATCGCCCGTACCGCCGCAGGCTTTCCGCTGACGCCGGAGGTCGGCCTTAACACGCAGCTCGGCTTTCGGATGACCGCTCTCGATCGTCTAGACATCGAAGCCGCCGTCTTCTACAACCGGCTCGAGGACACTCTCATCCAGCAGGCCTTCACGATCGACGGGCTCAACGTCACGCTGAATTCGGGCGATTCGATTGCCCGCGGCTTCGACGCCGAGCTGCGCTTCGATTCCGCACCGGAGCCCACACGGGCCAATCTCTTTGCGGAGCTTGCGTACAACTACACTGACGCGAGATTTCGGCGTGGGCCGCTGAACGATTACCGCGTGCCGGAGGTCCCGCTGCATGCGGGCAGCATGACGCTTGGGGTCGGGCTGCCCTCCGGTTGGCAACTGAGCGCGACTTGGAGTCACTTCGGCAGCTTCTATACCGATGTCGTCAATACCGGTCCAATCACGCTGGTCGATGAGGATGACCTCGTTGCGCTGGTGCCCGGCGACGACTTCAGCGTGCGCGAGCCTGTGGTGGTCGGCCGCGTCTCGGGCCGGACTCTGCTATCGGCCCGGCTCAGCTATGTCCTGCCGAGACGCAACGCGACCCTCTGGGTGCAGGGGCGCAATTTGACCGACAAGCTGTATATCTCCGACCTCGAGAACGGCATCCGGCCCGGCGCCGAGCGAACGATCGTTGCGGGGGTTCAACTCCGCCTGTAGCTCTCCGCTTGCGCGCCGCCCATCAGTTGGCAGAGACTTCGGGATCACCCGCGCAGAACCCGGAGAAGTGCATGCGATTGAACGTCAACGGCCGATCTCACGAGCTCGGCGACACGGACCCGGCGACGCCGTTGCTCTGGGTCTTGCGGGACACGCTCGGCCTCGTCGGCACGAAGTACGGTTGCGGCGTCGGGCAGTGCAGCGCGTGCACGGTGCACGTGAACGGCGCGCCGGTGCAGTCGTGCCAGCTGCCCGTGCAGTCGCTCGAGGGCGCGTCGATCACGACGATCGAAGGCATCGCAGCGGATAATGGCGCGCTGCACCCCGTTCAGCAGGTATGGATCGACGAGGATGTCGCCCAGTGCGGCTATTGCCAGGCCGGGCAAATCATGAGCGCGGTCGCGCTGCTCGAGCGCACGCCGAAGCCGACGGACGAAGACATCGATAATGCGATGGCCCGGCATCTGTGCCGTTGCGGGACGTACGTCCGCATTCGCAAGGCGATCCACGTCGCCGCGGGTCAAGCCGACAAGACGGGGAGCGCAGCATGAGCCGCCGGCCGAATGAATGCGACGTGAACCCGTATCTGCCGGAGTTCATGCAGGAGGCGTTCGCAAAGTCGACGGGCGCGGCGGTCAACCGCCGGCAATTCATTAAGGTTGCGGGCTTCGTCGGCGGCGGTCTCGTGCTCGGCTTCAGCGTGGGCGGCGCGGCCTCGGCGCAAGAGCAGACCCATGGCGCCGCCGATGCGCCCACGTTCGCGCCGAATGCCTATGTGCAGGTCACCGCGGACGGCACCGTGGTGATCTATGCGAAGAATCCGGACGTAGGGCAGGGCGTGAAGACATCGCTGCCGATGATCGTGGCCGAAGAGCTCGATGCGGATTGGGCCAACGTGCGCGTCGAGCAGGCGCCGATCAGCGCGGCCCTTTACGGTCCGCAGTTCGCAGGCGGCTCGATGTCGGTGCCGATGAACTTCGAGACTCTGCGCCGTGCGGGCGCGGCCGCTCGCGCCATGCTCGTCGCGGCCGCCGCCGAGCGGCTCGGCGTGCCGGCGACCGAGCTTGCGACCGCCGCGGGCGAGGTCGTGCACGAGGCCTCCGGGCGTCGCCTCGGCTATGGCGAGCTTGCCGACGCGGCCGCGCAGCTGCCTGTGCCCGCTGCCGAGTCCCTGTCGCTGAAGGCGCGCGAGAACTTCAGGCTGCTCGGCAAGCGCATCACCGGTGTCGATAACATCAAAGTCGTGACCGGTCAGCCGATGTTCGGCATCGATCAGGTCGTCCCGGGCATGCTTTACGCGACTTTCAGCAAGGCGCCAGCAATCGGTGCGCGCGCGGTGCGCGCCAATCTGGATCACGTCAAGTCGCTGCCCGGCGTCAAGGATGCGTTCTTGCTCGAGCAGCGCGGCAACCCGATCGAGTTCAGCCCGGCCGCGGATGCGGCGCTCTCCGGCGCCGCTATCGTCGCGGACTCGACCTGGGCGGCGCTGAAGGCGAAGCGAGAGCTCCGCGTCGAGTGGGATGAATCGGAGGCCTCGAAGGACAGCTGGACCGGCGCGGTCGCAGAGGCTAAAGGGCTTGCTGCGCAGCCCCCGCAACAGACGCTCGGTGAGGTCGGCGATGTCGATGCCGCGTTCGAGCGGGCGGAGGCGACTGTCGAAGCGTTCTACTCGTATCCGTTCGTGTCCCACGCCGATCTCGAGCCGCAGAACTGCACCGTCTGGTGCAAGGACGACGGCACGGCCGAGATCTGGGCGCCGACGCAGACGCCGCAGAATGCCGTCGAAGCGGTCGCGTCGTTCCTCGGCGTGCCGCAGGAAAACGTGACGTTGCATCAACTGCGCGGCGGCGGCGGTTTCGGCCGCCGGCTCGCGAACGACAGCGTCGTCGAGGCTGCGGCGATCTCGAAACGCATCGGTGCGCCGGTCAAAGTGCAGTGGACGCGAGAGGACGATTTCGCGTTCGACTATTTCCGTCCGGGCGGCTTCCATGCCTTCAAGGGCGCGCTCACGGCCGGTACGCTGAGCGCGTGGCAAGATCATTTCATCACCTTTACGCGCAACGGGCAGGCGCCCATCAGCAGCGCGAACCTGTCGCCGCAGGAGTTTCCGGCGAACCGCGTTGCGAGCTCTCGGATCGCGCAATCGATGATCCGTTCGAAGATCCCGAGCGGGCCCTGGCGTGCGCCGGGCTCGAATGCGATTGCGTTTGCTGTGCAATGCTTCTTGCATGAGTGCGCCGTAAGCGCCGGACGTGACCACCTCGATTTTCTACTCGAGGTCATGGCCATGGAGCCGCCGCCGCGCCCCGCGCCGCGAGGGCCCGGCGGTCCAGCGGGCGGACCGGGCGGCTTTGGCGGGCTCAACACGGAGCGAGCGACGGCTGTCATCCGGCTGGCGGCCGAGAAAGCAGGCTGGGGCAGGTCGCTGCCGGCGGGGCGCGGTCTCGGCCTTGCGTTTCACTTCAGCCACAACGGTCACTTCGCAGAGGTCGCGGAGGTGAGCGTGGCTGAGAACCGCAAGCTCACCTTGCACAAGGTCTGGGTCGCCGGCGACATTGGTCCAGTCGTCAATATGTCCGGCGCGGAGAATCAGGTGGAGGGCTCGGTCATAGACGGTTTCAGCACGGCAATGGGGCTCGAAATCACGTTCGAGAACGGCCGGGTCGAGCAGAGCAATTTCGATCGCTACCCGCTGCTGCGCATCACCGAAGCTCCCGAGGTCGAGGTGCATTTCATTCAGTCCGATCATCCGCCGACCGGCGTCGGCGAACCGGCGCTGCCGCCGGCGGCGCCGGCGATCTGTAATGCGATCTATGCGGCGACCGGCCACCGTGTCCGGACGCTGCCGTTGACGCGGGAGGGGTTTAGCGTCTGAGCATCGGGCCGCGGGCGGCCTGAAACTTGAACCAGGAGCCGGAAGCCCCATATCAAGCGCAGGACTTGTTGAGGCACGTACGAATACTATGAGGAGGTATAAGCAATGAACCTCATCAGTTGGAGCCCCTTCCGTGAGTTGGACGACTTCTTCGATCGCTATGCGCGCGAAGTCGCACGCTGGCGTTCTACTACGAGCGAGGAGGGCGGCATGCAGTGGCGGCCGAGCGCGGACATCGTCGAGAACGACAACGAGTACGTGATCAAGGCCGATCTGCCGGAGGTCAAGAAGGACGATATCGACGTGCGCGTCGACAACGGCATCCTCACGCTCAGCGGCGAGCGGCGCGTCGAGAAATCGACCGATAGAGAGAGAGAGCACCGTCGCGAAACGTTCTACGGAAAGTTCGCGCGCAGTTTCTCGCTCCCGGATGACGTCGACGCGGATCAGATCACGGCGGAAAGCCGCGATGGCGTGCTGAAGGTACGCATCCCTAAGACTGCCGCAAAGCGACCGAAGTCCGTCGAAGTCAAGGTAAGCTAATCGGCTCGGCGCCGGGGGCAGCGAGGCCCCCGGCGCCTGGACTTGTGCCCGCGTCGGCAGTTACGCCTGCAAGGCTCGGCGGCCCGATGTGGAAGCTTGGCAGCGGTGTCGCTGCTTACGCCACGGCTACTCGTACTGCAGCGTGCGAAGATACTCGACGAGCACGTCAATGGAGTTCGCGGCACGGTCGTCGCTCGTTTCACTTTCCTCGGTCTCGTCGCCGTCATCCGACCCCCAGCCGAACACATCGCCCCATACCGGCATGTAGCGCGCACCATGTGCGGCCGGAATCGATCGCCCGTCGATGTAGGCACGAATGTCTTCGGCCGGGTACGTGCCGTCGCGGCGCAGCGCCAGCATCCGTAAATTCGGCATCGTGACGCGCATGGCAGCCGCGACGGGCCCATCGCCCTCGGCAAACTCGCCATGACAGGCTGCACAATGGTTCGCATAGAGCTGTGCGCCGCTAGCCGACTCTTGCGCGCCAGCCATGCCAACCCATAATCCCAGCACGATCGAAAATGCCGCGTTCCGTAGGGCAGTCATCGTAATCCTCTTCAGGGTCGAGCGCTTCACCGGATAGTCTTTTCTGTGCCGCTATCGTCCGTTCAGGATGTTCGCCGAGTTCGCATTCTACTTGAGCTCCGCTAGGGCAGCGACTCGGCGCTCGAGTGCAGCGACGATCCGGAGCTCGTCCGTGTCGCCGCGGCCTTCCGCGGCAAGCGTTTCGACCGGGACGGGCTCGCCGAAAACCACCCGCAGCGTGCCGCCTCGGCGCGGCCGCGAGCGCTCGGGCGGCCAAGCCTCTCGCGTGCCGGAGATGTGGGTCGGCACGACCAGGCACTGGCTTCCATTCAGCAGCATCCCCACGCCGGGACGAAACGGCAGCAGCTCGGCAGTCGGCGCCCGCCGACCCTCCGGAAACCAGACGACCGAAGCGCCCCTGTCGAGCAGCGCTCGCGCGGTGCCGATGGCGCCTGCGAGATCCTGGTCGGGGTCGACGGGAAAGACGCGCGTCGCCCGGCTCACGAAGCTGCTGAGCGCGCCGGCGTACATGACGCCGACCCAACCCGCCCAATGGGTGTTCTTCAAGACCCGGCGCGGCAGTGCCGCGGCGATCGCGACCGGGTCGAGATAGCTCAGGTGATTGGGGGTGATCGTCACGCAGCGGTCCACTGGCAGCCGATCCGCACCGTGCACCTCGAGCGTATAGAAGAGCTTCACCAACCGATGGTTGAGCCCGTACAGGGCCGAGCCGGTCGCCCGCATGAAGAGTCCTTGCGGCTTCGGAGAGTACGCGCGCGGTCGACGCGCCGTCGGTTGCGGGCCTTGCTCCTCGGCGCGCCGGACCTCGATCAGCAGGTCGCGGAGCGTCAGCACACGGCTGACCGCTGCCGCGGACAATTCGATTCCGAAACGCTGCTCGAGCTCGAGTGTTATAGCGACCCAGCCGAGGGAGTCGATATGCAGATCGAACTGCGGGCTCATGTCGAGGTGCAGCGCGCGATCCGGGAAGCGTTGCTCGAGCCACGGCCATACGGCGCGGGTTTTCTCGGTCCCTTCGATCAGCGCACGGTCTTCCGCGTTGAGCTCGACCGGCACATCCTCGAGCTCACGCTTATCGGCCCCTTCGAACAGATCCAGCAGCTGATGCCGCTTCAGCTTGCCCAACCGGGTGCGAGGCAAGGCTTCTCGAACCGCGCGAGAATCCATGATGCGCTGATACGGCGGCAGCTCTGCGGCGAGATGCTCGAGCTCCTCTTTCAGCATCCGTAACACCGCGAGGCCGCCGCGACGCCGCACTTCGTCCTCGTCCGGCACGACGACGGCAACGAGTAAGCCGTTGCGCTCGAGGATTCCGATCTCCTTCAGCAGCGGCGTGGCGTAACGCGGCTCGATGTCCTCAGGGAAGACGTTCTTGCCATCTGCGAGGACGATGACCTCCTTTGAACGGCCGACGATGTGCAGAAAGCCTTCATCGTCGATGAAGCCGAGATCGCCAGTGCGGAACCAGCCGTCCTCGGTGAACGCGTCGCGGGTCGCATCCGGGTTCTTCCAGTACTCGGAAAAGACATTTGGCCCGCGCGCCTGGATCTCGCCATGCGGCGTGTCCGGGCCCTTGTCGACGCGAATCTCGACACCGGGCAGCGGTCGGCCTTCGGTGCCGAGGCGGCGGTTGCCGGGTGCGTTGAAGGTGAGCACCGGCGAGGTCTCGGTAAGACCGTAGCCGGTCAGCACCGTCCAACCCAGCGACTCCAGGTTGCGGGCGAGCTGCTCGTCGAGCTTTGCGCCGCCGCAACCGAGAATGCCGAGTTTCGGCCCGACGGCGCGGTGCACGGAGCGGAACAACAGTTTGCCGAGAGGTACGCCGGCTTGGCTACGCGACTGGCGGCTCAACGACAGCAGCCAGCGGAACAGCCTCTCCTTGCGTCGACCGCTTGCCTTCACGCGCGTATCGATGCTTTGCCATACCGCCTCATATAAGCTCGGCACGCCAAGCATTGCTGTGGCTTTGCCGGCTTTCGCGGCGCCGGTAATCTCCGGGCCCGTGACGCCGGCTGGCATCAGAATGCGCGCGCCGAGGCCGAGCACCATCAGCAGGCCCACGGTGAACGGGTAGGTGTGATGCAGCGGCAGCGGCATCAGCACGCGATCCCGCGGGCCGATCAACCCGGCGGCAATCAGCGCGGTGGCGTCCGAGGCGAGATTACGATGTGAAAGCGGCACGGCTTTGGGGGTGCCCGTCGTGCCGGACGTATAGAGAAGCGATGCGATGTGCTCCGGCTCGACGGCGGCGAGGCGTACCGGCGCTCCGTCCGCAAATTGGGCCAGATCGGGCGTTGCTCGCGGATCCAGCAGCTGATGCGGCCCGAAAGCCTCTTCCGTCTCTGCGAGCTGCTCGACATGCTTGCGGCTCGTGAAAGCGAACGCGGGCGAGGCGTGGCGCATGACGCTTTGCAGCATCTCGCGATTCGCCTGGTCGTCCACGGGCACCGCGACCGCGCCGATAGACACGATACCGAAGTACGCAGCGACCCAGTCGGGGCTGTTCGGCGCGCACAGCAATACGCGCTCGCCCGCGCCAATGCCTCGCTGCTCGAGGCCCTGCGCTACCCGTTCGATGCGCGCATGCAGGGCGCGGTAGGTGAGCGGCTGCCCACCGTCCGCTCCGAACGCCTGAATGGCGATCGTATCGGCGCGTTGTTCGAATGACCGGGCGAGCTCCGCCAGCGTACTGAACTGCGGTGGACTCATACGGATCAGTGTACAGGCTTCCGCGCGCCGGATGGAGCGCCCAACGGGCGGTGCGGTTGAGTCCCGGGCGGGCATACTACAGCCCTGGCAGCGAAGGAGGCGCGATCATGGAGCTCAAGTTTCTCGGTGCGGCCGGCAGCGTCACCGGGTCGTGCTATCTGCTGAGAACCTCCCGACACACGCTCCTGCTCGAATGCGGGCAAGTCCAGGGCGGGCCCCGCGAGGAGGAGCACAACCGGCTGCCGTTTCCCGTGCCGATCGACGAGATCGACGCCGTCGTGTTGAGCCACGCTCATATCGATCATTCCGGGCGCTTGCCGCTGCTGCACCGCGCGGGCTACCGGGGGCCGATCCACAGCCATACTGCGACCCGCGCGCTCTGCGAAATCATGCTGCCCGACTCCGGTTACCTCCACGAGAAGGACGCCGAATGGGAGAATCGGAAGCGGCGGCGGAAAGGCATGCCGCTCATCGCTCCGCTTTACACGCGGGACGACGCGGAGGCGGTGATCACGCTTTTCCGCGGCATCGAGTACGGCGAACGCCGCGAAATTCTGCCCGGCATCGAGATCAGGTTGTCGGATGCGGGGCATATCCTCGGCTCGGCCATCGTCGAGCTTTGGATCGAGGATCGGGGCGCACGGCGCAAGATCGTGTTCAGCGGCGATCTCGGTTACGCCGATGCGCCGGTCATGAACGATCCTGCGAGGGTCGAGGACGCGGACGTCGTGCTGCTCGAGAGCACGTACGGCGATCGTAATCATCGGCCGTTTCCGGCGACGCTCGCCGAGCTGCAGACCATCTTCGAGGCAGCGGCCGACGCGGGCGGTAATGTGCTGATACCCGCTTTCGCCGTCGGCCGGACGCAAGACCTGCTGTACCTGATGGCAGAGCATTATGCGAGCTGGCGGCTCGACCGCTGGCGGATCGTGCTCGATACGCCGATGGGCATCGGCGTAACCGGCGTCTACTCGCAGTATCGGCATCTGTATCGCGCCGAGCTGTTCGAGCACGGGCGACATTGGCCGGTGCTGCCGAACTTCGAGGCCTCGTCGAGCCCGGACGACTCAAGACGGCTGAACGATGTATCCGACGGGCTCGTCATCATTGCCGGGAGCGGGATGTGCAACGGCGGCAGAATTCGCCATCACCTGAAACACAACCTGTGGCGCCCGGAATGCCATGTCATGATCGTCGGCTATCAGGCGGAGGGCACGCTCGGCCGACGCCTCGTCGACGGCGCTACGAACGTTCGGCTATGGCAGGAAGCGATCAGGGTGAATGCGACGATTCATACGGTCGGCGGTCTGTCGGCCCATGCGGATCAGTCCGGCCTCGTAGGATGGTATCGAAGCTTCGCGGCACGGCCGCCGGTCTATCTCGTGCATGGCGAGGACCGCGCGCGAAAGCCGTTAGCAGAGCGACTCGCTGCGGAAGGCGCACAAGTGCACCTTCCGCAGCTCAATGACACGATCCGCTTATAGCGCTGTAGCCCCCGGCCGTTAGACGAGGTACGCGTACGCCGCGGTGAGCAGCCCGACCATGCTCGCGAGAAATACGCTGTGCTTGAAGGTGAAGCGGAACAGCTGGCCTTCCTGAGCGCGGGCCATGCCGGTCGCCGCTACGGCGACCGCGAGGCTTTGCAGCGAGATCATCTTGCCCATCACGCCGCCCGCCGAGTTTGCGGACGCCATGATGGCCGGGTCGAAGCCGAGCTGATTCGATGTGACGACCTGCAGATTGCCGAACAGCGCGTTCGCGGAGGTGTCGCTGCCGCTCAGGAATACGCCGAGCCAGCCCAGCATGGCGCTGAAGTACGGGAACAGCGCGCCGGTCGCCGCGAAGGCAAGCCCCAGCGTCACGGTCGCGCCCGAGTAGTTCATCAGGTAGGCGAGGCCGAGCACCGATGCAATCGTGACCAACGAAAAGAAGAGCTGTGCGAATACGGCACCGAGCAGCCGCACATATCGCATCGGCGATACGCGCAATACGATCGCGGCTGCCACCGTCGCGAAGGCGCAGGCCGTGCCCGCAGCGGACAGCCAATTCATGTTGAACACTGCAGCGTACGGCGCCGCGGCGTCGACGGCAGGCGGCACGCGCTCGACGAGATTGTGCAAGCCCGGCCACTGGATCTGCCAGTACGCCCAGCCCCAGGAGTTCATCTCCCGAACGGCCGCGGGAGTACCCCATACGAGCACGAAGCCGACCAGGAAAAGATAGGGCGACCAGGCGTGCAGGGTCGCGCCGGGCGAGTGCTTCTTGATATCGAGCACCGCCTCGGACGCACCCTGCAAGTGGAAGTTGTCGGACGGCTGCCAGAATTTGAACAGGACGACGAGGCCAATGATCGCCGCGAGCGCGGCCATGATGTCGACCAGGTGCGGCCCGATAAAGTTTGAGACGAGCAACTGCACGCTGGCGAACGCCGCGCCGCAGACGACTGCGGCAGGCAGCACGCCTTTCAGTGCGCGATAACCCCCCATCACGAGGATCAGGTATCCCGGGATAAACACCGCGATCGGTGCGCAGAGTCGCCCCACCCATGCGCTCAGCAGGCCTTCGTCGAGGCCGGTGACCTGCGCGAGCGTAACGACCGGGATGCCGATCGAGCCGAATGCGACCGGCGCAGTATTCGCGAGCAGACAGATCGCCGCGGCGAAGAACGGCGAGAAGCCGAGGCCGGTCAACATCGCTGCGGCGACCGCAACCGGTGTGCCAAAGCCGGCCGCGCCCTCGATGAACGCGCCGAACGCGAACGCGATCAGCATCGCCTGCAGGCGGCGATCGGCGGTGAGACCGCCGATCGAATCTTTGATGATCTCGAACTTGCCGGTCTCGAGCGTGATGCGGTAGAGCACGATGGCCCAGTAAACGATCCACCCGATCGGGAACAAGCCGAACGCCGCGCCGTAAGCGGTCGCACTGATCGCGGGGGCCACCGGCATGGCATATACGATGATAGCGACGGCGAGCGCCGCACCGAGCCCGGCCAACGCCGCAATCCACGCCGGCTTGCGGAAAATGCCGAGGAGCAGCAGCAGCACGAATATCGGTAGAGCCGCCGCGAGCGCCGACAACGCGAGGCTATTGCCGATCGGAATGTAGTCTTGCTGCCACATGCATCTATCTCCGCTTCGAATTCTTGTTGTTCCCTGGAGCCGCCGCGGGCAAACCACGGCCGCATGACCGGTGCCCCCGAGGACCGGTCAAGGAACGCAGGTCAAAAGAGGCCGTATTCGATGATGTCGTCGTAGTACCCGGATACCGTCAACGTCACGGTGACCGGGAAATCGTTGTAGTTGAGCCAGTACCAGCCGTGCTCACCGTCGAATGGCGCGACGAGTGAGCCGCTGCCGCCAGCACCTTCCTGGTGCTCGAAATAGCGCACGAAGAAGTTCGGGCCCGCATCGGGCGTATGCCCGTGGAAATCGGAGTAGATCGTGCCGCGGTCGACGTGCCACGAGTACAGCGCGGCCTTTCCGGTTGCGAGCACCAGCTTCACCTCGGTCTCGCGCTCCGCCGGGATCTCGATGTTGAACGTTTCCGTGCGCGCCGCGGCCGGCTCGGCCTGGTGAACGGCCGGATTCGTCAGCGGCACGGGCTCGCCGAAATCGGGAACCTCGACCTGGACGACCTGCTCGTTGCCGCCGACGACGTCGACGATCTCGAAGGTGCGCGTCCCCTGCTGCTCGGACAGGGCAGTGAGGCCCAAGGCGCCTCCAATGCCGAGCGGATCGATGCCGTATTCGGCCGGCAGCACGAACGCCACGAGTGCGACGGCTGCCGCGACGGCCGCGATGACTACGCTGCGCGCGAGCCGTCTCCCCGTAGGCGGCTCTTGGCCGGGCCCCGGACTTTGCGCCATTCGGCCAGGTCTCCCCCCAAAAAACGAGCGCACAGTGTACACGCTGAACGACGCAAAGGAACGCCTCGTTCCGGGCGCTCGGCCGACTCTCGCTCGCGGACACCGCCGCGTGCCGCCGAAGGCCCTTCAGGTCGCGTCGGCGTCGCCGCGCCTGAACAACTCCGGCTCGAGATCATGCTTGTGCAGCAGCTTGTAGAACTCCGAGCGATTACGTTCGGCAAGGCGGGCCGCCTGAGCGACGTTGCCTTCCGTCATCTCGAGCAGATGCGTAAGGTATTCGAACTCGAAGCGGTCGCGCGCCTTGGCGAACGGTAAGAACTGTTTCGCCTTGCGGCGCAGTGCGCGCTCGACGAGGCTGGCGGGGATCAGCGGCGCCGTGGCGAGGACGACGCATTGATCGACCACATTACTGAGCTGGCGGATGTTGCCGGGCCACGGCGCAGATATCATCAGCTCCATCGCCTCCTTCGAGAACCCGGCGACGTCGACGACGGAATTGCGCTGCTGCGAGCGGGCACGCTCGAGCAGGTGGTCCGCCAGCAGCGGAATGTCCTCACGGCGGCGCGATAGCGGCGGGATCTCGAGCGTGACGACGTTCAGGCGATAGTAGAGATCCTCACGAAACGTCTTGTCTGCAACGGCCGCCTCGAGATCTTGATGCGTGGCCGAAAGGACCCGGATGTCGATCGGTTTGGCCCGCGTCGAGCCGACCGCGCGCACCTCTTTCTCCTGCAGCACGCGCAGCAGCTTCGCCTGAAACTGCAGCGGCATGTCGCCGATCTCGTCGAGAAACAAGGTGCCCCCGTCTGCCGCGTTGACGAGGCCTTCGCGCGCATGCGTGGCGCCGGTGAACGCGCCACGCTCGTGGCCGAACAGCTCGGCCTCGAAGAGTTGCTCCGGTATGGCCGTGCAGTTCACTGCAATCAGCGGCCTGCGGTGGCGCTCGCTGGCCGTATGGATCGCGCGGGCGAGCAGTTCCTTGCCGGTGCCGCTTTCACCGCGGATCAGCACGCTGGCATCGCTCCGGGAGACCATCCACGCTTCGCGCAGCAGCGTCTTCATCGCCGAGCTGCGGGTGATGATCTCGCTGCTCCATTCGGCGTCCTCGAGCGGGGCCTCGGCCGGCTCGCCGAACATGCTGAGCGCGCGCTCGATGATTTCGAGGAGCTGCACGCGGTCAAACGGCTTCGTGAGGTAGGCAAACACGCCGCGTTCGGTCGCATCGACGGCATCCGGGATCGTGCCGTGAGCCGTGAGCACGATGACGGGTAACGTCGGCTCGCGGGCGCGGATCGCATCGAATAGCGCGAGCCCATCCATGCCGTCCATGCGCATGTCGGTAATGACGATGTGCGGCTTGTAGCCCGGCAGCACCGCAAGCGCCCGTTTGCCGCTGTCGGCGGTCTTGACATCGTAGCTCTCGCGCTGAAGGCGAATGGACAGCACCTTCAGCAGGCTGGGGTCATCGTCGACGAGCAGTATTCTGGCTTTGTCCGGCATGTCACACTGCGGCGGGCCGCATTAATAAAGAAACGTACGTTCCGTTAGAACGAGTCGACGGAAAGCTGGTCCTCCAGCCGCTTCAACGCATCGAGCTGCTCCTCGAGCGTGAGTCGGCGCTCGCGCTCCTCGGCGAGAGCCGTGTGGGCGGAGGCAAGTGCCGCCGAAAGTTGCTGGTTGCGCTCGCGCGCCTCGCCCAATCGGCTGACAAGCGATTCGTCCTCGGGCGCCGAATGCACGTTTTCGCCGAGCAGATGCCACAGCAGCGCCGCGAGCGCGGTATCGTCGTTCGCCGACGGCTCGCCGTCGACCACGTTGCGAAGCAGGCGCATGGCCTGGCCGATGTCGTAGTGCGGTGTATCCGGTACGCTCAAGAGCAGCGCGAGGCGGATCGCGTCGGCGGAGCGGGGCGAATCGTCCATCGAGAGACGCCGGTGCTCCATTGTCAGATCGGGATGGAGCCCGCTGCGTAGGCGATTTCCATACTCGATGAGGTCGGACAGGCTGCTCGACTCGCCGGCGGCGGGGCCGTAAGCCGGTGTGCCGCCGTTGGTTTGGCACGCGCTGGTCAGCAAGACCGCGGCAAGCAGGAGGGCCGCATCAGCTCGCCAGCGTACGGTCGGGCCCCGCGATCGGAACCGCGGCGCGGAAGTGTGCGCCGTCGTCCGACGGCACCACCTCGATATACCCATCATGGGCATCCACATACTCCTTGGCGATCGCAAGCCCGAGCCCCGTGCCTTTCACGCTGGACTGGTACAGCGCTTTACCCTGTTGGAAAGGCTCGAAGATCTTTTGTTTCTCTTCGTCGGGGATGCCGGGGCCGGTGTCCTCGACGTCGAGAACCGCGTAGCCGTCCTGATGGCTCAGCGAAAGTGAGATTCTTCCTCGCGCCGGCGTGTACTTGATCGCGTTCGTCAGCAGGTTGTCGAGCACTATTCTAAGCTTATTTTCGTCGCCTCGGACGTGCACGGTGACGAGCTCTTGCTCGACCGTGATCTGCTTCGCCGCGGCGGCGATGCGGTGAGTCGCGACCGCCGCGCGAGCGAGCTCCGTCAGCGAGACCGACTCGACGACTTTCAAATCGGTCACGACCTCCTGGGTCTTGGCGAACTGCAGGAGATCCTCGATCAATTTCTGCAGGTAGACGCTGTTCGTGCAGATGATGGACGAGATCTCCGACTCCTCGGGCAGCTTGTCGTCGAGGCTTTCGGTCAGCAGCTCCGCGCCCTCCCGGATCGTGGTCAACGGGGTCTTGAGCTCATGCGAGATGTGGCGGAGAAACGTGAGTTTCTGGTGCTCGAGCTCCTGTATGCGGCGCCGCAGCCAGTCGAGCTCGCGGCCGAGCGCTTCGACGTCGCGCGGGCCGCGCACTTCGATAGGCTCCTCGAGCTCGCGGGCGCCGAGACGGCGGATCGCCCTGCCCACCTCGCGCATCGGCCGCGTGATCAGCACGACGACGACCCCGGCAAGCACGAGCGTCGCCGGAATGACGGCGGCCGCCTGCAGCAGCAGCGTGCGCTGCACGTCGGCCGCCGTGGCAGTCGTGTAGTTGGTTTGCTGCTCGATCAGCCGGCCGCTTTCGTGGTAGACGAGGCGCGCGCGGTTCCGCAGGTTATTCCACGCCCCGTCAAAAAGCTCCGCGTTGTTACCGTCCGACAGCGATGCCGACGGTTCACCGGCCGAATCGTGCAGCCGCTCGTAAAGCGCTTGCTCCTCGGCGCCGAGCGCGTCGAGCTGCTCGCGTCCCATGCTGGTCAGGCTGAGCTGG
Organism: uncultured Gammaproteobacteria bacterium; assembly: GCA_964518995.1. Classification (GTDB taxonomy): domain Bacteria; phylum Pseudomonadota; class Gammaproteobacteria; order Steroidobacterales; family Rariloculaceae; genus ZC4RG20. Next base: position 17,644 of record CAZFJU010000004.1, read on the forward strand.
GTGAGATTGTCGACGGCGTTGCGAAAGATTGCCCGTTGCGCGAGATAGCGCTGGTGATAGTCTGCATCGTCGCGGATGGCGAACGAGCCGAGCGCGCGCTGCATCTCGGTCACCGTCTCGTCGAGGGAGCGGCTTTGCTGCAGCGTGATCTGCGATTCGATCAACGCGGCGCGGCTGTCCTGAGCAAGACGATCGACCTGCACGATCGCGGTGACGACGGCGGCTATCAACGGCGCCTGGACGACGGCGAAGCCGAAGAGTATCAGCCGAATGATGGAGCTCGGGCGGTACAAGCGCTGCCTCTTGCGGTGAAGCGCGGCCGAGCCCGGTGTCGGGCTCGCGAGCGCGTACTGTACGAGAGCCGCCCGGGTCGCGCCACGACGCCTGCGCGTACGCGTCGCCGCACCGGATCCTCAGCGTCGAGGGTGGGCGGCCTGTAAATATTCGAACGGGGTGAGCTCGCCGTCGTCATCCATGTCGAGGTCGACAAACTGGCTGCTCAGGACTGCGTCCCGAGCGGCTTCCTTTTGCGAGATTCGGCCGTCCCCGTTGCGGTCGAGCTCACTGAACGGCGCGACCGCCGGCCGCGCGCACGCCGCAGTCAGCGCCGCAGTCAACAGCGTGCCGATTCCGAGCTTGGCGATGCGAGCAGCGAAAACCATGATACATATAGAATTTGCAAGCGCCGTGCCAGCGATTCGCCGGCTGGATCGCGGAAAATGCGGCTAATCTGAACCTTTTCGGCACCGAAACGATGGCCGGACGGGGTGCGGACTGACATCGACCCGCGACGACGCGGCCGGCGTGCGGGCTTGTCGCCGTTTGGCGGCACCTGTCACCGCGTGGAATTCTCCGGGCGCAGACCCGAGCGGGCTGGTATCCTCGAGACCGCTGTCGGGAATCAGTAACACCCCTTCGTGCTCATCCACTCCACGAGAACGACTATGAGACGCGCTTTGCTCATTCCAGGCCGATTCGCGGCCGTCGTAGCCCTTCTACTCGCCGTCGGCTGCTCGGCGGCGTATTACCGGGCGCTCGAGACGATCGGTATCGAGAAGCGAGACATCCTCGTCAATCGGGTCGAGTCGGCGCGCGACGCGCAGAACGATGCGAAGGACCAGTTTCAATCCGCGCTCGACCAATACCGTAGCGTCGTCGGTTTCGAGGGCGGCGAGCTGGAGGAGGTCTACGATCGGCTGAACGCGTCATATGAGCTCAGCGCGTCCCGCGCCGCGACCGTCTCCGATCGCGTGGGCGCCGTGCAGCGGGTCGCCGAGGACCTGTTCGCCGAGTGGGAGGACGAGCTCGACGTCTACTCCGACGCAAATCTGCGGGGCCAGAGCGAGCGTCTGCTGCGCGATACGCGCCAGCAGTATCAGCAGGTCATTACGGCCATGCGCCGGGCAGAAGAGGCTATGGCGCCGGTGCTGACGCTGTTCCAGGATCAGGTACTGTTCCTGCGTCACAACTTGAATGCACGCGCCATCGGTGCGTTGCAGACGGAGCTCAATGCGATCGAGGAGGCGACCGAAGCGTCTATCCGCGAGATGGAGCGGGCGATCGCCGAAGCGAGCGCATTCATCGACTCGATGGCATAGCGGCCGCCCGCCGGTCCGTAGGGGCCGGCGCAGCCGCTCCGGCCTCGCCGCCAGCGCCCAAAAGCTCCCCGAGTGCATCGACGAGCGCGTCGAAACGGACCGGCTTGACGAAATAACGGTCGAAGCCGGCGGCCGCGGCGCGCTCGCGGTCCTCATCGCTCGAGAATCCGCTCAGCGCCAGCAACGGCACCCAGCTCAGGCCCGCCGTTGAGCGCAGCCGCCGCGCGACGTCGAAGCCGTCCATGTCCGGCAGGCCGATGTCGAGCAGCACCGCGTCGGGGCGAAAGCTCGCGGCCGCCTCGATGCCGGAAGCGCCGGAGTGCGCCACCCGGACCTCGTGCCGGCACGCCGCCGTGAGATAAGTCGAGAGGCCATGGGCGAGATCGACGTTGTCGTCCACGATCAGCAGCTTCAGTCCTTGCGCGACCGGCGGCTCGGCTATGCGCGGGACTTCCGCAGCCCGCGCCGGCGCCTCCGCAAGCGGTAAGCGCACGCGAAACTCAGAGCCGCGTCCCGGCCCACCGCTCGCCGCGTCCACCGTGCCGCCATGCATCTCGATCAGGCCGCGCACCAGCGCGAGCCCGATCCCGAGGCCTCCTTGCGCATGCGATTCGGCGCCTCCGGCCTGCGTGAACAGCTCGAAGACGCGGCCGAGCATGTCCGGCGCGATGCCTTCGCCGTCGTCCCGTACGCAGACGGCGATCGTCGAGCGCTCGGGGTCGACGTCGACGGTCAGGCGGATGGAGCCGTCCCGCGGTGTGAATTTGGCGGCGTTGGTCAGCAAATTGCCGAATACCTGCGTGAGCCGTACCGAGTCGCCGTGAACGAAGGCTGGCGCAGCGGGCAGGGCGACCGTGACCGTGTGCCTTTTCTCCTCGATCAGTGGGCGCGCCGCGTCGAACGAATGCTCAACGACTTGGCGCAGGTCGAGCCGCTCGCGCTTCAGTTGCATGCGGCCGCTCGATACGCGCGAAACGTCGAGCAGGTCATCGATCAGCCGCGTAAGGTGACGCAGCTGTCGGCCGAGCAGCTCGCTGGCCCACGGCAGCATGCTCTCGATAAGCTGCGGCTGGCCAAGGAGGTCGACTCCGCTTTGCATCGCGGCGAGCGGATTGCGCAGCTCGTGCGCGAGAATCGAGATGAACTCGTCCTTGCGCCGCGCGGCTTCGCGCAGCAGCGCCTCGGCGCGCTTGCGCTCGGCGACCTCGGATACGAGCCGGTTATTGGCAAATTCGAGGGTGCGATTGAGCGCCTGCAGCTCGCGACTATTCTCGTCACGCAGCCGGGCGCGCGTATCGGCGAGCTGGCGTTTGGCAGCGGCGAGCCGCTCGTTGAGCCAGCCGACCTCGCGTCGCTGCTGGAAGAGCTGGACCAGCATCTGCATCTTGCCGCGCAGAATGTGCGGGACGACCGGCGTGTAAACGTAGTCCGCCACACCCAGCTCGGAATCGCGCACCGCGTCGACATCGGTAAGCTGCTCGTTGGCCACGAAGACGATCGGGGTGTCGCCGAAGATTGGGTTTTCGCGGATCCGCGCGGCCGTCTCGAATCCGTCCATGTCCTGCATGTTGACGTCGAGCAGAATCGCGGCGTAGTCGCGCTCTCCAAGACGTACGAGCGCTTCCGCCCCGGAGCCAGCCCGCACCAGGTTCTGGCCCAGGCGCTCGAGCATGAGCTCATAAGTCAGCAGACGGGCCGGCTTGTCGTCGACGAGAAGAATGTTGGCGTGGGCGGACACGACGCCGTCAGCTTCCCGGGCCGGCGCCCAGCGCCGACACGAGAAGCGCGCGAGCTCGGTCGACGTGTATGCCGGAGAGTCGCGAATCGGCCCTGCCGACAGGCGTTTCCATGATGTAGTGCGGCTCCGTTGGATCGATAAAGGGGGCTGCTTGCCTCGATTAATGGCTTGTCGTCAGCGTGCCCATCGTGCGCAAAGGGCAACATCTGTGCCGGCCGCGTCGAGCCGCGGGGGCAGGCGTAATAGCCGGTAATATCAATGGTTACCCGCTGCGCCCATGTGCGCCTCGGAATGCGGACGAGAAACCGCAGCAATTATTGTAAAAAAACATTCAAGGATTGGAACGGCACGCGGGTTGCATACGCTGAACGGTCTGCCTACACGCAGCGCCCCTACTTTTTTAAGGAGAACCGACAATGCCAGCCCGTACCCCACCGCGGCCGAACAGACCTCGGCGGCTGACGCTTGCCGGCGCCACGGCGCTCTTGGCGCCCGTTGCGCTCTTCGCGCAGGACCTCGACGTCAGCCAGTTGCATGAGCTCGACGACGATCAAACCGACATTCGCCATGAAGGGTTCACGATCGACGATATCGAAGATATGGACGTGATGCGCGATGGCGAGGAGATCGGCGAGGTCGAAGCAGTGCTCGCCGACGCCAGCGGTGAAATCGTCGCCTTAGCAATAGATTTCGACGACCGCGTGCGGGAGAACGACGACGCCGTAGTTCCGATCGACGCCGTCGAGTTCGCCGCCGACCGGCGGGAGGTTCATATCACATTGACGAACGCGGAATTGGCCGCGCTGCCGGACTGGGACGACTGAAGCGACTCAGTGGGCTATCGGCCTCCGCGGCACGCAGCGGGGGCCGTCTCAGCTCGGAAACACCGCGAGAAGCATGGCCCCGAGCGCCAGCCGATAAACGACGTAAGGCAGCATCCCCACGCTAGCAAGGGCCTTGAGAAAATAGTGTATGCAGAGCAGCGCCGTAGTGCCGGCCAGGACCGCGCCGACGCCCATCGGCAGCCAGTCGACCGGCTCGTCGAGCGCGGCGAGCTGCGATGCCTTGAGCGTCGCGGCGAGCGTCGTCACCGGAATCGCCAGCAGGAACGAGAAGCGCGCCGCGCCTTGCCGGGACAACCCGAGCAGCATTCCGGCGGACACGGTAATTCCGGAGCGCGATGTGCCGGGTATCAACGCGAGCGCCTGCGCGCAGCCGATCACGATGATGTCACGCCACGAGAGCTCATGCTCGCTGCGTGTGCCTCGGCGGGCGTCGGCCACCCACAGCACGATGCCGAACACGATCGTGGTGCTCGCGATCAGCAGCGGCGCCCGCAGCTGATGCTCCACGGTGCTGCCAAGAAGTACGCCGGCGACACCGACCGGAACCGTTCCCCACAGGATCGCCCACGCCAGCCGGCTCTCGCCGATTTCGCGCCGTGCGCGCACCGACGCCGCGAAGTCGATCGCCATGCGCACCAACTCGCGCCGGAAGTAATACACGACGGCGGTGAGGGTGCCGAAATGCACGGCCAAGTCGAAGCCGAGCCCCTGGTCCGGCCAGTCCGTGAACTGCGGAACGAGGATCAGATGACCGCTGCTCGAGATCGGCAGAAACTCGGTGATGCCCTGCACGAGGGCGAGCACGATGATTTGCAGCCAGCCGATCGGCCCCGTGGCGTCACTCATCGTAGCGTCACTGAAAGACATGTGCGTATGGCGGTGATTTTAATGCTGAGCTGCGGTCCATTCTGGTCATCGGCCCCGTTGGCTGCGGCGGGGCGTAGTGTAGACGGTTGTGAGAAAGCGCATGCATATACCAGCTCGAGGTTCCGGCTGTTGGTAACATAGGGGCGGCCCCGACAGCGGGGTTGCATAGAATCCACCGGCCGTGCAACGGCCCGATGATGAACGGAAGACAAGGGGGGGCAGATGGCCGCCGCTCGAAATCGATGCGGAGCGACCGGACATCCTCGACGCAACGATGCAATGCCGCATGACGTTTCGCCAGCTCATTCAAGCCGCCGCTTTGCTGCTTACCGCGGGCGCGGCCCAAGCCAATTTCACCACGCAGCCCGTGACCACGGCTTACGTCGGCCTGCCCTACGAGTACCGAGTGACGGCGAACGGCGTCGGCGCCGTGGAGATCACCGCTCCGAGCGGGCTACCGGCCTGGCTGCAGCTCGACCGAATCGGTAACGGCGCCTACCGACTTTGGGGCACACCGGCCGCCGACGCTTCGAGTGCCAGCATCGTGCTCCGCTCGGAAGATCTGTATTGCAGATTCTTCAACGTCAATTGCTACCAGCATCAAAACTTCACCCTGACCGTGGTGGCGAATACAGCGCCTCATGTGGTGGCGCCCGGCATCGCCGATCAGTCGGCGGTCGAAGGGACGCCGTTCCAGCTCGATGTCTCCGCTGCATTCGCAGATGCGGATGGCGATACGCTGACGCTTACCGTTGCCGGTCTGCCGAGCGGCTTCAGCTTCTCGGGCGGTGTCATCTCCGGGACGCCGACCACCGCGCACGCGCAAGGCTCGCCTTATACGATCGAAGTCACGGCGGCGGACGGCCGCGGCGGGAGCGTGGTCGAATCCTTCCAGCTCACCGTTGCGGCGCTGCAGCGAGCCGATCTTGCGCTCGCGTCGATCGCGCCATCGCCGAGCCCGGCCACGCCGAGCCAAGCGGTGACTTGGACGATCACCATCGAGAACTTGGGCCCCGATACCAGCGGGGAGGCGAACGTCACGGTTGACGTCCTCGGCAATACCGTGACATTGAGCGCGCATCGGTGCACCACGGAGGCACGTGCGGACGGCCAGCGGCTGCTCTGTCGCGTGCCGGCGATCGATGCGAACGAGACGGCTTCGGTATCGTTCGCCACCACGGCCTCGGCGCCGGGCGACGTCTACGTGACGGCCGCCGTGGCGGGCGCTGCCGCAGTGCCGATCGACCCGTTCGCGGGTAACGAGACGGGCGCCGCAGCGCTCAATGTCGGCACGGCGTTGAGCGCCGAGCCGGCGCAGCGCGTCGGGGAGCCGGCATTGACCGCCGCCGCGGCCGATCTCAACGGCGACGGCTATGACGACCTCGTGGTGGCCACGGCCGGCAACGTGCCCGCGGCGCTGCACCTCAATGTCGACAATCCATCGAGCCTGCACGCGTCGTTGCTGGGGCCGAACGACGTGCGCCGCGGCTTGTCGACGCTGTCTATCGCGCTCGGCGACGGCGCCGCGAGCACGGCGGCCGTCATCGCGGACTTCGACGCGGACGGGGATCTCGACACGGTGGTCGCGCGCGGCGCCGCCGCCGGACGGCTGTTCGTGAACGACGGCGCGGGCGCAATGACGCCAGGCATCGAGCTCGGCGCCGGCGGCACGGCGATACGCGCGATGGCTGCGGCCGATATCGATGGCGACGGCTTCCCGGACATTGTGCTCGCTACCGCGGGGCGGAACGCGCTGTGGCTCAATCGCGGCGGCACGAAATTCGAAGCGGGCACGCTGAACGACTCGTCGCGCGCCTCCGTGGGCGTGGCTCTGGCCGACCTCGACGGCGACGGCCGCCCCGAAGCCGTGTTCGCGAATGCCGATGGCGATGCGACCCGTCATCGCAACACGGGCTCGGGATTCGCCGCGCCGACGATCCTACCGACCGGCCGGACCTCGGCCGTTGCGGCCGGTGATCTGAACGGAGACGGGTTCATCGATCTCGTCTTCGCCCGCGTCGTGCCGGGCGCGTCCGGTGTGCCGTCGAACCCCGTCTACTTCAATGACGGCAGCGGCGGGTTCACGCTCGCAGGCGAGCTCGGCGCGTCGCCGACCGTCGACATTCTCGTGGCGGATATCGATGGCGACACGCATCTCGACATCGTCTCGATCAACTCGACGGGTGCGCATCAGGTCTTCATCAACGACGGCGCCGGCGGCTTTGCTCAGCATCGGACGCTGTTCGTGGCACCAGGCGCCGACGCTGCGGTTGCCGCCCGCATCGGTCTGCGTCCCGGCGTCGATGTCGTCGTGCTCGGGGAGCAGGGCGCATCCGTGTTCTTGAACGACGGCAGCGGCAACCTCGGTCTCGGGGACACCGGCCGGCCCGTGATCGAGCTGATCGGCGCGCCGCAGATATCGCTCGAAGTCGAGCAGCCGTATCAGGACCCCGGCGCGACCGTCCGAGACGACGTCGATGGCGCCATTACGCCAGTGGTCGATAACCCGGTCGATGCGAAAGTGATCGGCACATACACCGTCACCTACACGGCGGTAGACAGCGCGGGTAATGCGGCCACCCCGGTCACGCGCACGGTCAACGTGCAAGCGCGCACGGCGACGGGCGGAGGGGGCGGCGGCGCAGCGGACGCCGTGCTGCTGATGCTGCTCGGCATGGGCGCCTGCGTTATGATGCGGCGGCAGGTCAAGCGATCCCGACCGTGAAAAGGTCATGGCTGTGCACGCAGCTCGGCCGCGACCTGCCGGTCCAAACCAGCGGCATGGTGGCGGAATGAGAACAATGGGGTTCGGGGACATGAAGAGACTGCTGTCATCGATCGGGCTGACGTTCGTGCTGAGCGGCGCTTCGTCGCCGCTGCTCGCACATCACTCGTTTGCGATGTTCGATCAAACGCGCAAAGTTGCGATCGAAGGCACGATCGCAGAAATACAGTGGACCAATCCGCACGTCTGGATTCATGTCGACGTGCACAAGGAAGACGGCACCGTCGAGCAATGGCCGATCGAATTCACGAGCCGCGTGCACCTGACACGGCGCGGCTTTCCGATTCAAGACATTCACGTCGGTGATTCGGGCACGTTCACGGTCAGCCCGTATGCGAACGGGCAGCCGGGCGGCCGGTTCTTTATCCTCGAGCTCGATAAGGGCATCGTTCATCTCGATCCCGGAGCGCGCCGGGAGTATGAGGCCCGGCGCGCCGCGGCCGAATAACGGTGCGAGCCGATAACGACTGCAATGGGGGGCTCTTGCATGACCGGTAATCGCTCTTTTGGTGTCCTGCTCGCCACGGTTTCGCTCCTTTGCGCTGCAGAAGCGAACGCCCAGGGCGAGCGCCCTGTCTACCCGGCCGACGCGCCGGAGGCGAGCCATAGCGAGCTCGATGCGCTGCCGGATCTGCGCGGAATCTGGCAGCCGATGCTCGGTCGTGTCGTCGGCGGCGAGCCGCAGCTGATCGGTGAGCACAAAGCCTTCTACGAGGAGCAGACCGCGCGGGAGGCGGCCGATCCGTCGTACGAAATTCCCGAGCCGAAGTCTTCGAACTGCGATCCTCCCGGCATGCCATACATGATGACGATGCCGTACAGCATCGAGTTCCTGCTGACGCCCGGCCGCGTCACCATCATCCAGGAGGCGCTGATGCAGGTGCGCCGAATCTATACCGACGGTCGGCCGTTACCGGAGTATATGGATCCTTCGTACTTCGGCTATTCGCGCGGCCACTGGGAGGATGGCGTGCTCGTCGTCGAGACAACCGGGCTGCGTCCCGGCCAGCGCCTCGGGCGGCGCGGAATCACCAATAGCGAAGACCTGAAGATTAAAGAGCATATCTATCTCGATCCGGAGAATGCGGACATCCTTCATCTCGAATTTACGTACGAGGATCCCAACGTGCTGGCCGAGCCGTGGGAGCAGAAGCATACCTTCCGCAGAGATAGGACTTGGGAGATCCTCGAGTACATCTGCGAGCAGAACGATCGGCATCCGATCGGCGCCGACGGGCAGACCCAAGCCGTGCCGATCCGAAACTGATCGGCGCTTTCGCGAGCGGCCGGCTTTCACGCATGATCGGACAATGGTGCATGACGGCGGTGCTGCTGGTCGCAGGCGTTGCTCTGTCGGCGGATGCCGTCGCGCAACTTCGCGAGATCACGGAAGGCGTTCATTACCAGGTCATCGATCCTCCGGTTGCGGTCACGGCGGAGCCGGGTCAAATCGAGATCACGGAGCTGTTCTGGTACGGCTGTCCGCAGTGCGCCGAGCTCGAGCCGATGATGACGAGCTGGGGCGATTATCTTCGCGGCGATCTGGTGCTGACGCGCCGCCCGGCCGTCTGGCACGAAATCATGCGCACACACGCGCGTTTGTTCTATACCGCGGAGCGGCTCCGGGTGCTTCCGAGCGTGCACGGCGGGGCCTTCGAGGCGATCGCCGAGCATGGGGAGCCGCTTCGAAGCGAGCAAGAGATCGAGGCGCTGTTCGCGGAGCATGGCGTTGACGCCGAGCGGTTTGCTGCGACATGGCGCGATCCGGCGGTGCGGGCCGCGGTTGACGAAGCAGCGCGGCGGACCGACGCCTACTTTGCGGAGCAGCTGCCGGCGCTGATCGTCAATGGGCGCTATCGGGTGAGCCTCAATGAGGCGGTGCCGACGCTCGAGGACATGGTGATCAGCGTCAATTTGCTGATCCGGCAGTTGCGAGAGGCTCGGAGGTCGGATTAGCCGTGTCGCGCACGGCATGAGGGCGACTTCGAGGACGGACCGGGCGGGAACAGCGCGGGCGTTCGTACGAAGTGCCCGGGGTGGAGCCAATGAAACGAGAAGTCGATCGCCGCCGCGGGTTCCGTTACCGTTGCGCGCGCGCGCTCGCAACGTGGGTATGTTTGGTATTCGCCGTGCCGCCGTTGGCCGCCGAGCTTGCGTTGCTCGACGCCGTTCAGGGCGGCGACGTCGCCACAGTATCCGAAGTGCTGCACGCCGGTGCGGATCCGAACACACTCCGGATCGACGGCAGCACCTCGCTCCAAGTCGCTGTGCTGAACGATCATCTCGAGGTGGTCGCCGCGCTGCTGGCCGCTGGGGCTGACCCGACCCTCGCGAATCGAAATGGCGTCACACCGCTATGGCTCGCCGTGCAAAACGGCAACTTCGAGATCGTGGCAGCGTTGCTCGATGCAGGCGCCTCCGCCAATACTCGCGCGCTGACCGGCGAGACCGTGCTGATGGCGGCCGCAGGAGGCGGCCGCGCCGACCTGACCGAGCTGCTGATCGCGCAGGGCGCGATCATCGACGCGCGGGAGCCGGAATATCAACAGACCGCGCTGATGATCGCGGCGCGCACCGGCGGCGCGGACGTAATCCCCGTGCTGGTCCGGCATGGCGCAGACGTGAACGCGCAAACCAAGCTCGGTCCGCGTCCCGTCTTCCATCCGCCGTGCAAAGGCACGGGCTGCGGTTCCGAAGGTGTTGGGATCAACCGCGCCGGTCGTCCCGACCGCGGCGAGCGGCACCCGCGGGAAGGCGGGATGTCCGCGCTGCTGTATGCGGCACGTGAAGGCTTCGCGGACGCGGCGCGCCTGCTGGTCGAAGCGGGTGCGGACAAAGAGCTCGCCGAGGCCAATGGAATCACGCCGCTCCTGATGGCGCTGCTGAACAATCAGCTCGATGTCGCGAGCCTGCTTCTCGATCGGGGCGCCAAGGTCAATGTCGCGGATTTCTGGGGCCGGACACCGCTATTCGCGTCGGTGGACTACCGTAACCTCGACATGAACAGCAATCTCGAGGGCGAGCCGACGGATAACGGCGTGGATCGGCCCGCCGTGCTGAAGATGATCGTGCGGCTGCTCGACGAGGGCGCCAACGTGAACGCTCGGACCACGGAGTGGCCGCCGCAGAAGATGTGGCTGTACGCATTGAATGACGTCAGCTGGGTGGATGTGACGGGGCAAACGCCATTCTTTCGCGCCGCGCTGTCCGGCGACACGACAACGATGCGCCTGCTGCTCGAGCATGGCGCCGATCCGAACATCCCGACCTACCTGGGCACGACGCCGTTGATGGCGGCGGCCGGCGTGAACTGGACTGTCGACCAGACGTACACCGAGTCCCCGGAGAGCCTGCTCGAAGCGGTGAAGCTGTGCCTCGCGCAGGGCGCGGACGTGAACGCCGCCAATTCGATGGGATTGACTGCATTGCTCGGCGCCGTGAATCGCGGCTCGAACGATATCGTCCGCTTTCTGGCCGAGCATGGGGCGCAGCTCGATGTCGTCGATGCGGTCGGACGCACCGCGATGCAGTGGGCGGAGGGCGTGTTTCTGGCTGCCGTCGGCCAGGAGCAGAAGCCGGAGACCATCGCGCTTTTGGCCGAGCTCATGGAGGCGCAACGCGCTGCCGCGAGGAATGAGCATGATTGACGCGATGCGGCGGCGAGGAATCGCACACCTTGGCTGCAGCGTCATGGCCGCATGGTGCGTGACGATCGCCGCGGCGCCGGGCGCAGCCGAGGCCCAGGTGCTCGGCGCCAACGAGTGGGCGGTGGTCGAGCGCTACTGTCTCGACTGCCACAACTTCGAGGAGTTCGCCGGCGGGTTTTCCTTCGAGCTTCTTCAGGCCAGCGAGCTGCACGACTTCACGGACACCTGGGAGGCCATCCTAGTGCGCTTGAAGGCCGGCATGATGCCGCCGCCAGGGAATCCGCGCCCTGCGCCCGAGACGCTCGACGCGTTTCTCGCTGCGCTCGAATCGACGATCGACTTGGCGGCCCAGCGCGCACCGGCCATCGCCGTTCCGCAGCTCCGGCGTCTCAATCGGCTCGAGTATCAGAACGCCGTGCGCGACCTGCTCGACTTGCCGGTCGATGCCGCGGAGCTGCTGCCGGCGGACGACTCCGCCGGCGGCTTCGATACCGTGGCCAGTGCGTTGACGGTCTCGCCGACGCTGCTCCAGGCGTATCTGAAAGCCGCGACGCGCATCAGCATGCTCGCCGTCGGCGACATGGAGACCGAGCAGGCGACGACCAGCTATCGGCCCACCGGCGAGTCGCAGCACGCACACCTCGACGGGATGCCGCTCGGCACGCGCGGCGGCATCTCCGCCGAGCACGTGTTCCCGTTGGATGCGGAGTATCAGATTTCGGTCGGCCGCAGCGGCGGCAGGGCCCTGTTCGCGCTCGACGCCGTCGGCGCGGAGGACCCGGTCGAGCTGGTGATCGATGGGCAGCGCGTGCAACTGCTTGCGCCGGGTGCGTCCGGAACCGTCAGGGTGCCCGTGACGGCTGGCCCTCATACCGTGCAGGCGGCGTTCGTTCCGACGCGCGCGGCGCACGGCGTGAACGATCTGCATACGACCTGGGCAGACACCACGCGCGTGACCAGCCTCAGCATCACCGGCCCCTTCAACGCGACGTCCGCCGGCGAAACGCCCAGCCGGAAGCAGATCTTTGTCTGTCAGCCCGACGACGGCACCCGCGCGGAATCCTGCGCGCGAGAAATTTTCACTCGGCTTGCGACGCGCGCTTACCGCAGGCCCGTGGACGACGATTCGCTGGCCGTGCTGATGAAATTCTTCGCGGACGGTTACGACGCTGGCGGCTTCGAGAAGGGCGTCCAGTACGCGCTGACGCGCGTGCTGCTCGATCCGCAATTCATCTTCCGCTTCGAAGCGGAGCCGCCGGGCGTCGAAACCGGACAGATCTACCGCATCGACGACTACGAGCTGGCATCGCGGTTGTCGTTCTTCATCTGGAGCAGCATCCCGGACGACCGCCTGCTGGCGCTCGCTGAGCGCGGCACGTTGTCCGACCCGAACGTGCTGGCCGTCGAGGTCGAGCGGATGCTTGCGGATCCGAAATCCGCGGCGTTCGCCGGGCGCTTCTTCGGCCAGTGGCTCGGGTTGCAGAACCTCGCCGCGGCGAATCCGGTCTCGGAAGCTTTCGACGAGAGCCTGCGGGTCGCGATGCGGCGGGAGACGGAGCTACTGTTCGAGACGATTGTCGGCGAGGATCGCAGCGTCCTCGAGCTGTTGACGGCAGACTACACGTTCGTCAACGAGAGGCTGGCCCGGCACTACGGCATTCCGCACGTGCGCGGAAGCCATTTCCGCAAGGTCATGCTCGCCGACGGAACGCGCGGCGGGCTGCTCGGGCACGGCAGCATCCTGACGATCACGTCCGCGCCGGAT
>CAZFJU010000004.1:30898-43783 GCA_964518995.1 uncultured Gammaproteobacteria bacterium
CCGGTGATCCGCGGCGTCTGGGTGCTCGAGAATCTGCTGGACGTTCATCCGCCGCCGCCGCCGCCGGCCGTCGAGGCGGACTTGAGCACGAGCGTGCCGGCGGGCGGTGTGCCGCGAACCATCCGGCAGCGGCTCGAGGAGCATCGGGCGAATCCAGCGTGCGCCGCGTGTCACGATCTGATCGATCCGGTGGGCTTCGCTCTCGAAAATTTCAGCGCGATCGGCGAGTGGCGCGTCGTGACGGAGGCCGGCCCGATCGATTCCACGGCGATACTGTGGGATGGTATCGAGATGCATGGGCTTGAAGGCCTGCGCAGCGAGCTACTGAAGCGCGAGACGCTCTTCGTGCAGGCGCTGATCAAGAAGATGATGATGTTCGCGTTGGGTCGAAACGTCGAGCACGGCGATATGCCGGCCGTCCGGGCCGTGCTGCGCAGAGCGGAAAGCGAAGAGTATCGCGTCAGTGCGATCGTCAAGGGCATCGTCGCGTCATCGGCATTTCAGTTCCGAGCAAAAATGGCAGGTACGGACGATGAAGTGGTGGCACACGCAAACACAGGCGGGTCGTAACGATGTTCATCACCAAGAAGCATGTGTCACGACGGACGTTGCTGCGCGGCGCCGGCGCCGCCGTCGCATTGCCGCTGCTCGACTCGATGGTCCCGGCCAGCACGGCGCTGGCGCAGACCGCTGCGCGGCCTACCCCGCGATTGACCTGCATTTACAATGCCCATGGCGCGACCATGTACAAATGGACGCCGGCGACGGTCGGCAAGGGCTTCGAGCTCAGCCCAATCTTGCAGCCGCTTGCACCGTATCGGGACTACCTCACCGTCGTCAGCGGCCTTGCGAACGAGCCGGTCGGTCCACTGGACGGGGAAGATTCCGGCGGCGCACAGAACCACCGGCGCGCGGCGGCTGCTTTCCTGACTGCAGCGCATCCGAAGCAGGGCTCGACCCGGGTGGGCGTCTCGCTCGATCAAGTCGCGGCGCAAGAGATTAGCCGCGATACTCCGTTGCCGTCGCTCGAGCTATCGATAGAGTCGGCGAGCCTGAGCTGTGGGCAAAATTTCACGTGCGCGTACAGCAATACGCTGTCGTGGAAGGATGCGACGCTGCCGTTGCCGATGGAGAATAATCCGCAGCTCGTCTTCGAGATGCTGTTCGGGGATGGCTCGACCGATGCGCTCCGGGCGGCGCGCCGGCAGCAGCATGCGAGCCTGCTCGATTCCATCATCGACCAGGTCGAAAGCCTCAACAAAGCGTTGCCCGCCGCGGACCGAGCGCGGCTGGCCGATTACCTCGCGGAGGTCCGCGAGGTCGAGCGCCGCGTGCAAATGGTTGACGAGCGGCTGTCCGCCGACGTCGATCTCCCGCAGAAGCCGATCGGCATTCCGCGCGACTTCGAAAACCACACCGAGCTGATGTTCGATCTGCAAGTGCTGGCGTACCAAACCGAGATGACGCGCGTCTCGTCGCTGATGCTGACCAAGGAGAACAGCAACGTGCGGTTCCCGCGCAGCGGCGTCAACGAAGGGTTTCATAACTGCTCCCACCACTCCAACGAGCGCGAGAATATGGAGCGTTTCGCGAGGATCAACGTTTATCACATCGGTATCCTGAAGCGCTTCATCGACAAGCTTGCGAGCACGCCGGATGGCGATGGCACGCTGCTCGATCACTCGTTGGTGCTTTTCGGCAGCAGCCTCAGCGATGCCAATGAGCACAACTACGCTCCATTGCCGATTCTGCTGCTCGGCGCAGCGTCCGGAGCGCTCGAAGGCGGGCGCCATCTAGTGTTTCCGGAACGGACGCCGCTGGCCAATTTGCATCTCGGCCTGTTGGAGAAGCTCGGCATTCATCGCGACAGCTTCGGCAACAGCACCGGCGTGCTGTCCATTTGAACCACTGAATAACGGCGAAAGGGAAGCGATGAAGGATCGGGTTGTCGGCGCGCTGCTTGCGCTTTGCATGTCGGTATCGGCCGCTGTGCCGGCTCAACAGCTGTCGGCAGAGGATGCGGCGCTGGCTGCAGAGACTCGCCAATCGGTCTTTCGGCTGTTGGCGTGGAACATGGCGCCGATGGCGCAGATGCTGGGCAATGAACGGCCTTTCGAGCCGGACCGTATCGCGTTGAGCGCCGAGCGGATCGGTTACCTCGCGAGCATGATCGGTGAGGCGTTCGAAATCGATACGCGCAATTTCGGCGTCGAAACGGAAGCACGAGATCTGATTTGGGACAACAGCCCCGATTTCGCAGACAAGGCGGCCGGCCTTGCCGCGGCTGCAGAGGATTTAGGATCGGCTGTGGAATCCGGCGAGCGCGGTGGCATACTGCGCAGCATTGCCGGCGTTGGGCGAGCCTGCGGGGCTTGTCACGACATCTATCGAGAATGAAATGAGTCGTCGCGGCTATCGGCGGCTTTCGAGCACACGGATGGGGACATGAGAATCGAAGCGCATAAGGGATGGAGTGCAGCCATCAGATCGATGACGGTGCTGGGCATTGCGGCGCTCGCGATGTCGCACGCATTGGCCGTGGACCTGACTCCGCTCGATGGGGGTATCGAGGCGGACGCGAATTCCGACAACCCCGCCGCACGCGGTAAATACGTGCTGTACGCGTCCGGCTGCGTCGCGTGCCACACCGCCCAGGTGGACCCTATCCCGCTTGCCGGCGGCCATTCCTTGCCAACGGACTTCGGCACCTTCTATTCTCCGAACATCACGCCTGACGTCGAGACCGGTATCGGCGGGTGGACGTTGGAGCAGTTCAGCAATGCGGTCCGCCTCGGCGAGGCGCCCGATGGCTCGTACTACTATCCCTCATTCCCGTATACGTCGTACGCCGGCATGCGCGATAGCGACGTGGAGGATTTGTTCACGTACCTGCAAGGCATCGAGCCGGTCCGGCGCGAAACGGAGCCGCACGATCTCGGGTTCCCGTATCGCTACCGCTCCATGCTGGGCCCATGGCGATGGATGTTCTTCGATCCTGAGGATAGAGCCGCCGACGCCGAGAGCCGCGGCGCTTACCTCGTGAACACGTTGGGGCACTGCGGCGAGTGCCACACGCCGCGAGGGTTCCTCGGCGGGCTCAAATCCGGCAGCCATCTCGAGGGTGCCGATAGCGGATCGGCCGGCGGGCGGGCGCCGGATATCACGCGGAACGGCAACCTTGGACGCTGGAGCCGCAATCAACTCATTCTGTTCTTGACGACGGGCTTCTACCCGGACGGCGACGTCGCCGGCGGAACCATGGTCGACGTGATCGAGGACAGCCTCGCGCTGCTCTCCGAGGACGATATCGAGGCCATCGCAGATTATTTATTGAGCCTCGAGTAGCGGATCAGACAATCGACCGCTGATCATGCAAGAGCTCCGCGGACTTTGCAGCTGTAAGTGCCTGAATCACATTGATGCCACGCACCAAAGGCGGAACAACGATGATCAAGGACGCCGCGAAATGGTTCTATTTGCCGATGCTTGCGTTCGTATCGTGCGCCGCGCACCCGCAAGCGCCGGATGACGCCGCTGCGGATCGGGTGACGGTATTCGAAGGCGCCCGCCTGATCATCGGAGACGAGTCGGCGCCGATCGAGAACGGCACTTTCGTGGTCGAAGGCGCACGTATCACTGCTGTCGGCGCGGCGGGCGAGGTCGATGCGCCGCCCGAGGCCGATAGGGTCGACCTTGCCGGCATGACCGTCATGCCGGCCATCATCGATACGCACACTCATCTCGGCACCGATCGGCAGGCACTGCTCGAGGATCTCCGGCAGCGGGCGCGTTTCGGAGTCGGCGCCGCGCTGAGTCTCGGCCATGACGTCGGCGATACGCCGGTGCAAGTCCGCGCCGAGAGCGAGTCGATGCCGGGCGTCGCGCGCTATCGCACCGCTGGACGCGGCCTCACCGCACCTGAGCCCGGCCGTTCCGAGGCACCGCACTGGGTGACGACCGAGAGCGACGCGCGTGCCGCGGTGCGCGAGCTTGCGGAAATGCAAGTCGATATCGTCAAAATCTGGGTGGATGACCGGAACGGCCAGTACGATAAGCTGGCGCCCGCCGTGTACCAGGCCATCATCGATGAGGCCCATCGGCATGACTTGCGGGTGACCGCGCACATTTATGCGCTCGACGATGCGAAAGCGCTGCTTCGCGCCGGCATCGACGCGTTCGCACACGGAATACGCGACACGGACGTCGACGACGAGCTCGTGACGCTTTTCAAAGAGCGGCCGCATGTCGTCCTCGTGCCCAATCTTCCGGAGCGGGGCGCCGAGCAAAGCTTTGCGTGGCTGCAGGGGCGCGTGCCCGAGAGCACTATCGAGCGGCTCGAAACGCCACGCATAACGCCCGAAGCTCGCGCCGCGTACGAGCTGCAGGCGCGCAACCTGGCTCGACTGGCTCGAGAAGGCGTGCGTATCGCGTTGGGCACGGACGGAAATTCTTCGTGGGCTCCGCATATCGAGATGGCCGATATGGTGGCCGCTGGACTCAGCGAGGCTGAGGTCATCGTTGCCGCGACCCGCAATTCGGCGGAGTTTCTGCGCATCGACGCAGGCACGCTCGCTGCCGGCAAGAGCGCGGACTTCCTCGTTCTCGAAGCCAATCCGCTCGACGACATCACGAACACCCGCCGAATCGCCGACATCTATCTCAAGGGCGATCGGGTACAGCGCTGAGGCCGGCACGCGACCCAGCGGCCCGCAGCCGCACTGAACATGCGCCGTCATACGAAGTCGGATGAGTGCATACCCTTCACATCGAGACGGACGTCCGTCCCGATTGAGCAGCCGCGTCGTCTCGGCGCTGCAGACATTCATCGTGCTGATGGCGGTGTGGATGGCGCTGAACGGCGCGACGGCGTGGTGGCTCGGCGCGGCCTTCGCTGCCGCCGGCGCCGCGGTCGGCGCAACGCTCGCGATCGGTGATCCGTATCCGTGGCGCCCGCTGCGGTTGATCGTCTTCGTCGGCTACTTCATTCGCATCCTGGTGCAAGGCGCGACGGACGTCGCGTTGCGTGCGCTGCATCCGCGTCTGCCGCTGCAGCCGCATCTTCAGTCTCACGAGCTGAGAGTGCCGTCGGGCCAGCCGCGCACGCTGCTGCTTGCGATCGTCAACCTGGTGCCGGGCTCGCTGAGCGCGGACATCGAGGGCGACACCCTGACACTACACGCGCTGTCCGACGAAAGCGCGGCGACCTTCCGCGACCTCGAGCAGCGGATCGCGTGGATCTTCTCGCTGGAGGATCAGGTATGAGCGTGCTCCTGACCGGTGCAGTGCTGTTCCTCGCCGCGAATCTGGCTGCCGGCATGTTGCGGGTATACCGAGGGCCCACGGCGGCGGACCGCATGCTTGCGGCGTTGCTGTTCGGCAGCACCACGGTCGCCATGATCCTGTTGATGGCGGAAATTCTCGAGCTCGAGGCGCTGCGCGACGTGGCGCTGCTATTCGTGATGCTGGCCGCGATCATCACCGTCGCATTCGCCGGGCTCGGCGAGGCGGACGACGAGGAGGACGCTGCGCCTTGAGCCTGCACGACGTCGTCGTCGCCGCGTTGTTGATCGCCGGATGTTTCTACTATCTCGCCGGCACCGTCGGCTTGCTGCGTTTCCCGGATGTGCATTCCCGACTGCATGCGCTGACCAAGGCCGATACCATGGGCCTCGGTCTCGTTGCGGCGGCACTTGCGGTGCGCTCCGCGTCGCTTCGGGTGGCCGGCCTGCTGGCGATCATCTGGCTGCTCGGGATGCTCGCGGCCAGCGTATCCGCCCACTTGATCGCCCGCCATGAGCTGCACCGCAGCCAACGGGGCGATCGTCCGTGACGCTGGCTCTCGACGTTCTCCTTGGCCTCGGCTTGATTTGGCTCGCGCTCCAGACCGTGCGCGGTGCGACGCTGTTTCGCTCCATCGTGCTGTTCATCGTGTTCGGCTTAGTGATGGCGCTCGCGTGGGCTCGGCTCGGCGCACCCGATCTCGCGTTGGCGGAGGCGGCGATCGGTGCGGGCATCACTGGCGCGTTGCTGCTCGCAACCTATGGTCGGCTCGCGGACGCGGACCCGGAGAAAAAAGTGCGCCCGTACCGGCGGCGGTCGCGGCTCGCCGGACCGATCGGCATCCTCGTCGCCGCGCTGGTGGCGGCTATCGGCCGAGTGACGGTGGATCTGCCGGCCGGTGCCGGCACGGCCGGGCAGCTCGCGCAGGAAGCGCTTGCCGACACCGGCATCGCGAATCCGGTCACCGGCGTGCTGCTCGCGTTTCGCGGCTACGACACGCTGCTCGAGCTGGCCGTGCTATTGACCGTCTGGCTCGGCATGCGGGCTGTCGTCGGAGACGATGCGCCGCCCGCATGGACGTCGGGGAATGCGGATCTGCCGCTGGTGCGCGCGCTGCTGGCGGTGGTGGTGCCGCTTACGATCCTGATCGCCGGTCATCTGCTGCATGCCGGCGGGTTCGCACCCGGAGGAGCATTTCAGGCGGGCGCGGTGCTGGCGGCGGGCGGAGTGCTGCTCGCGCTGACGGGCCGGCTCCGGCCGGTGGCCGACGCGCCGCTCTGGCAGCTCGTCTGCTTGATCGTCGGTGTCCTCACCTTCAGCGCTGTCGGGCTCGGCGTGCTCGCCGCCGGTCAGCCGACATTGGCGCTGCCCGGGTACTGGGCCGTCTACGTGCTGGAAGCCGCCTTGATGATCTCGGTGGCTACTACGCTGGTGCTGCTGTTTCTTGGCGCCGGGGGGATGCGCCGGTGATCGACAGCGACGCCGTCTTTCTGCTGGCCGCCGCTGGCGTATTCGGTATCGGCGCATATGGGTTGCTGATCGCGCAGCACGTGCTGCGAAAGCTTATTGCGCTCAACATGATGAGCAGCGCGGTGTTCTTGATCCTGGTGACGTCCGGCCGCAGTGCGAGCTGGGTCGATCCGGTGCCGCAGGCTCTCGTGCTCACCGGCATCGTCGTCGCGGTGTCCGCGACCGCTTTCGCGCTCTCGCTGCTCGTGCGGCTGTATCGCGAAACCGGTAGCGCCAGCCTCGACCGCACTGCCGACGATGACGGTTGAAGCCCAGGCGCTGCTGGTTTTCTGGCCGTTGGTCACGGCTTGCATGCTGCCGCTGCTGCCGGGCGGCATGCGTCGTCTGCTGGTCGCTGCCGCGCTGGCCGTGCCGCTGCTCTGGCTCGTGCCGCTGTCGGCCGCGGTGTCGAGCGGTGGCGCATTCAGTCAAAACCTTGCCGGGTTCGCCGCGCCGCTCGGCATCCGCCTGGTTACCGACAGCGTGTCGCTGTTGCTGCTGTGGCTGGCGGCGGTGGTCTTCGGGCTCGCCGGCGTCGCGGCACATGTCGAGTATCCGCCGGCGTCCGCCGCTGGGCAGCGCTTTTGGCCGCCATGGATGATTCTCGTCGCCGCAACCAACGCGCTGCTGCTATCTGCCGATCTATTCAACCTGTACGTAGCGCTCGAGCTGGTCACGTTGTCGGCCGTGCCGCTGATCGCGATCGCCGGGGGCGAAGCGCTGCGCGCGGCGATGCGCTACCTGCTGATGGGGCTGTTGGCGTCGCTCGCGTATCTGCTCGGGCTCGCGCTGCTCTACAGCGCGTACGGTACGCTCGATATGTACTTGCTCGCGGATCTGGTCGGCCCGGAACCGCTGTCGGAAGTTGCGTTGATCTTGATGACGGCGGGCCTGCTGCTGAAGACGGCGATCTTCCCGTTGCACGTGTGGTTGCCGCCGGCTCATGCCGCGGCGCCCGGCGCGGTCAGCGCGATGCTCTCGGCCATCGTCGTGAAGCTGTCGCTATACCTGCTGTACCGACTCTGGTTCTGGGCGGGTAGCGGGCTCGACGCCGACGCGCTGGCAGTGCTGATGGGCCTGCTCGGCGCGAGCGCGATCCTGTACGGCTCGGTCGCCGCGCTCGTGCAACCGCGCCTGAAGCTGGTCATCGCCTATTCGACCGTGGCGCAGCTCGGTTATCTCCTGCTGCTTTTTCCGCTTGCCGGGGTGCTCGCGTGGCACGGCGCAATCTACCACCTCGTGTCGCATGCGTTCGCGAAGTCGGCGATGTTCCTCGCAGCGATGAACATCATGCACGCGCTTGGCGGCAACGATCGGCTCGAGCGCATCGCGGGCGCGGATGGCGCCGTTCCGGTGAGCCTGTTTGCGTTCGGTCTGGCTGGCATCAGCATCATGGGGCTGCCGCCGAGCGGCGGCTTTCTCGCCAAGTGGATGCTGCTCGAAGCCGCCTGGCATCAAGGGGCCTGGGGTTGGATGGCGGTGATCGCGGTCGGCAGCCTGCTGGCGTCGGCATATGTCTTCCGAGTGTTGGCCGCCGCGTTGCGCTCGCCCGAATCCACGCAGTCCGCTTGGGAGCGGCCATCGGCGCTGCTCGGTCTCATGGCGTTTCTGCTCGCCATGCTGTCGCTGGCGGCCGGCTTCGTCTCCGCGCCAGTCCTCGCATTGCTCGGTGACGGCCCATTCGCTGGGGGATCGCCCTGATGGCGCTCCCGCCCGCGATGCCGCTGTTTGTCGTCGGCACTTCGCTGCTGACGGCGGTGCTGATCTTCCTCGCCGGCGAGCAGCGCAGCCGCACGCGCACCGTGCTGAATATCGCCGGTGCGGTCGCGAAGCTGGTGCTGATCGCGCTGATGCTCGTTGCGGTGCGCCGCGGGCAGAGCTTCGAATTTCGCTTGCCGATTCTCTCGGGGCTCGATCTGGTGCTGCATGCCGACGAGCTGACCATGCTGTTCTCGACGCTGTCGGCGCTGTTGTGGCTGGTGACCACGATCTATGCAATCGCGTATCTCGAGCGCAGCCCCGACCGCGCACGATTCTTCGGTTTCTTCAGCCTGTGCGTTGCCGCGACGATGGGCATTGCCGCGGCGGGCAATCTGTTCACGTTCTTTATCTTCTACGAGCTGCTGACGCTGGCGACGTGGCCGCTGATCACGCATCGCGGCACCTCCGCGGCGTTGGCCGGCGGCCGCCGCTACCTGATCTACACGTTGACCGGCAGCGCTCTGCTGCTGATCGGGGTGGTTTGGCTGCACGGTCTTACCGGCGGACACGAGTTCGCCGGCGCACGCACGCTGGCCGATCTCGCATCGGGACGGGAAACCGAGCTCAGGCTGATTTTCTTGCTGCTGATGATCGCGCTCGGAGTCAAAGCTTCGCTCGTGCCGCTGCATGGTTGGCTGCCGTCGGCGATGGTTGCACCGGCGCCGGTCAGCGCACTGTTACACGCGGTGGCCGTCGTCAAGGCCGGCGCCTTCGGACTCGTCCGGCTCGTGCAGGACGTATACGGAGTCGAGCTCGCCGGGCAGCTGGGTTTGACCGATATGCTCGTCTATGCGGCGGCCGTCACCATTCTCTACGGCTCGCTGCGGGCGCTCACTCAGCAGGATCTGAAGCGGCGGCTCGCGTACTCCACGGTGAGTCAGGTGTCGTTCATCGCGCTCGGTGTCGCCGCGGGTGGCCCGCTCGCTGCGATCGGCGGTCTCGTGCACCTGGTGCACCAGGGCCTGATGAAAATCACGCTGTTCTTCTGCGCCGGCAACTTCGCCGAGCAGCTCGGTGTGCATCGCGTTTCGGAGCTCGACGGTGTCGGGCGGCGTATGCCCTGGACCAGCGTCTGCTTCACGCTCGGTGCGTTCGGCATGATGGGGTTGCCGCCGATGGCCGGGTTCATCACCAAATGGTTTCTCGGCATCGGCGCGATCGAGGCGGGGCGGCCGTGGATCGTGGCGGTGCTCGTGGCCAGCACCTTGCTCAACGCCGGCTACATGTTGCCGATGTTGCGCCGCATTTGGTTCAGGCCGGCTCCCGCATGCTGGCCGCAAGAGACGGCGCTGCCCCGAGCCGTGCGCGTCGCCCTAGTCGGGCCAACGGTGTTCGTCGCCGCGGCGGCGCTCGCGGCCGGCTTGTTCCCAGGGTACGCCTGGAGCCCGCTGATCTGGGTCACGCTGATCGTCGAGCAGGTCTACCGATGATTGCGCTCACATTACTGACGCCATGTGTGCTCGCGTTGCTCCTCGTGCTCGAGCCTACGCGGCGCGTCGCAAGCGCAGCACTGCCCGCCGCGGCCGTGCCGGCTCTGGTCCTCGCTTTTACCGACGTCGCCCCGTTGCGCCTCGACGCCGTGCTGCTCGGCACGAGTCTGCACGTCGACGCCGTGAATCGACCGCTGCTGCTGCTGTGTGGACTGGCGTTTTGCGCTGCGGCCTGGCGCGCGAGCCGTGCGCTCGACCGGCACGTGTTCCAGTTCCAGCTGCTTTGGCTGCTGACACTGGGGGCGATGCTGCTGATCATGCTGGCCGCCGACGCCGCCGGGTTCTACCTCGGTTACGTCGCCATGACGCTCGCTATCTATGGACTGATCATTCATCAGCGTAGCCCGGAGGCGCTCGGGGCAGGGCGCCTTTATCTGGTGCTGGCGCTGGCCGGCGAAGCGTTGATTCTAGGCGGGCTGCTGCTGCTCGCCGCGCGCTTCGGCAACTTCGCGCTGGCGGAGCTCGGCGCGTTGTACGGCGATGACGGCGCCGGGCTCGCAGGGTGGTGCCTGTTCGTCGGTTTCGCAGTGAAGATGGGCATCGTGCCGCTGCATATCTGGTTGCCGCTTGCGCACCCAGTGGCGCCCGTGCCGGCGAGTGCGGTGCTGAGCGGCGTCATCGTGAAGGCGGGGCTGATCGGCTGGCTGCGCTTTCTGCCGCCGGCGGCATGGCCGCCCGACGCGCCCGTTGCGCTGTTCTTTTCGCTTGGCCTCGGCACGGCGTTCTATGGGGCGGCGGCAGGTCTTGGGCAGACGCGCCTCAAAACGGTGCTGGCCTATTCCACGGTAAGCCAGATGGGCCTGCTGCTCGCAGGCTTTGCGGCGAGCCTTGCGAGCGCCGACGCACGCGCGGCGGCGATTCCGATGGTGGGCTTGTTGGTGTTGCATCACGGCTTGAATAAGACGGCACTGTTTCTGGCCGCCGGCAATCGACCGGGCGCATCGAAGCTGCGCATGGCCGCGGTATGGGCCGCCGCGCTGGCGCTCGCCGGGGCGCCGCTGACCAGCGGCGCGCTCGCGAAGAGCGCGCTATCCGATGCGATCGGCATGCCGTTCTCGGGCGCGCCGCTGCTGCTCTCGCTCAGCTCGCTCGCGACAGCATTGCTGATGTTGCACATGCTCGCATTGGCGCGTCGAGACGCCGATTCTCAGCCGCTCGCACCCGCGTGGATGGTGCTCGTCGCGCTCGGTCTCGCCGCGCCGTGGGGGTGGGCGGCCGCTTACGGGCTCGTCGCGGCGCCTTCGTTCGGTAAGGTGCTGGACGCGAGCTGGCCGCTCCTGGCCGCTGCGGGTATCGCGTGGCTGTGGCGGCGATACGGGCCGAGGCTCGTCGTGCCGGAAGGCGACGTGCTGGTCATCGTGACGCGCTTGGCCGGGCTCGCCGATCGTCTGCCGCGGCCATCAGTACCGTCATTGCCGCGGCGAGTCGACCGCCCGTGGGCGCGGATTGGTCGCGCGATGGCCGACAGCGAGCGTTGGCTTCGGACCATGCCTGCGGCCGGGCTGATGCTGCTGTGCATCGCCATCTTGCTCTGGTGGCTGCTCGCCGGTACCCGGGTGATCGCGGCCGAAGCCGGGCCGGGCGGCGCAGCGGCTACCGAGGCTATCCACCCAGACATCGCGCGATCGCGCATAGAAATTCTCTAAGTTCAGAGAGCTGAGAACGATAGTTAAAATCGATATGAGGTTCCGTGCTCGGGCGAACCTCGGGGCGAACCTAAGCAGTCGCCGCGTACGCCAGAGACGTAGGTTGGTATAGAATCAAGAAGAATTCGCGCGCCCGAGAGTTCAGACGAGGCGGACTCGGAGGCGGGCTCGACCCACCTAAATCAAGGGATATGAGTAACTTGGAAAGGAAAGAGTGGTCGGGGTGATAGGATTTGAACCTACGGCCCCTGCGTCCCGAACGCAGTGCTCTACCAGGCTGAGCTACACCCCGACATGTCTTCCGGCCGCGGCATCGGCGCTATCCGCGTCGACGATCCGCGATGTGGATTTTGCTTGAATTCGCGCCCGAATGACAGGTTGACGGTGACGCTCGAAGTCGCTCCGGTCCACCCGGCTCAAGCGCCAGAAAACCCGCGCACCTTATACGCTTTGAGGGCGCGCGAGGCAAGACGCAATCGGTCGAGAGTCGGCTGACCACGTCGCTGGCGGTTGGACGGATCGTGGCGCACGCAGGAACAGAGGATGATGCGGTGACGATTGTGGAGACGCTTAGGCCGGCTCACGGCCACTCCTCCTATGCTGGCTGCACCCGTAAAGCCGAGGCCGGGACGGCGCCGCCCGTCGCAGGGAGCCTCCGATGAGCTCGAAGCCGAGACCGCCGGTCACGCGGCTCGACGCCTATCGACGCCGCCGCCATATGCGGCCGATGGATCGCAGTTTCGACGACGTAATCGGCCGTGCACCGATCGGCTTTTTGCATCTGGATGCGGCCATGCGCTGCGCGCACATCAATGCCTGGCTTGCAGCGGCGTACGGCACCGCGGTCGAGGACGCGCTGGGCCGGCCGCTGCATCAGGTGCTGCCGGCGCACACCGCGGAGGTCGGCCGCGACCTGGAGCGGCTGCTGGACGGAGGCACGGCGCTGCGCCTGATTCTCAAGGTCCAACGGGCCGGCGAAACCGCGTTCTATCAGCATCATTTTGCGCCGGTGGTCGGCGAAGGCGGTCAAGTGAGCGGAATCGACGTCTTCGTCTGCAATATCGATGGGCCGATGCGCGCGCAAGAGCAACTCAGGCTGCTCGACGAGCGTACGCGCGAAGGCGCGAAGCGGATGCCGTCGCGGCGAAAGAGCTCGAGCGGCCCGCCTGCGACCGGCACATCGCCGCGCTGAGCCAGGG
>CAZFJU010000005.1:0-41695 GCA_964518995.1 uncultured Gammaproteobacteria bacterium
ATATTCGGCCGGTCGAAGCCGTCGATGCACAGCTCGGGATCGCCGAGGTCCAGCCGCTCGACGATCTCGCGGCGCGTCGGCGGAGTCGCCGTCGCGGTCAGTGCCATACGCGGCACGCTCGGGAAGTGCTCCCGCAGCTGATCGAGCGCGAGATAGTCCGGACGAAAATCGTGCCCCCACTGCGAGACGCAATGCGCCTCGTCGATCGCGATGATGGACAGCGGCACGTCTGCGAGCAGCGTAAGCGTCTGGGGCTGAAGCAGGCGCTCCGGCGCGACGTACAGCAGCTCGAGCTCGCCGGCGCGCAGCGCCCTGATCACATCGTGCTGCGCGCGTGCGCTCAGCGTCGAGTTCAGGAACGCGGCGCGAATGCCGAGCTCCCGAAGCGCGCGCACCTGGTCCTCCATCAGCGCGATCAGCGGCGAGACGACGATGCCGACCCCGGCGCGCAGCAGCGCCGGAATCTGATAGCAAAGCGATTTGCCACCGCCCGTTGGCATCAGCACGAGTGTGTCGCGTCCGGACAGCGCCGCGCCAAGCGCGCGCTCCTGGCTGCCGCGAAACGACTCGTAACCGAATACCTCGCGAAGCAGGCGGTGCGCATCGGCGAGCGCGGGGGTGGACGACGGGGCGGGCGATGACGCAGACATGGTGGCCGGATGATGCCATAAGCGCGCCGGGAAGCGGCCGCTGTGACCCGCTCGGAGCGTTAGCGGCCCTTCGCCATCTGGCGTACCCTTGTCGTCGCTTTTTTCAGGGCGCCTTTCGACTTGAGTCAAACCGACCCGCTCGAGCCGCGGCCGGAGCCCGGGTCCGCCGCGTCCGCGACGTTCGGCGGGCCGGGCGGGCGCCGCTCTCGCTCCGGCTCCGTGCTCGTCGCCGCAGGGATTCTTGCCAGCCGTATCGCCGGCCTCGTCCGCGATCGCCTGCTTGCGGCCTACTTCGGCACGGGGCTGCATGCGGATGTGCTGAGCGCCGGCCTGCGCCTGCCCAACCTGCTGCAGAACCTGCTCGGCGAAGGCACGCTCAGCGCGTCGTTCGTGCCGGTGTACTCGGAGTTGCTCGGCAAGGGCCGTTTCGAAGAGGCCGGGCGGGTCGCCGGCGCGGTGTTCGCGCTGCTGGTTGCGATCGCGGCAGGCGTCGCGCTGATCGGCATCGCGCTGGCGCCGGTGCTCGTCTCGGTGTTCACGCCGGGGTTCACGGGCGAGCGGCGTGAGCTGATGATTGCGGTCACGCGGATCCTCTTTCCGATGGCGGGCGTGCTCGTGCTGTCCGCGTGGGCGCTCGGGGTCTCGAACAGCCATCGCCGATTTTTTCTGCCGTATGTTTCGCCGGTGCTGTGGAACGCCGCGATCATCGCCACGCTGCTCGCGTTCGGCTCGCGGCTCGATCTCGACAGCCTGCTAATGGCTGCGGCGTGGGGGGCGCTGCTCGGCGGCGTGCTGCAGTTCACTGTGCAGCTCCCAGCGGTGCTGCGGCTCGAGCGCGAGCTGCGTTTCACCGGCGGCCGCCACGAGCCGGCATTTCGCGAGGCGGTGCGCAATGCGGGCCCCGCGATCATCGGACGCGGAGTCGTGCAGCTCAGCACCTATGCCGATCTGTTCCTTGCGAGCCTGCTGGCCGTCGGCGCGCTGGCGCGGCTGCGCTTCGCGCAAACGCTATATCTGCTGCCGATCAGTTTATTCGGCATGAGCGTCGCGGCGGCCGCGCTGCCGGATTTGTCTCGGCTGCGCGCCGAAGGGACGGCCGCGCTGCGCGAGCAGACCAATATCGCGCTGCGCCGCGTCGCGTTTCATGTCGTGCCGAGCTTCGTGGCATTGACATTGCTCGGGGAGGTCTTTGTATCAGGGTTATTCCAGACCGGAGAATTCGGCCGCGCCGACGTGCTCGTCGTCTGGATGACGCTTGCCGGGTACAGCGTCGGGCTCATCGCATCAACGGGCTCTCGCGTTTACCAATCGGCGTTCTTCGCGCTGCGCGATACGAAGTCTCCGGCACGTATCGCAGCGGCGCGTGTCGCCGCATCGGCGCTCGCCGGAGCGCTGCTGATGGTGCAGTTCGAGCCGGTCGTGGTCGGCTCGCTGGAGGTATCGGCCGGACTGCTTGGCGATGTCGCCGTGGCGGGGCTGCCGCTCGGCCCGCTTGGCCTTGCGCTCGGCGCGGCGCTCGGTTCCTGGCTCGAATGGGCGATGCTGCGGCGGCGCCTTGCGCGGCGTATCGGTCCGGTCGGCGTCGAGCCCGGCCCGTTCGTCCTCATGCTCGCGGCCGCCCTTCTCGCCGCAGGTGCGGGGTACGTGGCGCGCACAGCGCTCGTTGGGGTCTACTCGTTCATCGCCGCCGCGGCGGTCGCGGTGGTTTTCGGCATCACCTACTACGCTGTCGGTTACGCTTTCGGGCTTACGGATGCGCGCGTCGTGATCGCGTCCGTGCTGCGACGCCTTCGTCGTTGAAGCTTAGGGCGTGCACATAATAGCTTTCGTCGCATCTTGACGTATCTTGTGAAGCGCGTCGCAGGGCTCATGTGACGAGTCTCACGACTTTAATGCGTGCCTCAAGCAGCTAGGCGAATCTCCAGCTTTCTCGATGGATTACGGCCGGGTTGATCTCGACAATAGCAACCATCGAAAGCAAGCGCTTTGGAAGCGCGTAAGGAGCAAGCGATGAAGGCACGACACGGTTTGGGCGTAGGGCTCGTCGGGCTGCTGCTCTCGACGGTGACATTCGCCGCGGCTCCGGTCGCAGGCAGTGTCGGCAGCGAGTCGGCGGTGGCTGCGATGAACAGCAATAATGTCATGGAGGAGATCATCGTCAAGGCGCGCCATCCTCAGGCGGCTTCGCCTAACGAAGTTTTCACGATGCAGCAGCCGCTCGATCTATTGAGCGAGGCCGCGATTCGGGCATCGTTCGTCGTGGATCTGAGCAAGCCCGAGATTGAGTTGACGTTCTAAGAGCAGCGATTCTCGAGGCATTTTCGGCCGCGGGCCGGCGACCTTCCGGGTCGCCGGCCCGCTGCCGTTTAGGGCCTTGCTTGCCATGCCGTCCGCTGCACGAACGGTTCGCGGTGCGTGACCTGCTAGAATGGCTGGGCTCATGACTACGTACACGGACTGCGCGCCGCACGCCTCTAGCGTGCCGTCGGCAAGGAGCGCCCTCGCGGCTGGCACCGGCACGCTGCTGCTGTGGAGCGGCACGCCGATCGCAAACAAGATCGTCATCGAATACATGGATGGCTTCACCGCAGGTCTGGTGCGCTCCGCGCTCGCCGGCATCGTCGCGGTTTGCATCGCGCTCGCGTTGCGCCTGCCGTTTCCGCGCGGCCGCCACGATCGCTTTCTGCTGGTGTTATCCGGAGTCGCGAGCTTTGCGGCCTGGCCGGTCACGCTCAGTATCGGGCTCGAACGGACCAGCGCCGGCCATGCCGCGCTGATCCTGGCGACGATTCCGATCATCGCCGTGCTGCTCGCTGCATTGCTCGACCGCAAGGCGCCGGCCGCGTTGTGGTGGCTCGGCACGGCCCTGGCGCTCGGCGGTTGTGCGCTGCTGATCGGCGCGGCACACGGGGATGAGGCCGTCTCGTCCGCCGGCGCGTGGACGCCGCTCGGGGATGCGATCGTGTTCATCGGCGGCGCGATATGCGCCGTGGGCTACGTCGCTGGCGGCCGCCTGTCGCCGCGGATCGGCACGGCCGCGACGACCTTCTGGGGGTTATCCATCGCAATGATCGTCCTCGTGCCGTTGTTGGCGGCCGAGGCGCCGCGCACGGACTGGGGAGCGGTGGCCCCGCAAGGATGGGCGGCCATGGCCTGGATGTCGTTCTTGTCATCGCTCGCCGCCTACGCGCTGTGGTTCTATGCGCTCGGCCGGGGCGGAATCGGCCGGATCTCGTCGCTGCTGCTCGTGATGCCCGCCATTACACTGGTCGGAGCGTCCCTCGTGCTGGACGAACCGGTAGGGGCGGCGATGGTCGCGAGCTGCGCGCTGGTGGTTCTCGGCACCTATCTCGCTCATCGTTACGCCCGCTAGCGCGTCCGGCGCGTGCTCCTCGGTGCGTGCGGATGTGAGCTTGAGACGAGCGGTACGCTATGATTCGCAGCGGGCAGGTGAGCCCATATGAGGACTCGTTTGATGCTGAACGCTCGCACTGCATGGCTCGCAGGAGCCGCGTCTGTCGCGGTGATTCTTGCCGGCTGCGGTGACGAGCCGCGTTCGCGGGCCATCGAGAGCTGCTCCGCGCCGGTCGGCACATCGCCTTTCATCTTCACGTCCGCCGCTCGGCAGCTGTTCGGTTTTATCGATGCGCCGGAAGGCGCGGGGCCGCACCCTGTGGCGCTACTGCTCCATGATGCCGGCCGCACGGATATTACTCGCGAGAACGGCGGCTTCGCCGCACTACGCGCAGCGTTTCGGGAGGCCGGCATCGCCACGGTCGTCTGGGATGCGGCCGGCAGCGGCTGCAGCGGCGGGCGCTACCGCGGCATCGCCGATCTTTACGTGCGCTCGGACGACGTCCTCGCTGCCGCCGCGGCGCTGGCGGAACGGGCTGACATCGATGCGAGCCGCATCGGTGCGTGGGCGGTCGGCGAGGGGGCGTGGGTGGCGCCGATGGCCGCCGCACGCAGCAGCGCGCTCGCGTTCCTTATCCTCGTCGGCGGCCCTGCTGGAGACCCGATCGAGCGGCTCAGCTTTTTCGCCCGGCAGAATCTCGTGCGTGAGGGCTATCCGGAGGACGAGGCCGACGCCGTCGCCCGGCGCCTCGCCGACGCGCTGCAGATGATGCGTGATCAGGCGCCGTACCAGGACTATCGCGTGGCCATGGAACCGCTCGCGGATTACCCGCTATTGCCGTCGATGAGCGAGCGCGGCGCGGACATCTACCCCGCCGAGCGGCGCTACGACGAGCTCCGGGAATCCGCTGCGCTGCACGTCGAGCCGGGCGTGTTCCTTGCTGCGCTCGAGATCCCGGTGCTCGCACTGTGGGGCGAGCATGATGCCTGGACCGACCGGCAGCGCGCCGAGAGCGACTACCGCGAGGCGTTCGCGCTGGCTGTCAATGACGCGGCATCGGTCAAGGTCATCGACGACGCAGATCACTTGATGTGCGCCGCCTCCGAGCCGGCGGGCAGGCCGTTCGACGCCGACTTGCCGGAGACGAGCTGCCCGCTCGCCGAAGGCTATCTCGAAACCATGACCGCGTGGCTCGAGCGGAACGGGTTTACCGGCCGCGATGGCCGCCAAACGCGCACGCGGTAGCAATTTTACACGCGTAGCAATTTACGAGCAGCCTGCGGGCAGCTATCGCAGCGTCGGCCGAGCAGCCCCGCGCGAATCGCGACACTGCTCGGCCAGTATGACCAAGACGTTTCGCTGCAGGGCGGTTTGGCGCGGACCGCGACTGACCCCCCCGAGGACCACTCCTCGGGCTGACCGGGCACGCGGCTTACTGCTCCTTGCTACTGGGCTTGGTGCTCCTGCTCGGCAAGGGCGTCGATGATCGCGAACCAGCGATCGTAGGAGCCGGCCATCGAGCCATCCGTGACGTACTTGCCGTTGACTACGACGTTCGGCGTGGCGAGCACGCGGTAACGGCGAATCAGATCGTCCGCCCGCTGCACCTTCGCGTGCACGCTGAACGAGTTATAGGTCTTGCGGAAGGTCTCGTCGTCGACGCCGAAGCGCGCGAAGAACCGCGCGAGCTTGTCTTCGGTCTCGAGCAGGTTGCGCTCCACGTGAATCTCGTTGAAGAACGCTTGATGCATCTCGTCGAGCTTGCCGAGCGCCTCAGCCGTGTAGAACGCGCGCGCATGCACTTGCGACATGTCGTTCCACGCCGCCGGCAGGCGGACGACGTTCACGTAGTCGGCGCTCTGCGATTTCCATTGCTCGAGCAGGGGCTCGACCCGGAAGCATGCCGGGCAGCTGTACTGAAATACCTCTGTAACCTCGACTTGCCCCTCCGGGCTGCTGGTCGGCTGCGCAGGGTCGATCACCCTGTAATCGCGGCCCGCGCGCAACTCATCGGCAGAAACTGTCGACTGCGCCGCGGCGTAAGGCGCGGCGGCGGCGAACCCGAGCAGCAGTGCGGCCGCTCGAATCCAATGGGTCGCGGTTCGCGTAGTCAGCGTCATGCGGAACTCCCCGATCTCTAGACATGTTCGATGGCGTCGATGCTACCCCAACCGGGGCGCCGGCGGAACGACGGTCGGCTCTGGATGCCGCCGGCCTGCGGTGTGGCGCGACGGCAAGAAGCACCGCCACCCCGAGCGCGCAAGTCAATGATTGCGACAGGGTTCCTGGTAATGCCCACGCCCGCTGTGATACACAGCGCACGATTGTCGCGAAAGCCTGCGAAAGCCTCGAAGCAGGCCGGTGTCACCGACTCGATACGGGGAAGAAATGCGCAAATTCGCGCTCATGCTGGCCATCTGGACTGCCGTGCCGCTGATCGCGGCCGGCCAAGTCATCTATGTCGACGCGTCGACGGCAGAGAAGCTCGACAGCAGGCTTGATATGCGGCTTGGCACGGCCGACCTCGGGCTGTCGGCCGATATGCGCTTGATCGGGCAACAGGGCGCGACGAAGGTCTTGCCGCGGATCACGTCATCATGGGCGCCGTTGCAGCTGTTTGATGTGAAGACCGTGCTCGACTATGGCGACCTGAACTCGGCGGCGTCGAGGCCGAAGCTCGACACGAATATCGTCGTGCGGTCGGATGTGCCGCTGCTCGAGCGGATCGAGGCGTCGCTTCAGCGCACGGAGCGCTCGTCGCAGCAGGGCCTCGGGTTGAAGTTTTCGCCGCTCGAGACGGGCCTTGACCTGCGCGGCGGCGCGCCGCTCGTGTTTCGTGCCGACATGACGGTCAAGCGGGTCGACGAGCGCTCACGGGCGTCGTCCAAGCTGACGTCGTCGTGGGGCCTTGGAGAGGCGTGGACGATGCAGTCAGTGCTGCAACTCGACGGCCAGCACGGCTCGAGGTGGGAGCGCTCGACAGTCGATACGAAGCTCGTGTATCGCTCTCCATTCGGCTTCATCGATCGCTTCGAGGGCGAAATCCACGAGGCGCCAAATCGCCATCGCCACTCGCTCGCGGTGCTGCTGCCGAAATGGTCGCGCGGCGAGCAGCATGGTTCGTCGTTCAGCGTGACCGGTAAGGCGCTGATCCGCGAAACGTTCGATGTCAGCGGCAACGAAACGCGCAGCGTCGGGCTCGAGACCAAGTTCGTCGGCGTGCTGCCGCCGCTGCTCGGCGGCCGCAATTCGCTAAGCTTCAATGTGGAGCGGGGGCTCGGCGTCGACGATCTGCATCGCTCGTCGTTTGCTTATGATCATGCGTGGGCGCCGGGCGGCGCGTCGATCGGGCTGAATCTCAAGATGCTGCGCAATATCGACGCCATCGAACCGGCGATGAATCTCACCTGGTCGGCAATGTTCTGAGCGGAAGGTGCCGTGGCGGCGCCGAGCGCTTTCGCCGCCGGGCGGCGCCGCTCACGCGGCGCGATGTGCGGGCTCGTTCCCGCTGAGCGCCTGCTCGATCGCGGCCAGCAACTCCCGAAGCGTGCCGGCGAGCAGCGCGATCTCGGCATCGAGCTGTGCGAGCGGATTCTCGTCGTCGCTCTCCTCGTCCGTGCCGAGCAGCTTGAGCTTGCCGAGGCCGCCGGTCTGATCAATCACGCACGAGAGCACGTTGCCGAACTCCACGCCGAGGTGTGTCAGACGCATGCCGTCCTTGACATGCTTGCGGACCGCCGGGTCGGCAAGATCCATGTCCGAGCAGCGAACGGTGGCCTTCGGGTCCGCCGGATCGTACATTCTGCATTCGCGCCCGAGTATGAAGCCGCGCGGCGCGTCGCCGAGGAAGATTCGCATGAGCAGCTCGTCGAACGGCCGTGCGTGCTCGAGCGGGACGACCTCGAGGCTGCCGAGCGGCGCACGCAGGTGATCGAGAAACCGCTCCGCGCGGGGGGCGGACAAGGTGTCGATGCCGATCAGCCCCTCGCTGGCCATCACCAGGCCTTGCGTCCGTTCGGATTTCAGCAGCGCTTTCGGCAACAGCTCTTCGCGCACCTGCTCCTTGAGGCGCCGGATATCGCGCCGGCTCGGCTCCTCCTGAGTGCGTGCGCGGTATTCCTCCAGCCGCGTCTCGAGCGCATCCTCGATCGCGGCGGTAGGCAGCAATCGCGACTGATGGCGCAAGCGCAGGAGATCTACGCCGGCGATCCGTCGTGCGAGGCCCGGCGCCGCGTCTCCCGCGGGCGGCTCCCAGCCGGCGCTTTGCTCGGCGTACGCGCCGCACGGATGGAACGCCGAGAGCGCGAGGCTCTCCGACAGGGCCTCCTCGGAGGCGGGCCAGTCACTGCGAAAGCGATAAAAGCGGACGCTGCGGAACATCGGCTCGGTGGCTACTGGTCGGGGGAGGGTGGGCAGTATCGGCCTTACACGCGTCGCTGTCACTCTTGCAAAGCACGGCGCAATCGCGCTACATCGACGCGGTTTCCGCAGGCCGTTGAACGACGGCCGCCGCGCTGCCATGCTTGCGCCCGGGTTTTCGAGTCCAGTGGCTTGCCGAGGCCGCTGGTGTGCTTCTACTCCGCGGTGGTCCCATGCTCTCCCGAGTCGTTACCAAGCTCAGCGTCAACCTCAACAAGATCGCTTTGCTGCGCAACCAGCGCGATGTCGGCTATCCGAGCGTCACCCGCATGGCGCGGCTCGTGATCGCTGCCGGCGCGCATGGCATCACCGTGCATCCGCGCCCGGACGAGCGGCACGTGCGGCGCTCCGACGTCCATGATCTCAAGGCCTTGCTCGGCGAGGGGCAGGGTGCACACCTCGTCGAGCTCAACATCGAGGGCAACCCGACCGAGGATCTGCTCGCGCTTGTGCTCGACGTGAAGCCGGAGCAGGCCACGCTCGTGCCCGATTCGCCAGACCAGCGCACATCGGACCACGGGTGGCGCTTCGCGGCGGACGGCGAGCGGCTGAAGCCAATCATCGCCCGACTCAAGGCGGCGGGCATTCGCGTGTCGCTGTTCGTGGATCCGGTCGTCGAGGATGTGGCCAGCGCAGCGGCCGTCGGCGCGGACCGTATCGAACTGTATACAGAGCCGTATGCCGCGGCGTATGCGCGCGGGGAGTACGCGCGCGTGCTGCGCGAGTACGTGCGCTGCGGCGAGGAGGCGGTGCGGCTTGGTCTCGGCGTCAATGCCGGTCATGACTTGAGTCTCGACAACCTGCCCGCGCTGCGCGATGCGATGCCGATGCTCGCCGAGGTCAGCATCGGGCATGCGATCACGGCCGACGCGCTGCGGATCGGCTTCCCCGGCGCCGTCGAGGCTTATCTGGCGGCGCTGCGCTGAAACCAGGCTCCGTCCTGCGGCCGACCGCGGTCGACTACCGCGCGCTGGCGCGGCTCGCGGCGCCCATCGTGCTGATCCAGATCGGCATGGTGTCGATGGGCGTCGTCGATACCCTGATGGTCGGGCGCGTGTCTGCCGCGGCCCTCGCTGCCGTGGCGCTCGGGAACCTCTACAGCTTCGGCATCATGATCTTCGGGCTCGGAGTGCTGATGGCGCTCGACCCGATCGTCGCCCAAGCGCTTGGCGCCCGCGACCGACCGGCCGTGGCCAGCGCGCTGCAGCGCGGCCTCGTGCTGGCCGCCGGCCTGACGGTGCCGCTCTCGCTGCTGCTGCTCACGGTCGCGCCGGCGCTGCGGTTCGCGGGCCAGCCGGAGGAAGTCATTCCGCTGGCGGCCGGCTACGTATATCGGACGCTGCCCGGGATCTGGCCGTTCTTCGTTTTCGTGGTGCTGCGCCAGGTGCTGCAAGCTCACCGGCGCACGGCGCCGATCGTCGTCGCGATCATCGCAGCGAACGTTCTGAACGCGGTGCTGAACTACGCGATGATCTTCGGCCATTTCGGCTTCGCGCCGATGGGCGTGATGGGTTCCGCGTGGGCGACGATGATCAGCAGGTGGGGCATGGCGGCGCTGCTGTTTGCGTTCGCCTGGCGATACGTCGCGCCCTACCTGCGCCATCGTGTGCCCAGCCTGCTTGCGGCGAGACCGCTGATGCGCGTGCTGCGGCTCGGCGCGCCGATCGGCGCGCAGATGATGTTCGAGTTCGGCGCGTTCGCCTTCGTCGCGCTGCTGATGGGCCGCCTCGGCGTCGTGCAGGTGGCGGCGCATCAGGTGGCGATCAACCTGGCGTCGCTGACCTTCATGGTGCCGCTCGGCGTGTCGTCGGCCGCGGCCGTGATCGTCGGGCACGCCGTCGGCCGCCAAGATGCCGCAGGCGTGCGGCGCGCGACGGCGGCCGCGCTCTATGTCGGCGCCGGCGTCATGGTGGCGACGGCCGCGCTCTTCATCGGCCTGCCCGCGCCGCTCGCGCGGCTCTATACGAACGAGGCGGAGGTGCTGGCTTTCGCGGCCGCGCTGCTGCCGATCGCCGGCGTATTTCAGCTGTTCGACGGCACGCAGGTGGTCGCGCTCGGTCTGTTGCGCGGGCTCGGCGATACGCGCGTGCCAATGCTGATCAATGTGGTGGCGTTCTGGATCATTGCGATTCCGGTGAGCTACGTGCTCGGCTTCAAGCTCGGCTTCGGCGGGACCGGGCTATGGTGGGGGCTGGTCGCCGGCCTCGCGGTGGCGGCAGTGACGCTCGTGCTGCGGCTGCGAAATCGGGAGCGCCGCGATCTCGTGCGTATCGCGATCGACGAGCCGGCGCTACCAGCCTGCGTGCCGGGCGCTCGCGACCGCGTCAGCGCCGGTAGATGAGCTCGATGCTCCGCAGACGTCCGTGGTCGAACGTCAGGAAAGCGGGGAACTGCCCGGCCTTGCGCCGATAGAGCCAATGCTCGATCGCAGCGGCGCCGACGATATAGCTCGCGCCGTGGCGGCCGCGGGCGCGAATCGGCACGGTCGACACGTCGCGCGATTCGGGCTCGCCGCAGCGCGCGATCACCTCCGGCATCGTGAGGCCCGTGGCGACGATCGAACCGTTGCAGCGGAACATCTCGCGAGCCTCCGCGCTCGCGGCAGGCAGCGCGCAAGCCATGACAAGGATCGGAACGACGTTACGCATGTCGGCGCCTCCTTTGCGGCGGATACCGGGCGAGTGCGCCTCCGCCTATGCGACACTCGCCGTTGCCGGATATGGTGATGGCCACCGTACCACGAGCGCTGTGGGCGCAAGGAGCGAAGCATGCTGGTGACCTTCAAGACGAAAGCATACGCCAACATTACGATGTTCGGTGACGTCGCGATCAAGCTGCTGCGGATGATGGGGCACAGCGGCACGGTTCCGAGCGCGATCGTCGCGGACGATGTCCCTGCGGCGCTCGAGCGTCTGAAAGCGGCCATCGGCGAGCAGAAGCGCAACGAGGTGCCGGAGGATGCCGCCGACAATGAAGCCGGCGAGCACCAGGTCAGTCTGTCGAAGCGGGCGCTGCCGCTGATCGAGTTGCTGGAAGCCGCGGCCAAGCGCCGCTCCGATGTCATCTGGGAAGAATAGGACCAAGCGGCCTGTCGCAGCCTGCCGATATCAAAGCGACGGCTTCGCCGCGTCTTCCTCCGACTGTTCCTCGGGCGCGATCATTTCGAGCGCCGTCTGCGACGTTCGGCCGAGCATGACGAACGGCTCCTGGGCCTCGAGCGGCGGTGCGCGGCGGGCGCGCATGCGAACAAGAATGAAAATGGCGAGCCCCAGGTGCATCGCGGCAAGGAAGGTCGGAAACGCCGGCGCGGCAAAAAACTGCATCATCGGCCCGACGATCATCGGCCCCACGGCGGCGCCGATCCCGTAGATGAGCAGCAGCCCGCTCGCGGTCGCGACGAAGTCGCGCGAGTCGGCGTAGTCGTTGGCATGCGCCACGCACAACGGGTACAAGCTGAACGCCGCGCCGCCGTAGAGCAGCATCGATCCGAGCATGCCGAGCACCGAGCTGTCCACGAGCATCGTCGCGAGCGCCGCGAACGCCGCGCCGCAAATACTGACGGCGAAAATCACCGTGCGGCGGTCCCAGCGATCCGAGGCCTGCCCGATCGGCCATTGCAGCGCTACGCCGCCGAGCAGCACCGCGCTCATGAACGTGGCGACTGCCGCAGTGTCGAGCCCGATGCGCTGCGCGAAAACGGGCCCGAGCGCGAAGAACCCGCCGTTGGCCAGCCCGGCCACGGCCGTGCCGGCTACGCCGAGGGGCGAAATGCGCCATAGGTTAACGAGGTCGAGGCGGACGGCCGAGATGGGCGCAGGATGCGGCACGCGGGTCAGCACCACCGGCACGAGTCCGATGGAGAGCAGCGCTCCCGCGATGATGAAAGCGGTGCTGATCGACTCGCTGCCGACCAGGATGAGGTATTGGCCCCCAGCGAGCGCGAGCAGGGAGATCACCTGATATACGGCGAAGATGCGCCCGCGGGCCTCGTTCGTCGAGCGCTCGTTTAGCCAGCTCTCGATCACCATGTAGAGGCCGACGATGCACGCGCCGGTTACGAAGCGGAGCAGCGTCCAGGCGATTGGATGCACCAGCAGCGGGTGCAGCAGCACGGCCGACGCCGCGGTGGCCGCGAAGGCGGAGAACGCCCGAACATGGCCGGCGCTCATTACGACCTTCGGACACGCGTAGGTGCCGAACACGTAGCCGACGAAATACGCCGACATCACGAAGCCGGTAAGTGTGCTGCTGAAGCCGAGCAGATCCGCGCGCAGCGCAAGCGCCGTGCCGAGCAGGCCCGAGCCCGTGACGATCAGGCTCGTACCGATTAGAAGCGCGGCAAGCGCCCCGACGACCGCCGTCATGCCGGCAACCGCTCGAAGGGGCGCCGTGTTCGCGAAATGGTCATGAAAGCGTCATCCGGGCGACACCATCACATCGCATAACGACCTCGTGGAAGGACGCGGCCCCCTACTGGCGGCTTCAGCGCGCCTCCGCAGAGCGAAGAGTCGGTCCTCATCAGCCGACAAGGAGGTCAAATGAAGCGATCCCATGCGATCAACCCCCACACGCAGCCCGCGAGAACCAGGCTCATGAAGACGGCCGCGGACCCGAGGTCTTTCGCGCGACCGGCAAGAAGATGGTGGTCCGTGCCAACTCGATCGACGGTCGCCTCGACCGCCGAGTTCAACAGCTCGACGATGAGCACGAGCAGCCATGTGCCGATCAATAGCGAGCGTTGCACGGCATCATGGCCCAGCCAGAGGGCGGCCGGGATCAGAACGGCGGCGGCGATGCACTCTTGTCGAAAAGCGGCTTCATAAGTCCATGCCGAGCGCAGCCCGGCCAGCGACACGATGGTCGCGCGGACGACGCGTGCGCGCGGCGGGCTCGTCGTCGGCCCCGCAACGTATTTAGCTTCCTCAGTCATCTGGCCGTGCTCGCTTCGGGGCGTGCTCGAGCGGCGGCCCGACGAACGCGGGGTCGTGCGGCAGGGCGCCATCGCCGGGCCCGCCGGTGGTAAGCCTCTCCGCACGCAAGCGCGGCCGGTCGAACGGGAAGCGCTCCTCGACGACGCGCGGGTCCGTCAGCCCCTGCGTGAGAAACTCGAGCAGGTCGCGGTGCGCGACGGCGCCGATGCTGAAGGAGTAAGCGCCGCCGCCCGGAATATCGTCCCGCTCCTCGGTCGGCATGCTCGTCACGTAGAAATTGATCGCGTCGCCGAGGCTCGGCAGCTGGCCCGTATGCATGAAGCGTGGACGAAGCGCGACATTGCGCAAGGTCGGCACTTTCATCCCGCCCGCGTCCGCCGGGTTGCCGGTGACCCCCGCGCGGCCGGGGTCGTAGATCGATCTGCGCAGCCCGATATTGAAGAATTCATTGTTGGTGAACAGCGGCGGCGTGTGACAACTCGAGCAGCGGAGCGACTCGAATGCGCGCCAGCCGTGGAGCGCGCGCTCGCTGAGCGCGCCGCCATCGCCAGCCTGGTAGCGATCCCAAGGCGTCTGATCGGCGACCAACGTGCGCTGATATGACGCAAGCGCGAACGCGACGCGCAGCGCGGTGATCTCTCCATCGCCGAAGGCCGCTGCGAAGAGCGCGGGGTAGGTGATGTGATCTTCAATCGCCGCGCGCACGTCTGGCGGCCAGTCCGTCGCGAGCGCGAGCGGCCGCGCCGCGGCGAGCTTCGTCGTGAGCTCCTCCCAGCTGCGGCCGCGGTTGGCCATTTCAACGTCGTTCCGCAGCGTGGCGAGCGCCTGGGCTTCGAGCGCCCCATATCGTTCGATCGCGATGGCGCCCGTTTCGGGATCGCGCACGGCGCCGCCGGCACGCCCGTCCCAGAACAGCGCGTCGGCCCACAGGCCGCCGAAATTGGGCGGCGACACGCGCGCAGTGACCTGCGGCTCGAAGCCGTGGACGGGATGCTCGACGGGCCGACCGTCCGGATCGAAACTGGCGATGCCCGGAGAGCCGAGCACGTCGTCGATCGTCCCAGCGTCGACGCCGGGATGCCGCCCGACGCGCGGGTCGGCGCCGCCGAAGCGGGGCAGGTGGCAGGAGCCGCACGCGATCGAGTCGTCGCTCGAGAGCTGCTCGTCCCAGAACAAAATCTTGCCGAGCACGCGTTTCGGCTCGGTCAGCGGATTTTCGGCCGGGACCGGTACCTTGGGCAGGGCGAGCGCAAGCGCAAGCGGTGCGAACGCACCGAGCACGGCAATGGCCAGCGATGCAGTCAGGTGTCGAGCGGGCATCCCAAAATACTAGCAGGCTGAGGGAAAAGTCTCTGGCGGCGGCTGCGGCGTTGGTTGCCGGCTCGGTGCCCGCTCCACGGAGCCGAGCTGGAGCGCCGCGCCCCCTTACCTGCGGCCGAACTCGGCGCGCAGGGTGAGGCGCCAGCCGATATCATCGCCGACGTCGAGGCCGAGGCCCGCCGCGACCGTGTCGGTCAGATAGTACCGGCCCGCAAGGGTCAGATACGTCTCGGAGTCGTCGAAGTTCATATGGCGAACGCCGGCCTGAGCCTCGATCTGGTCGTGGACGCGCGCGCGCACGCCGACGCCGAGCATGAAGCCGTTATCGTCGACATCGGGCAGGGACGGGCGATCGATCTCCGCGCGAACCCAGCCTAGCTCGCCGACTAGATCGAGCTCGGGCAGCAGTTGACGGCGCATGCCGGCGCCGAGGATGAAGGTCGTGGCATCGACACCGCCGTCGAAGTCGTATGACGCGTACTCGCCGAGCAGAAAGACCGTATCGGTGATCTCGACGGCGCCGGCAAGCGTGAAGCCGTCGCTGTCGATCTCGAACGGCGCGGCATCATTGAAGTACGCGGCTTCCACGAACGTATAGTCGAAGTCCTGCGCCACGGCGCCGAGCGGCAGCATTATCGCGGCGAACAATACCCTGCTGAGTCTCATCATCCACGCTCCCGTGAGTCTGCTATACGCGTCGAACGGTTGCCGACCCGGCGGTCGGATCGGTTCGCGGGCGCAATGTAGCGTAGGTGATACGTAGCGGCTATAGGCCCGCCCACACGCTGTCGCGGAAAGGTTGAGTGCATTCGACGCATCGACGACGCGGATGCAGTCAGCTATGGTATGGGCATTCGAGCGTCTCTATCGGACGCAATGCGCAAGAATCCGTTCAAACGCGGCCTCGCGGCCATTAGCTTGTTCTTCGTCTTGGTCATGGTACTGGCCGAGGCGACTGCGCTCGCCCACTCGTTCGACTTCGACGCGCATGGGGCAGGCGACTCCTGCAAAATCTGCATTTCGGTCGCCGGCCTCGGCGCGGGCGCACCGGCGAAGAGCCCCCCGGCGCTGCTCACGCACACCGATGTGCCGCCTGCGGCGGTGCAGCACAGGGCGGCGCCGCCGCTTCGTGCCGAGCGTCCGTCGGCGCGCGGGCCGCCTGCACTTTCCTGATTCCGATTTGACGAGCTCTCCCGCGGCCCGTGCCGGCGGGTGAACGCTGTTCTCGGTATGAGGAAGGTGATCTATACATGGATATCGGAATTCGCCGCCGACGCGGCGCGCTGGTGCTCGCCGGTGCGCTTACGGCGCCGTTACTGCACGCTCAACATCCCTATGAGGAACTTCGCGTCGTCGGCACCCCATTGGGAGACGCACCGAGCGAAGTCGCTCAATCCATCAGCGTGCTGGCCGGCGATACATTGCGGCGGTCGCTCGGAAATACGCTCGGTGAAACGCTCGCGGGCGAGCTCGGCGTCAGCTCGACCTATTTCGGTGCCGGCTCCTCCCGGCCGGTGATTCGCGGCCTCGCCGGCACTCGCGTCAAGGTCATGGAGGACGGCATCGACGCGCTCGACGTCTCGAGCGTGAGCGCCGACCATGCCGTCGGCATCGACCCGCTCGCCGCACAGCAGATCGAGATCTTCCGGGGGCCGACGACGCTCCTGTATGGCAGCGGTGCGGTCGGCGGCGTCGTCAATACGGTGACTAATCGCATTCCCGCCGGGCCGCCTGATGGCGGCCGAGCGGCCTCCGTGGAGCTGCGCGCCGACACCGTGGCGAGACAGCGCTCCGGCGCGATCAAGCTCGACGGCGGCACAGAGAAGCTCGCCTGGCATGTCGACGGCTCGCGACGGACCGCGGACGACTACAAGATCCCGGACGAGGCGCGCGGCGACGATTTCGACCCGGATCGCAATGTTGTGCCGAACAGCGACTTCGACACGCAGAGCATTGCGGCGGGGGGCGCCTGGATCGGCGAGCGCGGGTCCATTGGCGTTGCGATCAGCGCGCTGGACACGGCCTACGGCGTGCCGGGGCACGTTCACGTTCATCATCACGAGCCTCACGACCATCACCACGGCGATCACGGCGATCACGGGGGGCAGGCGGGGGCCGATGACTTCCATGACCATGACCATGACGATGAGCACCCTCACCGCGTGCGGGTGGACCTCGCGCAGCGTCGTATCGACCTCCGCGCCGACTGGCTCGGCTTCGAGCGCTTTCCTGCGATCGAGCTCCGGCTCGGCCTCAACGACTACGAGCATGTCGAGCTTGAAGACGATGCGG
Source organism: uncultured Gammaproteobacteria bacterium (assembly GCA_964518995.1). Lineage (GTDB taxonomy): Bacteria > Pseudomonadota > Gammaproteobacteria > Steroidobacterales > Rariloculaceae > ZC4RG20. The sequence continues at coordinate 16,968 of CAZFJU010000005.1, forward strand.
TCGGCACGCGCTTTCGCAACGACGCGTACGAGGCGCGGGTCGAGGTGCTGCACGCCCCGTGGGGCGCTTGGCGAGGCGCGTTCGGCGCGCAACTCGGCGAGCGAAAGTTCTCGGCACTCGGTCACGAGGCGTTCGTGCCGCCGGTGGATACCCGTACCGCCGGCGCATTCATCCTCGAGTATCGCGACATCGGTGCTTGGCAGACTTCGCTCGGTGCGCGCATCGAGCGCGTGCGTCACGAGGCGACGGGCGCCGCGGGCACGTACTCGGCGTCGGCGAGCAGCCTCTCGGCCGCATTCGTTCGCCGGTTAGCGAGCGACCTATCGTTCAGCGTCAATACGGCGCGCTCGGAAAGGGCGCCGGCGCCGGAGGAGCTGTACTCGAACGGTCCGCATCTGTCCGCGCGTACTTTCGAGGTGGGGTCGCCTTCCCTGAGCGTCGAAACGTCGCGCCACCTCGACGTGGGTGTGCGCCGGACCGACGGGCGCGTGCTATGGGCCCTGACCGCGTTTCGCACGAGCTATGACGATTTCATCTACCTCGCGGCGACCGGCGCCGAGGATGAGCACAGCCATCTACCGATTCACGTCTATGCGCAGCGTGACGCCCGGCTGGCCGGTATCGAGGCGGAGGTCTTCGCGCAAGTCGTCGATCTCGGCGCCGGGGAGATCGACGTGCGGCTGTTTGCGGATACCGTGCGCGCGCGGCTCGACGACGGCGAGCGCGTGCCGCGAATTCCGCCGCGCCGGGTCGGGCTGCGCGTGCAGTATCACGATTCGCGGCTGCTCGCAGGGATCGAGGCCGTGCGCTACGACGACCAGCGGAGCGTCGCGCCGTTCGAGTCGGCAACGGAAGGCTATACGCTCGTCGGCTTCGATGTCGCGTGGACACTGCGCGCCGACTCCGGACGGCCGCTGGAGCTGCTGCTGAAGGGCACGAACCTGCTCGATGAGGCGGCCCGCAAGCACACGTCGATCGTCAAGGCGTTAGCGCCGCTGCCCGGCCGGAATCTCTCCGTGGGTATCCGCATGGCCTTCTGATCGGTACCGTTCGAGCGCGCCGGTCCACCGCTCGACGCGCCAGTGAACTAGAATGGCGCGCGGCGGAGGCTCCGCCGTTACGATTTCGACGATGAAGAGGACGATATGTCGGACATGCCGGCTTTGGCGGCCGTTGACGCCGAGATTCATGGGCTCATCCTCGAGGAGGAGCGGCGCCAGGACGAGTTTATTCGGCTGATTCCTTCGGAGAATTACGCGTCGCAGGCGGTCATGGAGGCGACCGGGTCGGTCCTCACGAACAAATACTCGGAGGGCTATCCGGGCCGCCGTTATTACGAAGGCCAGGACTACATCGACCGTATCGAGACCATTGCGATCGAGCGGGCGAAAGCGTTGTTCGGCGTCGAGCATGCGAACGTGCAGCCGTATTCGGGCTCACCGGCGAATCAGGCCGTTTACCTCGCCCTGGTGAAGCCCGGCGAGACTGTGATGGGGCTCGGGCTGCCTTTCGGCGGCCATCTGACGCACGGCTGGAACGTGAATTTCTCCGGCATCCACTACAACGCCGTGCAGTACGACGTCGACCCGGATAGCCACCTCGTGGACCTCGATCGGGTCGAGGCGCTCGCGCGTAAGGCGCGGCCGAAGATCATCGTCTGCGGCGGCACGGCCTATCCGCGCCACTGGGACTTCGAAGGCTTTGCGACGGTCGCGAAGCAAGTGGGCGCCATTCTCGTCGCCGATATTGCGCACATCGCAGGGCTGGTCGCGGCGGGAGCCCATCCGAGTCCGTTTCCGCATGCGCCGATCGCAACGTCGACGACGCACAAGACGCTACGCGGGCCGCGCGGCGGGATGATCCTTTCGGACGGCAGCTTCGCGAAAGAAATCGACCGCGCGGTATTTCCCGGGCTGCAAGGTGGGCCGCACAACCATACGACCGCGGCGATCGCGGTGGCGCTCAAAGAGGCGGCCGGAGACGATTTTCGGCGCTATGCGCGGCAGGTTGTCGCCAATGCGAAGGTGCTTGCCGAAGCGCTTGCAGAGCGCGGGCTTCGGCTGGTCTCGGGCGGCACAGACAACCACCTGATCCTGATCGACGTCACGCCGCGCGGTATCAATGGCAAGCCCGCTGCGCAGGCGCTCCATAAGGCCGGTATCGAATGTAACTACAACACGGTCCCATTCGATCCGCGCAAGCCGTTCGATCCGAGCGGCGTGCGGATTGGCACGCCGTCGATCACGTCGCGCGGCATGACGGAGCGTGAGATGCCGCCGATTGCGGCCTGGATCGACCGGGCGATCGCGCATGCCGACGACGACGCGATGCTGCGCTCGATTCGCGCGGAAGTGGCGGAATTCTGCCGGGCTTTTCCGGCGCCGGGGATTCACGTAAGCGGTTGACCCGGAAGTCGGTCAGGCCGGAGCAGGCGCGCTCCGGCCTCGGCGGCTGACCTTATTGCGTGAGATCGAGAGCGATCTCGACCTCAACGTCCTGGCCCACGAAGCTCGTGTCATTCCAGCCTTCGCCGACGTTGTAGTCGAAGCGGTTGATCGTCAGCTTACCGTTGAACTGCGCAGCCGAGTCGCCGGGCTCCCACGTGAACGCCATTGCGGCCGGGTTCGACCGGCCTTTGAGCGTCAGTGTGCCGTTGGCGACGAAGCCGTCGTCCGTCTGCTCGATGCTCTCGGACTCGAAGCGCGCCTCCGGATGCTCGCCGGAATCGAACCAATCTGCATCCTGCAGCGTCGCGTCGCGATCGAAATCGCGGGTGCGAACCGACGCTGTTTGGACGACGCCAACAATGCTTCCGCTCGCCGGATCACTCGGATCGAAGTCGATCGACGCGGTGAATTCCTCGAACTGGCCGTCGTAGCGAGAACCCTGCTGTATGAAGTTGAACTTGACCGTGCTCGAGTCGTCGGCAACCTGCCACTCGCCTGCGGCAGCGCCGAAGGCGGTGAGGCCAGCGCAGACGCCGGCGAGCACGCCGAAATATCGAATCGTATTCATTCACTCCGTCCTTGATAGCGGAAATCGAATGGGCCCATTGTATAGGGTGGCGGGTTGTCCGCAACGGCGACGAAGCGCCGGTCTTCAGCAGCCGTTCAGGTTGCCGCGGCAGCCCCCGCCGTTTATGTCTACGTGAGACCGCGCGAGCGCGAATAGTTCAGCTGAGCTCGGCGAAAGAGCCCGGCCGGTGCGCATTTCGCGCGCACCGGCCGCCCATCTTCGCTATCGCAGACCGTTCATTCGCGGGCCAGGAACAGCTGCAGGACGTACCAGAACATGAGCGCGATCGACCCGAAAAGCTCGAGCGCGGCGGCGACGTAGCGGTCTTCCGGATAGTGGTGAAGCACGTTCGACGTGTCGTAGAGCACGGCGGCGCCTGCGAAGCCGATCATCGCGATCGGAAACCAAGTGCCCATGTGAAAGCCGAAGAGCACGCTTGCAACGATCGCGATGAGCGCCAGAACGCCGCCCCACACGAGAACGCCGCGCAGGAACGAGAAATCCTTACGGGTGATGAAGGCCACGGCGGTGAGGCCGGCGACTCCCATCAACGTGACGCTGGCGGCGCTTTCGATGATGGCGGGCTGCACCGTCATCGCGACATACAGCAGCGGCACGAAGATGATGGCTTGCGCGATTACGAAGCCCGCGAGCGCAAGATATTGCATCGGCTTGGATTCGACGCGATGCGCAGTTCGGCTGGCGAGCCAGCCGACGATCATGAAGGCGCCGAGGATCAGCAGCCAATTGACCCCGAGCATGGACTGCGCGATGCGTTCCGCGTAGCCGTTCTCGAACAGGTACGTTTCTATTGCTCCGAACGCAAGAATCGCGGCCGCGAGGTGGCCGTACGTACGCCAGATGAACGCCGAGCGGCTCTCGGCGTCGAGCGCGGCGACGGGCAGGTGAGAAGCGGGCAGCGCGCGAGCTTGCATATTCGACTCCAGCAATCGTCGGGATACGTCGACGGAGGGAGTGTACCAGCCTCCGCGGTGCGCGGCGTGGAGCGATGCGCGGAGCAAACGACGTATGGAGGGATGCGCAAGCGCCTTCGAGGTGCGATCATCGTCGCGCGCCCCGCAACGTCTTCGGCGCAATACTACCCGATCGATTAGAATCAGCCACCAATGCGCCTGCGCTGCGCGGGATTCGCCCCATACTTTGGCTGCGTTACCGGAAAGAAAAAAGCGAACCGTGGAAGTCCGACGTTATGCAGACGCGCGTGCGTTTCTGGAGCGCGCAGGGGAATGGCTGCACGCGTCGGAGGCCGAGCAGAGCTCGATTCTCGGTGATGCCTACCTGCTGCTGACCGGCGAGCATCCGTTCCGCGCTCCGGTGTACCTGGCCACCGTCGAAGCCGGCGGCCGTGTCGTCGCGTGTGCCGTTCGTCCGCCGCCCGATGGGTTGACGTTGACCGCGGCGCCGCCCGGCGCTATCGCGCTGCTTGCCGCGGATCTCGGCGCCACCTTTGCCGAGCTGCCTTTGGTGACGGGGCCGAAACCCGAAGTCGTCGAGTTCGCGCAAGTGTGGTCAGCGGCGCGCGGCTGCGGCTGGTCGCTCGCATTCCACTGGCGTTGGTACATGCTCGATCATCCGCCCGAGGTGCCGAGCGCCCTGTCCGGCCGCCTGCGCTTGGCTGGCCCCGCTGACGCCGAGATTGTCGCGCAGTGGGCACGGGCGTACGCGAGCGCGGTTCGCACGATCGTGGATGTCGGCGCATTCTTCGAGCGCCGCATGAAGACGCAATCCCTCTATCTGTGGGACGACGGCGGACCCCGTTCCCTGGTCGCTGTCTCCGGGCTTACGCCGTCGAGCGCGAGAATATCGGCCGTGTATACGCCCCCGGAGTGGCGCGGCGGCGGCTATGCGCGCGCGGCCGTCGCACAGGTATCGGGCATGGTGCTCGCCGGTGGCCGCAGGATGTGCGTGCTGTTCGCCGATCGCATGGATCCCGGCCCGAACGCCATATACATGCGGATAGGCTACCGTCCGGTCCATGACACGGTCGGCGTGACCTTCGACCCGCTCGAGCAGGGCGGCGCGGCTGATGACTGACATTGCCGGCGCCATTGCTATCATGCGGATAGTCGGATCGGGCCTGTGCTCCGCAGAAGAACAACGAGAGTCTTTCGGATCATGCTCCGGCCCGCGCGGCGGAAGCGTTGTCGTTGCGCGCTGGGGCGGGGCTCGATGAGGAGCGGGATGCGAAACGGTCCGGGAGGGAATCGATGACGACGGGATTGAGGGCACGAATCGAGGCTCGCGAGTTCGTGCTGACGGCGGAGATCGTGCCGCCGCTATCGGCGGCGCCGGACCGCCTGCTCGCCGAGGCGGCCCTGCTTCGGGGCCGTGTCGATGCGATAAACGTGACAGACGCGGCGTCGGGCCGCACGAGCATGAGCAGCTACGCTGCGGCGGCAATCCTTGCGGCAAACGGCTACGAGCCGATCCTGCAGGCCACCTGCCGCGATCGAAATCGGATCGCGCTCGCGGGCGATCTGCTCGGCGCGGCCGCGCAGGGCGTTCGAAACGTGCTGATCCTGCACGGCGACGATCCGCGCGGCGGGGACCAGCCGGACGCGAAGCCCGTCTTCGATCTCAATTCGCGCGAGCTGATGGCGCTCGTTCGCCGCATGGAAGACACCGCCGAGCTGCCGTCGGGCCGCAAGATCGACCCGCCGCCTGTGCTGTTCATCGGCGGCGCGGACGTGCCGCAGGACCCGGGGCCTGACTGGAGCCCGCAAAGTCTTATCGGCAAAGCCGATGCGGGCGCCGGCTTCTTGCAAACCCAATTCTGCTTCGATCTCGCGGTGGCGAGGCGCTATATGGAGCGGCTGCGGAACGAAGGCTTGACGGAGCGGCTGGGCGTGCTTATCGGCGTCGGCCCGATCCGCTCGGCGAAATCTGCGCGGTGGATGAACGAGAACCTGTTCGGTGTGCACGTCCCGGACGCCGTGATCTCTCGGCTCGAAAGCGCCGCGTCGCCGGCCGAGGAGGGCGTATTGATTTGCGCGGAGCTGATCGAAGGGCTGCGCAGTATCCCGGGCGTCGCCGGGGCTCATATCATGGCGCCGGGCGGCGGAACGGCGGCGATCGCCGCGGTGCTCGACCGGATGCCGGCATAACGTTTCCCGGCGGATCGCTCGGCGAGGCGGGTTTCGATCGTCGCGGTCCGTGGGCGGCTCACAGCACAGGGGAGGAGATGTCGCATGGGGGAGGCACGCAGCACGGCCGTGACGAACGAGGCGATCGGCGCCGTTCGGCAGGACCGTCCGCAAACCGGAGAAGAATTTCTCGAATCGCTACGCGATGGCCGCGAGGTGTATATCTACGGTGAGCGCGTCGACGACGTCACCACGCACCCGGCCTTTCGCAACACGGCGCGAATGACGGCGCGGCTGTTCGACGCCCTGCACGATCCGGAGCGCAGCCAGAAAATACTGGTGCCGACCGATACGGACGGCAGCGGAAAAACGCACGCCTTCTTCAAGGCCCCGAGAACGGTCGAGGAATCGATCGCCGGGCGGGACGCGATTGCGGAGTGGCAGCGTATTACGTACGGATTCATGGGGCGCTCACCGGACTATAAGGCCGCGTTCCTCGGTACGCTCGGCGGCAACGCCGAGTTTTATGCGCCGTTCGAGGAGAATGCACGGCGCTGGTATACGTTCTCGCAGGAACGCGTGCCGTTCGTGAATCACGCGATCATTCATCCGCCCGTCGATCGCGACCGCCCGCCCGATCAGGCAGCGGACATCTGCGTGCATCTCGAGCGCGAGACCGACGCCGGAATCTTCGTGTCGGGCGCCAAGGTGGTCGCCACCGGGTCCGTCCTGACCAACTATACGTTCATCGCCCACCATGGGCTGATTCCGCTGCAGGACAAACGATTCGCGCTCGTCTTCATGGTCCCGACCAACGCGCCGGGCGTGAAGTTCATCTGCCGGAAATCATATGAGCTCGCGGCCGCCGCGGTCGCAAGCCCGTTCGATCAGCCGCTGTCGTCGCGTGTCGACGAGAATGACGCGGTGTTCATCCTCGATAATGTATTCGTGCCGTGGGAGAACGTTTTCGTCTACGGCGATGTAGAGAAGGCGAACAACTTTTTTCCGCAGACCGGTTTCCTGCCCCGGTTCGTCGTGCACGGCTGCACGCGCCTCGCGGTCAAGCTCGATTTCATTGCCGGTCTGCTGTTGAAGGCGGTAGAGGCGGCGGGCACGAAAGACTATCGCGGCGTGCAGGCGAATGTCGGCGAGGTGCTCGCGTGGCGCAATACATTCTGGGCATTGACGGAAGCCATGGTTCGGGACCCGCGGCCGTGGAAGGGCGACTACCTGCTGCCGAACATGGATCCGGGCAACGCGTACCAGATCCTCGCGACGATGGCGTACTCGAAGGTCAAGTACATCATCGAGCAGACGGTCGCCTCGGGCCTGATCTACCTGAATTCGCACGCGCGCGACTTCGCTAATCCCGAGATCCGTCCGTATATCGATCGCTACATGCGCGGCTCGAACGGTTACAGCGCAGAGCAGCGCGCGAAGCTGATGAAGCTCCTGTGGGATTGCATCGGCACCGAGTTCGGCGCACGGCACGAGCTGTATGAGATCAACTACGGCGGCAGCACAGAAGAGATCCGCCGCTATTGTCTGTTCAGCGCGCTCGGTAACGGCAACGCCGACCGCTTCAAGGGCTTCGCGGAGCAATGCATGGCCGAGTACGATCTCGACGGCTGGATTGCGCCTGACCTGATCAACCCGGACGACATGACGGTGCATCGTTAGCGCGCGGTCGCTTACGCGAATTGCCGGGGGCCAAGCCCTGTACTACGCTTCAAGTAACGCCCGCGCCGTAGTGTCGCCCTTACCGCGTCGGGCCTATAACGATTTGACCCGGGGAGGGGAAGGATCATGTCCAAGCAAGCTCGACCGCCCGTCAGCTCGGCGCAAGATGCGGCGGCGGTTGCCTTTCCGCACGGCTCGGCGAGGCTCGGTGCCGCGGCGCTGGCCGCGTCGCTCGCGCTCGGTATAGCGAGCGTTACCGCAGCTCAGGACGTCTCGCCGCCGGAGGTCATCGAGCGCAGCGAGCCCGCAGCGCCGACGAACTCGTTCGGCATGCCGCTCGAAGGCTGGGTGAAAGTGCGCTACACGGTGCGTGCCGACGGCTCGACGGCCGACGTGCGGATCGCCGATGTCATGCCGCCGCAGCTCAATACCCGGGCTGTCACGGGAGCAGTGCAGAGCTGGCGCTTTACCCCGGCCACTGCGAGCGGTGAGCCGGTGGATTGGTACAACAACGAGTCCTACATCGTGTTCGACGCGGACAACGTGCCGCTAGAGCCATCGCCGATGTTCGCACAGGCCTACGCGCCGATCGTCGAGGCGATCGAAGCGCAGGATTTCGACCGGGCGAAGCGACAGAACGAAACGCTGCTCGAGAGCCGCGCAATGCGTCTCAACGAGATTGGGCTCGCGCAGTACCAGGCCGCCATGCTGCACGCCGCGACGTCGGATTACCACGACGCCCACGCTGCAATTCTGCGCGCGACGGATCCAGAAGTGCGCACGCTGCCGGATGCCGACCTCGCCAATGCGCTGCGTTATCGTTTCGGCATCGAGGTGGAGCTCGGTCACTATGCGAGCTCGCTCGAGACCTTCGACCGGCTCGCGGCGATCGAGCAGCTCGCGGACGATGACGCGCTCAAGACGCATGCGGACGCGGTGCGCGCGGCGCTCTCCAGCGATGGCGCCGTAGCGGTGAAGGGCCGCGCCGGCCGCAATGCGCCGTGGAGCTATGCACCCCGTCGGCGCACGTTCGGTTTCACGGATGTCGAAGGCAATATCCGCGGGCTCGAGCTCGAATGCGACCGCCGCAAGCAGCCGCTGGATTTTGCCGCGGACGTCGAGTGGTCCATTCCAGAGAGCTGGGGAGACTGCACGCTGTTCGTCGACGCACGCCGCGATGCGACGTTCACGCTGATCGAGTTTCCGACCGCGGCCGCAGCGCCGTAGCGCTTACTCCTCCGGAACGACGGCGCCGAGCTCGACGGTCGGCGGGTGATAACCGCGCGCCGCGAGCCAATCGCGGAGCGCGGGTCCCGTGCCTTGCGGCCACGGCCGCAGGTTGGCGAACGGCACGGCCTTGTAGTCCGCGAGCTCCGCGGCTTCGAGGCGCACCTCGCCGGGCGCGAGCCGGACGTGATACGCGAAGATGATCTGATTCAATCTTGCGAACGGATAGGCGCCGACAGCGCTGACGATCTCGCCGGCGAGCCCCAGCTCCTCCGAGACCTCGCGCAAGATCGCTTGCTCCGGCGTCTCATTGGCCTCGAGGAAGCCGGCGACGAGCACGTACCACGTCTCCGGGTGGCCGTGACTGCGCACGAGAATCACGCGATCGTCCCGCTCGACGATCGCGGCGACGATCGGAATCGGATTACCCCAATGCACGAAGCCACATCCGTGCCGCGGACACACGGGCCGGGCGCGCCCGCCGCGCTCGCCTTCTCTAAGCGGCGTTCGGCATCTTGGACAGTAGCGGAAGTGTGTGCGGCTCATTCCGTCTCGGTCGATTGCGCTCGTTCGAGCACATATGAGAAGTAGCGCGCTTCGCCTTCCGCCAGACGGCGGTGGGCGCGGTAACCGACGACGCCGCTCCAGTCGAGATAGGCCGTGCGCGCGGTCTCGTCCGCAATCTCGTTGATCACGGCCGCGCGGCGGGCGCTGTCGAGCTCGAGCGCCCGCAGCACGTTGGCCGTGATGTCCTCGCAGTCGACGATGCGAAAGCCGGCGTCGAGCAACTCCGGCGTGACCTCATCGTCACGCCAACCGCCGTCGGTATAGCAGAAGCGGCCGCCCGGAACGAGCACGCGATACGCTTCGGCGAAAAACGCCGTACGGTCGTCGTACAGGTGCGACGCCTCGATATTGATGACGACATCGAACGACGCGTCCGGCAGATCGAGCGCTTCCGCGTCGCCGACTCGGAACTCGAGGTTGCCGGCGACGTGCCGCTCGCGCGCGAGCCGCACGTTCTCCGGGCTGAGGTCGATGCCGAGATAGCGGCGCGGCGCGAACGTGCGCGCGACGAACGCGGCGCCGCCGCCGCGGCCGCAGCTCACCTCGAGCACCTCCGCACCTTCGAGCAGCACCCCGCGCACCGCGTGCTCATAGAGCTGCAGGCAGTAGAACTCGGGTGCATCCGCCGGCACGACGGTATCGACGGAATCCGCGCTATAGCCGTAGTTCAGCACGGTCAACGCGGGGAGCCGGCTCGCGGCGTCGTCGTACTGCGCGCGAGTCGCGGGTCGTTTGCTCGGGGCTGGGCTCATTGCGCTTCCTCGTTGAGTGGCATGCGGACGTTCGGCGTCGCGGTGGGTCCGCCGCGCCGCACGCGCATGTAGATGCCGCGGCGCGAGTGCATCGTGGTCCCGGCCGCCATCTCGATCCGTTGCCGCCGCACGAGCTCGAGCTCGAAGCGCCGCACGACCTGTGCGACGATCAGCCTGAGCTCCGTCATGGCCATGGCAGCGCCAATGCAATTGCGATGCCCCGCGGCGAACGGGAGGTACGCAAAGCGTGGTCGGTCCGCGCAGTGCTCGGGCAGGAACCGGTCCGGATCGAACCGGTTCGCATTGGGCCAGAGGCGCTCGAGACGGTGCGTCGCGAATAGCGATACATAGATCGTCGCGCCCTGAGGGATCGCGAAGCCGCCGAGGGTGTCGGCCTCTAGCGCGACCCGCGAGATCGAGTGAATGGGCGAGTACAGCCGCAGCGACTCGGACACGACTTGCTCGGTATACACCAGCGCGTCGAGGTCGGCGGGCGTTGGGGCGCGGTCGCCGAGGACCTGTGCCACCTCGGCTCTGACGCGAGCCTGCACGTCGCGATGGCGATGGAGCAGGTAGAAGATCCACGCGAGCGACGTGGCGGATGTTTCGTGGCCGGCGAAGAACAGCGTCAGCAGCTGCGAGCGCAGCGAAACATCGTCGAACTCATCGCCTTGCTCCCGGCTCGCTTTTACGAGCACTTCGAGCACGCCGCAGTCGGCGAAATCATGCTTCCTCTGCTCGGCGAGATAGCCGTCGATGCACGCGTCGATCTCGAGCTTGGCTGCCGCCATGGCGGGCGTCCAGCCGGCCGATCGACCGAGCACGGCGTGCCACGCGTTGCGCGGCGGCAGCGGCCATGCGCGCTTGATCTCGAGCGCCGCGGCGCAGAAGCGCTCGGCGATGCTCGGGAAACCGGCCCCGAGCAGATACCGGCCGGCGATCCATTGCGAGAGATCGAGGAATATCGGCTGCATGTCGACCGGCGCGCCGCTGTCCGCGTGCTCCGCCCAGCCGTCGAGAAACGCTTCGACGCCTGCGGCCATCCACGGCACTTGCGCGGCGATGTAATCGGCTTTGAATGTCGGTTGTGTGATCAGCCGCTGGCGCTTCCAGGCGTCGCCCTCGGTCAGCAACAGGCCCTCGCCGAGCACCTCGACGGCGGCGCGGTAGCGTGTATTCTTGCGGTATCTATTCCTCTTCGTCACGAGCAACTCATACAAGAGCTCGGGATCGGAGACCAGGTAGACCGGCCTGCCCTTGATCGGCACTTTGGCGATAGGCCCGTAGCGCGTCGCAATCCGCAGCCAGAATTTCATCGGATTGCGCAACAGCCCGTCGAGGCAACCGAGATACGGCAGGCCGACCGGACCGGGCGGCTCGATTCCAGGCGCTGCTAGCGGCGCCGATACCGGCGCGGAAGCAGCAGCCTCCGTCTGCGTTACGGGTTGCGCCACAGTCATCCCCCCAGACCATGCAGGCGACGAGTGGACCTTGTGCCGCTCGCCGATGCGCCCGCTTTATGCGGATCGAATGCACCAGAGTATGCGCTCCGGCACGGGGCGGGGCAAAGGCCCCGAGCCGGCATGGGAGGGCCGGCGCTTGGTGACAGGGCCCGTGCTCGCGGTCGGATGGTAGACTGAAGGCCTTCCGGTCGGCGTTCACGCCGCCGAGCCGCCTTCCTTGCCTTCGAAGACAGGAGCCCAGCAAGAAGATGATCATCGATTGCCACGGACACTATACGACGGCGCCCGACGCGCTCACCGAGTATCGGGATCGGCAAAAGGCCGAGCTCGCGTTGGATCCGAATCATCAGGCAGTCAAGGGCACGCTCGACATCAGCGACGATCAGCTGCGTGAGAGCGTAGAAGGCGCGCAGCTGAAGCTGCAACGAGAGCGCGGCACCGACGTGACGCTGTTCTCGCCGCGCGCGAGCGCGATGGGGCATCACGTCGGCAACGAGTCCACGAGCCGCGCGTGGACGGAGCACTGCAACGACCTCATCTATCGGCTGACCAAGCTGTATCCGAAGAACTTCGTCGGTGTCGCGCAGCTGCCGCAGTCGGTGAACGCGCCGATCGACGGTTCGGTGCGCGAGCTCGAGCGCTGCGTGCTCGAGCTCGGTTTCGTCGGCTGCAACCTCAACCCGGACCCGAGCGGCGGCTACTTCACGGGCCCTGCGCTCGGCGACCGCTACTGGTACCCGCTGTACGAGAAGCTGTGCGAGCTCGAGGTGCCGGCGATGATCCATGTCAGCGGCGCGTGCAACACTCCGTACTGGCAGACCACCGGCTCGTATTATCTGAGCGCGGACACGGTGGCGTTCATGCAGCTGATGACCTCGGATATTTTTACCGACTTCCCGGACCTGAAGCTCATCATTCCGCATGGCGGCGGCGCGGTGCCTTATCATTGGGGCCGCTTCCGCGGCTTGGCCGACATGCTCAAGCGGCCGCCGCTCGAGGAGTCCATGCTGCGGAACGTCTATTTCGACACGTGCGTCTATCACCAGCCGGGCATCGATCTGCTGCTGAAGGTCATCCCGATCGAGAACATCTTGTTCGCGTCGGAGATGGTCGGCGCCGTGCGCGGCATCGACCCGCAGACCGGGCACTTCTTCGACGATACGAAGCGCTATATCGACGACACCGATGTGCTGACGGCGGAAGAACGGAACCGCGTCTTCGAGCAGAACGCTCGTCGCGTCTTCACACGCTTGCCGGCCGCGCTGCAGGGCTGAGCTCGGGCCGGTCGTGGAGTCCGCAGCCGCAGATTTGCGCGTGGACCTTGCCGCTTACGCTGCGCGGATCGGCTACGACGGAGCGCTCGAGCCGACCCTCGAGACGGTCCGGGCGCTACACCGGCTGCACGCCGCCGCCATTCCGTTCGAGAACCTATCGACCCTGCTCGGGGAGACGCCGCGGCTCGACGTGGCGTCGCTCGAGCGCAAGCTCGTGCTGTCGCGCCGCGGCGGTTACTGCTTCGAGCATAACCGGCTGTTCGGCGCGGTGCTCGAAACGCTCGGGCTCGAGGTGGGCGGGCTTGCGGCGCGAGTGCGGTGGGAGCGGGAACCGAGCGCGGATGTGCCGCGCACGCACATGTTGCTCCGGGTCGACATTGCCGGCGAGGCCCATATCGCCGACGTCGGCTTCGGCGGCCTCACGCTGACGGCCCCGCTGCGTTTCGTGCCGGGGCTCGAGCAGCGGACGCCGCACGAGACGTTTCGCATGCTGCACGAGGACGCCGGATTCGTGCTGGAGGCGAAGCTTGCGGGCGAGTGGCGGGCACTCTACTGGTTCGACGAGACCCCGCACATGCCGATCGATTTCGAGGTATTCAACCACTTCGTCGCGACCTATCCGCGCTCTCCGTTCCGCTCGATGCTGTATGGCGCCAGAGTGCTGCCGGACCGGCGTCTCGGATTGCGCAACGGCCGCTTCACCGTGCGCGATCGCGATGGCGGATGCGAGACTCGCGAGCTCGAGACCGTGCCGGCGCTGCGCCGTGTGCTGAGCGAGGAGTTCGCGATCGCACTGCCCGACGACGACGGCGCGCTCGACGATGTCCTCGAGCAGATCCTATAAATTGGGGTCAGAGCCCTTTTGGAAATTGGGGTCAGAGCCCTTTTCGGTCCGAGCGGCAAGGCCGCTGGGCCCGGAGCGCGGTGCTTTTCAGAGCCGTTGCTTTGTCCTGGCTTGCACACTAAATTGTCGCGACCTTGCGCCGACCGCCGAACCCTCTGCCGCGCGGGCCGTGCCGCTGCGATAAGGATTCGTTCCACAGCTTGCCAGGGCCGCGGTTGCAACAGAACGGAGCGGCAGCGCACGCCGTTAACAGATTAAGGTGTCACGTGGCCATACAACTCAGCGAATTCGCCCGCTCCCTCACCGTCGAGACAGCGTTCACCGTGCTCGGTGTCGCCAAGGCACTCAAAGCACAGGGCAAGGACGTCGTCGAGCTCGAGATCGGCGATAGTCCTTTCGACAGCACTGCGAATGCTCGCGCCGGCGGCATTCAGGCCATCGAGGACAATCAATCTCACTACTGCCCGTCGCCGGGCATTCCCGAGTTTCGCAAGGCTGCGGCCGAGTTCGTGCGCCGTGAATTCGATGTGCCTGCCGCGCCCGAGAACATCGTGGCAGGGCCCGGCGCCAAGGTGTTCGAGCAATTCTTCTGCGAAGCCTTTCTCGATCCGGGCGACGGCGTGCTCGTGTTCAGCCCATACTTCCCGACCTACGTGCCGAACATCCTGCGCCGGGCCGCGCGCCCGGTCTTCGCGCCATTGCGGCAGGCGAATGAGTTTCGGCCGGCGATCGCGGACATCGAGCGGTTTCTTGCCGAGGATCCGGCGCCCAAGGCGATTTTTCTGAACTCGCCGCATAATCCCACGGGAGGGGTGACGACCGAGGATGATCTGCGTCGCATCGCCGATCTGGTACGCGGCAAGAATATCGCCGTGTTCAGCGACGAGCCTTACTGCCACATGGTCTGGCGCGGCGAGCACAAGTCATTGCTGAGCCAGCCGGGCATGCTCGAGCAATGTGTCGCGGCGTATACGTTCAGCAAGTCGTACAGCATGAGCGGCTGGCGGCTCGGCTTTGCGGTCGCGTCGGCAACCGTCGCGGACTCCATCAGCAAGATGGTCAACACGACTCTGTCGTGCACACCGCCGATCGTCCAGCTTGCCGGCACGGCGGCGTTGCAGCAGGACTCGGCGGAACGGGATCGGACGATGCGCGAGTTCCGCGACAAGGTCGTGCTGCTGACGGAGGGGTTGAATCGTATCGAGGGCTTCCACGTGCTCGATCCGACCGCAACGTTCTATGTGTTCCCGAACGTCGCCGCCGTATGCAATCGGCTCGGGGTCACGAGCCATGGGCTCGCGTTGTTCATGCTCGAAGCCGCCGACGACGAGTTCGGTATCGCCAGCCTGGGTGGCGAATGCTTCGGCGAGGCCGGCGGCGGTTTCCTGCGCTTCTCGTGCGCCGAGCCGAACGAGCGGCTTGCGCAGGCGCTCGAGTTCATCCCGGTCGCGCTGTCGCGCACGGATCGGCTCGAGGCGTGGCTGCAGCAGAAGCCGCAGTATCGGTTGGCGGAGCCCTACCGCAACTGAGCGCCGGCGGCCGGCAGCTCGTTAGCGGCTGCTCGCGCGCACGCGGCCTTCGCTCGCGCGGGGCGCCGCCGTGGCCGCGTTGCGCGACGGCGTCCCCGAGCGCGCGGACGCAGCAGGACGGGTCGACCGAGAGGTCCCCGCGACGTTCGAGCGCGGTAAGGCGCGGCTCGGCGCGGCGACGCTCGAGCGGCCGCTCTCGCGGCCCGCGCCGGTGCGTGTCCGATCGATAGGCGCTCGGCTTGACTGCGGGGCGAGCGGACGGCTCGACTGCCGCGTCGGCGCCCGGCTCGAATACGGAGCTGGCGTCGCCCGGCTCGTCTGCCGGGCCGGTGCCGGTGCGCTGCTGCGGCGCGATTCGCGAGCCGGCGCCACGGCGCCGATCGTGCCGGAAGACCGGGATGACCGCGCCGAGGTCGATGCGTCCGTGCGCTCGCGTGCTTCTCTCAGCCCAACCACAACCCCTTCGCGAGCCGTCGTTTGTCGTCCACTGGACGTGATGCGGCGCCGTTCCTGCGCGATTCCACGCCGTTCCTGCGCGATTCCACCGATCGTACGCTCGCGGCTGGCTGCGCTCCGCACGGAATCGATCGGCCGCTGGCGCTCGACGGCGCGCGTCACTGTGCGACGCGAGCCGTAGTCGGCGCGCACGGCGCCTTCGCGAGTGATCGTCACGCGGCCGGGACGTGCGCCGATGCGGCGAAGGCGCGGCTGCCAGACGTAGACGTTACGATCGACGTTCACCACGTTGATGCTGATCGATCGACGCACGTAGAACGGATCGTAGTAAGCATAACGATGGTACGGATGACCGACGTGCAGACGCGGGTGCGCGTGCAGATGATGCGTATGCCAGCCGATCACGAAGGCCGTCGTCACGCCCCAGAAATAGCCGGATGAAAAGGAGTAGCCGGACGGATACGGGTAGTAGTAAACGGGGTAGGGCTGCGGGTAATAGTGGATCGGCGCCGCGTGCAGGATCACCTGCCGCGGCTCATAGTACGGCACATAGATGACCTGCGGGTCCGCCGGCACGATATGGATCGTGCCTTCGCCGTCGTTGACGAGCTGCCGGTCGTCACTCTTCAGGGTGCCCGCCTGCCGCGCTTGCAGTCGAAAGCGCTGAATGGCGTCGAGAACCTCGGCCTGTTGACTGAGGAACGCTTCGCCGAGATCCCACGTCCAGTCGAGATCCTCGTCCATCAGGCGCAGCACCTCGGGGTAGTTCAGCAGCGCGACGATGGAGTCGTCCCAATCTTCGTCGGGTACCCGCGGTGAGCCATTCTCGAGCTGGTCGAGAAGACGCGCCGCGTCGACTACATCGAGAGGATACGTAGAGGCGGGCAGCACCACAGCGAGAAGGTCGTCAGGATACAGTGCGATCGGCGCGACGAGCTCTTCCAGCTCGTCCGGCGTGAACGGGAGCAGGCCGTCCTCGCTCTGCGCAGCGACGGACGTGCAAACCGCGAGTGCCGCGGCGGCCAACAGCCCACAGGCCGCGGCTCGAAGCAAATCGAGCACGCGCGTCCGTTTAAAAAGCATGGCTCCCTCCTGGCCGGCCGAGCGGACAGGGCTCGGGTAGGCGGTTCGTGCCGGTGCTGACGACGTGCTTAGCGTAGCTCGCTGAAGCTGAACCGCTCCTTAAGGCGACGCCGTATCGGCCGCCGCGCCGACGGCGGCAGAACGGCAGTTACGTTTCGCCGGGACGGTTCCATTTGTGTCGGCTCTGCCACTACTATTGGCAGGGCACCGCAGCCGTGCGGGGGGATTTCAACGTGATCGAGGTGATGGTGTGGTATTGCAAGTGATCAAGCAGCGCCTGCGCGGCGCGATGCCGAAGGGGACCGGAACGGCCGCGATGGCTCTGGCGCTGATGGCCGCGGGCAGCATGACCGCTGTGGCGCAGGAGGGGCATCCGATCAAAGGGTCGTGGCTCGGCACGTGGGAGTCCAACGAGGTGCACGGCGACTTTGTCCTGGTCGTCCTGGATTGGGACGGCGAGAGCATCACCGGTACCATTAATCCCGGCACCGATAATATCGAGAT
Organism: uncultured Gammaproteobacteria bacterium; assembly: GCA_964518995.1. Taxonomy (GTDB): domain Bacteria; phylum Pseudomonadota; class Gammaproteobacteria; order Steroidobacterales; family Rariloculaceae; genus ZC4RG20. The sequence continues at coordinate 34,466 of CAZFJU010000005.1, forward strand.
CACCAACGCGACGCTGAATCCGGATGGCTGGGTCGTGCAGATCGAGGCGACGGACGACGACGCGGAGGGGGGCGCCGTGCACTACGAGATCGAAGGCCGGATCGAGAATCTCGAGCTTCCCGATCGCTCGATCGTAGGCACGTGGAAGAGCGAGCACGGCAGCGGCGACTTCGGGATCAGCCGGCAATGAGGCGCCATCTGATGTGTGGCGCGCCGCAACCGGGGTACACGCGCTCAGCAGCCCGCATGGGCCCGCAGTCGTCGATCCGCATCGCTGTCGCCGTGGCGCTCGCGCTGTCCGGCGCGGCCTACGCACACCATCCGATTTCGGCCAAGTTCGATGACACGCGACCGGTCGAGCTCGAAGGCGTCGTGAGCGCCGTCGACTGGCGCAACCCGCACGTGCACGTCTTCGTGAACGTTGCCGATGACAACGGCGAGATCGTGAATTGGGCGATCGAGCTCGAAAGCCCCGTGGTGCTCGAGCGCAGCGGCTGGCAGCGCGACTCGGTGCAGCCCGGGGACCGAATCTCGGTCGACGGTATCCTTGCGCGCAACGACACACGTCAAGTGTGGACGGACGGGCTCGTATTCGCCGATACCGGCCGGCAGGTCTTGAACGCGAACGATCTGCCGCCAAAGGCGCCCCGCGTGGCCCGGCCGGCACCGCGCTGGGAGGACGGCACGCCGAGGCTCGGCGCGCCGGATACGTTGGGCGGGTACTGGGCTTATCCGACCCGGACGGCGCTCGTCGAGGACGGTGTCACGGTCGAAATGAATGCCGACGGCCTGCTCGCCAATCTCGAGGACGCCGCGAAGGTCGCGCCGTTGCAGCCCTGGGCGCTCGGGCTCTACATGCATCGCCAGCGCCGCTTTCTGCAGGATGATCCGGGTTATCTGAACTGCAAGCCGCCCGGCGGCGTCCGGCATCTGCAGTCGCCGCTGGGCCTGCAGCTCATCGAGGATCGCGAGCGTGAGCGTATCTTCGTGCTGATGGGCAGCGGTAACCAGAACTTCCGAATCATCTATCTGGACGGCCGCGAGGCCGTCGGCCAAGTTGGTGGAGACGACGATAATCCGCTCTACTACGGCCGCTCCGTCGGCCAGTGGGAGGGCGATACGCTGGTGGTCGACACGTCCAGCTTCAACGAGGATTTTTGGTTCACGAACGGCGGCTTGCCGCATAGCGACCGGCTGCGTTTGATCGAGCGTTTTTCGCGGCCGGATCTGGATACGCTATTGTACGAGGTCGAGATCCAGGACACGGGCGCCTACACGAGGCCCTGGAAGAGCAGCTGGGAGCTGCGTTGGGTAGGGGGGAAGGAGCTGCCGTCCTACTTCTGTCAGGACAACCGGTCCTGAGCGGCATAAGAGACGGTAGGCCGTTGAGATTAATTGGCAGAATGCGCGAGCGAGTTGAGTCAACATGCGCAGCAAGCTACCCGATGGACGGAGAATAGAGTCATGACCGTACGTAGATTGGCCAGCGTGTTTGTAGCCGCCATGGTTTTTGCAGGCACGTCGCAAGCACACCACTCGTTTTCTGCAGAGTTCGATGCAGAGAAGCCGATCACGTTGACCGGCATCGTCACCAAGGTCGAGTGGACGAATCCGCACGTTTGGTTCTACATCAACGTGCGCGACGACGAGACTGGTGAAGTGGCGAACTGGGGAGCCGAGATGGGCCCGCCGCACGGCCTGCAGCGTCGCGGATGGCGGCGCGACACGTTGAAGATCGGCGAGGAAGTCACGGTTTCGGGCTTCCTGGCGCGCAATGGCAGCGCCCGCCTGAACGCGCAGCAGGTGATGCTGACATCAACCGGCGGCCGGCCGGGTGAGACGCTCGACGCCAACTCGAGCCGCGGCGGTAACTAGCCGGCGCCATAGAACCCCGCGTCGGCCGGGCGGGTCGGCGCGGTGTCCAACGTCACCGAGCCGGCACCGCGCGCGACGAAAGACGGGCCGGCGGAGCAGGAGTAGGTCAGGAATGAGACGAGTTCTTCTCGCGGTCGGCATTGCGGTCGTTAGTTTCGCCGTCGCCGATGCATCATTCGCGCAAAGGCGCCCCCTCAACCCGAACGCGCCGCCGCCGGGTCCCGCGCCGCGCGCAGAAGATGGCCGCATCCTTCTCGGCGGGGCGACGATCGACGACAAGGGCGTGTGGACGCCGCTGTTCGGGATCACGGATCCGATTGCGCCGGCCGACCAGGTTCCGTTCCAGCCGTGGGCCAAGGTGTTGTATGACTCGCGGCAGGTGCATGAGCTCGAGCCGCACGCGCGTTGCAAAGCGTCCGGCACCGCTCGGCAGTTTCTGACGCCGTATGGTGTCGAGTTCGTCGATCTGCCCGATCAGGACCGGATGTTCATCTTCGACATCGGCGGGCCGCATACTTTCCGCACGATCTATATGGACGGCCGGTCGCACCCGGCGGATCTTTCGCCGAGCTACTACGGTCATTCGATCGGCTGGTGGGAAGGCGATACGCTGGTCGTCGACAGCACCGGGTTCAACGAAGGCTTCTGGCTCGATCGGCGGGGCCTTCCGCATACCGAGCAGATGCACACCGTGGAGCGGTTCACGCGTCTTAACGAGTCGCTGATCGACTACGAGATCACCGTCTACGATCCGGGCGCCTACACTGCGCCGTGGACCGGCGCTTTCCAGCTGCAGTGGAGTGATGGCACGGAGCTCTTCGAGTACATCTGCCAGCAGGCCAACTATGCTCACGAGCTGATGGTTGGCGGTGAGCGATCCGAAGTGGATCGGACGAGCCCGATCGTTCCATGATCCCCGGATGATCCGAGAACGGCCGCGGCGTCGGGTGTGCCCGGCGCCACGGCCGTCGAAGACCTGACAAGTCCCTCGCCGGGCGCCTCGCGCGCGAAGGAGATGCGGTGACCGACCTCATCCTCGAGCCGAGCCGGCAGACCCACCTGTTCGGCGAATACGAAGTTGTTGTGCTCGGCGGCGGCCCGGCGGGCATTGCCGCCGCGATCGCGGCCGGCCGCACCGGCCGCTCGACGCTCCTGATCGAGCGCTATGGCTTTCTCGGCGGAGCCGGCACGGCTGCAGGGCTCAGCACGTTCTGCGGGCTGCATGCCGTCGTCCACGGCCGTCACGAGCAGGTCGTGCACGGCATCGCTGCAGACATCCTCGCGCGCCTCGCCGCGATGGACGGGCTTAATGACCCGCATCTGACGATCCGCGATCAGATACAGGCGCAGGCCTACGATATTTCTGCTTTCAAGATTGCTGCCGATGAGCTGATGGCCGAGGCGAAGGTGGAGGTGTTGTTCCACGCCTTCGGTGTCGGCGCCGTCATGGCGGAGGATGCGCGGATCGATGCGTTGCTGGTCGAGACGAAATCGGGGCGTTTTGCGGTTCGCGGCCGGATTTTTGTCGACGCTTCGGGCGACGGTGATCTCGGTGCGTGGGCCGGCGCCCCGTACGAGATCGGCGACGGCGCCGGCAACATGCTTTATCCATCAACGATGTTTCGTATCAACGGCGTCGATCCGCAGCAGGCGGGACGCGCGTGGGAGCTCATCCCAACGCTGATGGAGGAGGCGGAGCAGGCGGGTCGACGCTTTCCGCGCAAGAAACCTATCGTCCGCCCGCAGCGCAATCCGATCGAGTGGCGGGCGAATCTGACCCAGATCAAGAATCCAGACGGCTCCGCGGTGAGCGGCATCGACGCGCGTCAGCTCAGCTACGGCGAAGTTGAGGGGCGGCGCCAGTGCTGGGACGTGTTCGAGTTCATCAAGAGTGTCACGCCCGGGTTCGGCGATGCGTATATCGTCGAGATCGCGCCGCAAATCGGCATCCGCGAAACGCGCCGCTACATCGGCGAATACGTCCTGACCGAGGACGACATCCTCGGCTGCCGCGACTTCGACGACTCCATCGGCGTGAACGGCTGGCCGGTCGAGGCGCACGTCAAGGGCGACGTGAAATTCGTGTTTACGCCGCCGGGCTCGCGCGGCTACAACCAAATCCCGTATCGCATCATCCTGCCGCAGCGCGTCGAGAACCTGTTCATCGTCGGGCGTTGCGCGTCGATGTCGCACGAAGGGCAGTCGTCGGCGCGCGTATCGGGCGCGTGCTTCGTGATGGGTCAGGCCGCGGGCACGGCGGCGGATCTCGCGCTTCGCGACGGCGTCACGCCGCGGCAAGTCGATGTCGCCGAGCTGCAGACGCGGCTCGAGCGGGCTGGCGCGTTTCTCGGCGACGAGGCGGACGACGCGCCGCGGGCGGTACAGGAGACGCCGGCATGAACCGAAAGCTGCGCAGTAATCTCGAGCCCGGCTCCGCGATGTGGGCCGGACGCAGGGCACAGTGGCGTGCGCTCGGCCTCTCCGATCAGGACATGGAGAAGCCGAAAATCGCGATCATCAACACGTCGTCGGAGCTGTCGAGCTGCTTCAGCCATCTCGACGGGGTGGCGGGCGAGGTGAAAGCGGCGATTCGCGCCGCCGGCGGCTTGCCTTTCGAGGTACGCACTGCCGCGCCGAGCGACTTCATCACGAGCGCTGGCCGGCGGGGTGCCTATATCCTACCGACGCGCGACCTGATTGCCGCGGACATCGAGGTCCAGGTCGAAGGCGCGCTGCTCGACGGCATGGTCTGCCTTGCGTCGTGCGACAAGACCACTCCGGGGCAGCTGATGGCGGCGGGCCGCCTGAACATCCCTAGCATCACCGTCATTTGTGGGTATCAGCAGAGCGGCGAGTATCGCGGGCAGCACGTCGACATCGAGGATGTCTTTCTTAAGTCGGGCTATCTCGCCGCGGGCGCGATCACGCTCGACGAGCTGCGCGCGATGGCGGATGTCGCGGTACGTAGTCCCGGCGTTTGTGCGGGCATGGGCACCGCGAACTCGATGCATACCGTTTGCGAAGCGCTCGGCATGTCCCTGCCGGGCAGCGCCCCGGTCGGCGCAACGAGCGACAAGATGCGCGCGTTTGCGCGGGCGGCCGGCGCGCGGATCGTCGAGATGGTCTGGCAAGATTTGAAGCCGCGAGACATCCTGACGCCGGGAGCGGTTCGCAATGCGGTCGCGGTCGTGCTTGCGTTGTCGGGTTCGATCAATTGCGTGAAGCATCTACAGGCCATTGCAACCGAAGCCGGTCTCGACGTCGACGTTTATGCGTTGTTCGCGGAGCTCGCGGATCGCGTGCCCCTGCTCGCGGCAATTCGTCCGAATGGCGCCGGGCTGATCGAGGATCTCGAGGCCGCGGGCGGCGCGCAGGCCGTGCTGAAGCGGCTCGAGCGCTTGCTCGATCTAGAAGTGCGCACCGTCTCCGGGCGCACGCTCGGCGAGGTGCTCGCCGAGGTTACGGTCGCTGACGATCACGTCATCCGCACGCTCGAGGCGCCGCTCTCGACGAGGCCGGCGATCGTCATCGTTCGCGGCAGCCTATTGCCAGGCGGCGGCATCGTGCGGCTCGGCGGCGCCGGCGAGCGCATGATGCGTTTTCGCGGCCCGGCGAACATCTTTCACTCCCGCGAGGACGCGCTCGAGGGGATCCAAAAGGGCCGCGTCAAGCGGGGCGACGTCGTGGTATTGCGAGGGCTTGGCGTAGTCGGTGGGCCGGGTATGGCGATGACGACCTCGGTCGTATTCGCGCTCGACGGTGCCGGGCTCATCAACGACGTTGCGATGATTACCGAAGGGCAGCTGTCGGGGCTTGTGAACGAAGGTCTCGTCGTCGGCGAAGCTTCGCCGGAAGCCGCCGCGGGCGGGCCGCTCGCGTTTATCGAGGATGGCGACGTCATTGCGATTGACGTCGAGCGCAAAGTCGTGGATCTCGAGGTTGAGGAAGCGGTGCTGGAAGCGCGGCGCAAGACGTTGCCGGTATTCGGCGCACAGAACCAGGCGGGATGGCTCGGGGTCTATCAAAAGACCGTCGGGCCCGTGCACAAAGGCGCCGTGCTCGGGCGGTAAGAACCGGACGAGCGCAGCAGCTGTCGGCCAGTGACGCCGCACGGAGGGTGGCGACACCCTCGCACGGCGCCGTTTCAGGGATGAAGCGAAGGAGTAATAGAGAAATGCGGAGGACGATCACCGAGCCGAGACGCTCGACCGTCAAGGCACTATGCACCGCGCTGGCCGCCGGGGCGCTGCTGGCCGGGACGCCGGTGTGGGCGTCCGATGTGGCCGATGCGGTGATGCGAGGCGATGCTGCGGCACTCCAGAGTTTGCTGCAGCAAGGCGCGGACGTGAACGAGCCGCAGGTCGACGGCGCCACGGCGCTGCATTGGGCGGCTTACCGTAGCGACGTCGGCACTGTGCGGCGTCTGCTCGCGGCCGGCGCAGACGTGAATGCGGCGAACCGTGCCGGCACGACTCCGCTGCTGATGGCGAGCGTGGCAGGCGACTCGGACATGATTCGAGCGATGCTCGCTGCCGGCGCCGATCCGAACGAAGCGTTCACCAATGGCGAGTCGGCGCTGATGATGGCGGCGCGGACCGGGCGTGCCGATGCGGTACGCGCGCTCATTGAGCATGGCGCCGACGTCGATGCCCGCGAGAATCTGCGCGGCACCACTGCGCTGATGTGGGCCGCCGCGTATTCGAACCCCTATGCGGTGCGCGTGCTGCTCGAGGCTGGCGCGGATCACACGTTGCAATCGGCGATCATCCCGCGCGGCCGGCGGCCCTATCTGGCTCCGCCGGCGCGAGAGCGCATCGATGAATACCTGACCGGCACCGGCTCTCGCGGCGCTGCGCTCACCTTCGAGCTGGATAGCGCGCCGGAAACCGAGGCGGCGGAAGTCGACGGCGCTGCCGGAGCCGCGCATGAACCGCTAGCTGCCGATATCGACGCCGTGCTGAGCGAGGCGGCCGAGGCGGTAGCCGAGGGCGTGGCCGCGCTCGGCGCGGCAGCCGCAGGCGGCGCCGGCGATGGTGCGCCGGGCCTGGGCACGGAGCTCGAGGCGCTGGCCGCGCGCGTGACGGCGCTCGCAGAGGTGGTCGGCTCGCTCGCCGCACGCGTCGAGCCGATTGAAAGCGGCGCAGCGGCGTCGGCGGGCGCGGACGTACCGCCCGACGAGAAGGTCTTGTCGGTACCGTCGGGCGAGCAGGTCGCGTCGGCCGAAGGCGCGGACGATGCCGAGCTCGACGATAGCTTCTTCACCGGTCGTAACGCACCCGCCGACTGGGGCGGCCTGACCGCGTTGATCTTCGCGGCCCGCGAAGGGGATCTCGAGTCGGTGCAGCTGTTGCTGGA
>CAZFJU010000006.1:0-40349 GCA_964518995.1 uncultured Gammaproteobacteria bacterium
CAGAACGGTTCTTTGCCCTGCAACACGCCGCGCGGTCATTCGCGGCGCGCTCGCCGCCGCCGCGGCCTTCAGCGTTCCTGTCTCGCTAACGCGGGCACAGGTGCCGCAGGGCCCCGCGCCCGCGGCGGATCCGCTTGCGTTCCAACTTGCGAGATTCTTGAGTGCGGCGCAATACGATGACGTGCCGGCCATCGCCGTAAAGCACGCGAAGATGCTCGTTGCGAGCACGCTCGCGAGCGCCGCCACCGGATCGCGGATCGACTCGGCTCGCATCGTGCTCGCGCTCGCCAAGGAAGACGCCGGGCGGCCGGAGGCCACCGTGTGGTATGACGGCGCAAAGTTGCCGATGACGCAGGCGGCGCGAGTCAACGCGATGCAGAGCGACGCCGCCGCATCCGACGACAGCGATCTTCGCAACGTCGCCCATTCCGGCACCGCGGTCGCCGCCATCGGGCTCGCCATCGGCGAGCATATGGGCGCGTCCGGCAAAGATTTGCTTGCAGCGATCGCCACGGGTTACGAAGCGGCAGGGCGCATCAGCGAAGCGCTCGCGTCGTCGCAAGGCTTTCACGCGTCGGTGGCCGTGGCGTTCGGCGGAACCGTCGCGGCCGCGCGGTTGCTCGGCCTGACGGCCGAGCAGATGGCCCACTCCATCGCCTTAACCGCGACGACGGTGGGCGGGCTCGGTATCGGGACGAACAGTTGGGCACGCGAGTACCACGCAGGCAACGCCGTTCTCACTGCGCTCAACGCCGCGCGCGCCGCGGGCCGCGGCTTCACGGCGAACCCCGACATGCTAGAAGCGCGGCGTGGATTCTTGAGCGTCTTCGCCGGCGGAGATGGCGATCCAGACAGCCTCGTGCGCGAACTCGGCCGCGAATGGGACATCGTGACGCACCTTGCCATCAAGCTTGTGCCGGGCGCGCATGCGTTTCATCCGGCAGTGGAAGCGGCTGTCAACGCCGCGCGCGCGGCGAACGTGCCGCCGGCGGAGGTTGCGCGCATCTTGGTCTCGGGGCCCCGGCACCGCACTGCGCTGCACGCAGAGCCGCCCACGGACCTGATCGAGGCGATTCATAGCCTGCCGTACTTTCTTGCGTCCGCGGTAGCGGATCGCGAGTTCTCGTGGGTGCATGCGACGCCGGAGAAGATCGCGAGCGCGTCGATGGTCGAGCTGATCGGTCGGGTCGAGCTCGACGCCACGCCGCCCGCCGTCGACTACCGCTGGAGCTGGGGGGGCACGGTGACGATCGTCACCACCAGGGGCGAGCGGTTCACCAGCACGGTCGACGCCCCGCGAGCATCTGGCCCGCGCGGCATCGAATGGCGCGACGTGGACGATAAATATCGTGCGCTCATGCCCGACTCGGGGCTCTCCGCGAGCCGTATCGAGCGCATCCTCACGCGGGTCCACGAGCTCGAAGAGCTACGCAACGTTGCCGAGCTGACCGCGCTGCTCGTTCCGTGATCGCCGCGGTATCGGGCACTCGAGTACATGATGGTGCCCGTGCGGGAACGGCGTGCGTCATCATCGGGTACTCTCCGCTCGTAGCCGTCGGCACGTGTCACGCTCACGCTGTCACGGGGCGAAGGTACTGCATCTGGATACTCGACCTGCGGCAAGCGCAATGCTGGCCGCCCGGTGCTTGGGTGAATGTCCTAGCGAGTGGGCGAAAAATGTCCTACCCCACGGGGCCGGAGCGGTCCGTGCGTAGGCGCTAATGCACTGAGCGGCTTGCTATTTTTGTCGGCGAGCGAGTCTGGCACGGTCGCTGCAAAGAAGAGCAAGGTTGAGTGGACGGACGCGCCCTAAGTGCCGGACTATTCCGTTATCGCCGATGTCTCGGCTACGTTACGAACCGTGCTGACCGATGGTTTTGCTCTTCTCGGCGGTGCGCCTCCGCCTATCGCCGAGATTCATGACTTAAGCGGCACCATAGCCACCAACCCTGCGAGATTGACGATCTTCCTCTTCGATGTGGTGGAAGACGTGGTGTCGCGCAATCGCGCTCCGTTGCAGACGCACGCGGCTCCGAGCCTTGCGGTACAGAAGCCCCCGATGGCGCTGCTGCTGCGCTACCTGATGACGCCGTGGTCGGGTGATCGTCTGACCGACCAGCGCATCCTCGCCCGCACCCTTCAAGTCTTGTACGACCAGGCGATTCTCAGCGGACCGCAGTTGCTGGGCGGTCTCGCCGGCACGAGCCAGGCGCTGAAGATCAAGCTGGTGCCGCTCGACTTGGAGGAGCGCACACGCGTGTGGCATTCGGTGCAGCGGCCCTATCGGCTCTCGCTGAGCTACGAAGTTCGAGTGGTCAACCTCGATTCGCTCGAGGTGGAGAGGCGGCCGCCCGTCAGTGCACGCCAGCTCGATCCGGCGCGAGCCGCGGTGGCGCCATGACGCGTTGGCAGACGATACCCAGCGAACGGCGCATGCTGTATAGCCCCATTGGTTTGCGGCTCGTCGACGATTTCACCGGCTTCGCGCCGTTCGGCAAGGTGCGCGCCAACCTCGACGTGCGTGACGCGGACGGCGAGTGGCGGGAAACGGAGATCCACGCCATACGGACGCTCAGTGACGTGTTGGCCTATCCCGGTCTCGGGCGAAGTGCGAACGTGGCGGCGCCGCCGGTGCGCTATCGGGCGCGGATCGACGCGTCGTTCTACCAGCCCGATTACCTGCTCAACGTCGATGGCTTGGAGTTCGACGTTCATCCATACGATGACGACACGCCGCCGGCGGTCGCTGCGGACCTTCCGGTCAATCTCTTTCTGATGCCCGCGTCGAACTATCCGTTCCCCGCGCATATACGCGTGCTGCGCGGCCGAGTGGTGGCGACCAACGGAGCGCCTGTCGCAAATGTGGAAGTCACGGAGAGCGCGCGCGAGCGCGTCCTGACCGACGCGCGCGGCAGCTTCGCACTGCCGCTGCGCTGGCCGGGCGTCGATGCTGTCGTGCAAGTCGATGCGCTCGACCACCGGAGCGGGCGCAGCGCGCAAGTTGCGGTCACTCTTCCGGCCGGGCTCGCGGTCGGCCACGTGGTCACGATCAACTGAAGGGCGAGGACCCGACATGCCAGAATATTTGAGTCCTGGGGTCTACGTTGAAGAGGTCGCGAGCGGGCCGCGTCCGATCCAGGGAGTCGGCACGAGCACCGCCGGGTTCGTGGGCCTGACGGAGCGCGGGCCGTCACGGCCGCGGCTGGTCAGCAACTGGGGTGAGTTCAACCGCTGGTTTGGTGACACGATCGACCGGACCCGCTCGCTGATGCCATACGCCGTCCGCGGGTTTTTCGAGAACGGCGGGCGTCGCGCGTTCATTGCCAGGGTAGTGAGCTTGACTGGCGCAGTACCCGCAAGCGCAATGATCCCGACGCAGGATGCAGCCGGCAACCCGATAGCTGGCAACGTGCTCCGCTTGCGCGCGAACGGGGCGGGTACGTGGGGCACCCGCATCGCGGTATGGGTGCGCGACGCGACGCGCGCTGAGGCCACGGCCAACCCGCCGCGAGACTGGTTCCGCCTCACGCTGCTCTATTATCGCGACGGCATTCCGGATCCGTTCGTCGACCCGACGAACCCCGCAAACTTGGCGAACCCCGCGCGCCGCGAGCCCGACGTGCTCGAAGACTTCGACAATCTGACGTTCGAGAACGGGCGCTCCAACCATGTGCGCAACGTTCTGAACAGCAACTCCAAGCTGGTCGAGGCCGATTACTTCAATACGGCTACCAACGCGCCCGGGGTGTCGGCGCGGCCGACGAATGTCGGGGCGGCTCTCGCAACCGCCGGAGTCGATCTGACGACGAGCGATGCCAACACGATTCTGCGTGTGGAGGCGGCCGGTCCCGGGCTCTGGGGCAACGCGCTGAGCGTCTCGGTTGCGAACGGGACCAACGCCAATACTTTCCTGATCGAGGTGAGTGACGGCTCGGGCGCGGTGGAGCGATTCGATAACCTTCCGGACGGCTTGCCGGATCAGGCGCTGACCGCGATCAACGGCGGCTCGTCGCGAGTACGCGTTGCCTGGCGCGAGGCGAACCCGCCGGCCGCTGCGCCTCCCGCGCGACCGAGCAACGTCGGCGCCTCCGCGCTCGTCGGCGGTGCGACGTCCACCCTGATCAACGGCAGCGATGGCGCCGCCATCACGCCCACCGATTTCGCAGGTCGTCCTGCCGACCCGCCCGATTCACGCACGGCGCTCGCGGGGCTCGAGTTGATCGACGAGATCGCGATTCTGGTTGCACCGGACGAGGTGAACGACGCCATCGCCAACAGCGAGCAGATCACCAATGATGTGCTGAACCAATGCGAGCGGCTTCGTGACCGCTTTGCCGTGCTGTCGATCCGGGAGGGCCGCGGCGACGTGCAGAACGTACGTCCGCCGCGCGACAGCAGCTACGGCGCCGTCTACTACCCATGGATCCGCATCTTCGATTCGCGGTTGCAGGATACGACGCTGGTTCCGCCGGCGGGACATGTGGCAGGCATCTACGCGCGCTCTGACATCGAGCGCGGCGTGCATAAGGCGCCGGCGAACGAAGTGGTGCGCGGCATGATCTATCGCGACGCCAATGCCGTGCATCGGCCGCTGGAGTTCGATGTCGGCCGCGGTGGACAGGACGTGCTCAACCCTCGCGGCGTAAATTGCATCAGGGACTTCCGCGCAGATGGCCGCAGCATTCGGGTATGGGGCGCCCGCACGATGTCGAGCGACCCGCTGTGGCGTTACGTGAGCGTGAGACGGCTGTTCCTTTTCGTGGAAGAGTCGATCGATGAAGGCACTCAGTGGGTCGTTTTCGAAACCAACGATGAGGCCACCTGGGCGCGTGTTCGACAGAGCGTCCGGAACTTCCTCCTGCAGGTCTGGCGCAGCGGCGCGCTGCGCGGGCTGACGGAAGAGGAGGCGTTCTTTGTGCGCTGCGACCGCACCACGATGACGGAGGCAGATATCGACGCCGGGATGCTCATCTGCGAGATCGGCATCGCCCCAGTGAAGCCCGCAGAGTTCGTCATCTTCCGCATCCAGCAAAAGGCGCTCGAGCAAACGGCCTGAAGCCGACGGTCCTCGTCACACACAGCATGATCCACACCTAACGGGAGTCAGTCATGCCGGTCATTCGAGAAGATCCTTACGGAGGCTATAACTTCCTGGTCACGGTGACCGGCGTAAGCGACGACGGCAACGCGGTCAAGGGTTCGTTCAGCGAGATCTCGGGTCTCGAGGTGGAGCTCGCGCCGATCGAGTACCGGAACGGCAGCGAGGATATCACCGTTCGTAAAATCCCCGGTCTCAAGAAATTCACCAATATCACGTGCAAGCGTGGGGTGACCGGCGACATCGACTTCTGGAACTGGATCCTCGCCGGCCTGAATGGCAGCGTGCGGCGGGCCGAAGGCTCCATCGCGCTGCTGGACGAGCGGCGCTCGGAAGTCATGCGTTGGAATTTCCGTCGCGGCTGGCCTTGCAAGTATACGGGGCCCGGCCTCAACGCTGGGAACAACGAGATCGCGATGGTCACCCTCGAGATCTGCCACGAGGGGCTGTCGATCGACGGCCAAGGCTGATGGAGCAGCTGCCGCGCCTCCCGGGGGTTCGCTTCGAGGTCCGCACGCCACCGACCATCGAGTCGCCGTTGCGTACGGACATCGCGGGCTTCATCGGGCCGACCTTGCGCGGGCCCGTCGACGAGCCTACTAGGATCGACGGCTGGCGCCGGTTCGAGGAAGTGTTCGGGGGGCTGACGCCGCGCGCAGATACCCCCTACGCCCTGCGCGGCTATTTCGAGAACGGCGGTGAGGTGGCCTATGTCATGCGGATGCTCGGCACCCCGTGCAACAGTGCGACCGCCCGATGGGTCGTCGGCGGAGCCGATAGCGGCACGCGGGGATTCGGCGCGGTCGGCTTCGAGGCCGCGGAGTTCGATATCGAGGCGGCGACGCCCGGAGCATGGGCGAACGGGCTGCGCGTGTCGGTGCGGTATCACCGCCGTGGGCGAGATGGCGCTCCGCAAGTCGATATTGAAGTGACATCGGCCCATGAGGCGACGGAGTACCTCGCCGGCTTGCCGGCCGACCAACTCGTGGCAGAGGTTGCAGCCCGCTCGAGATTCATCCGCTTGAAGGGCGCGAAGAGGGCGCCGGCGACGGTCCCGTCGATCGGCCCACGGTCGATTGCGTGGGACGCAGTAGTGCTTGGCGGCGCAATCGAAACGCCGGCGTCCGAGGCGCAGTACGTTCAGGGCGTCAATATGCTGGCCGCGCAACAAGAAGTCGCGCTGATGGCCGCGCCAGACTTGCAGAAGATGAGCGGCGACTCGAGTCAGCGCGCCGGCATATTCGCGCGTTTCATCGGGCTCGCCGAGGCGGCGCACGACCGTCAGTTCGTGGGCGACGTGCCCCGCAACCTCGAGCGTCCGGCGGATGTGCTGAAGTGGCTAAAGGAGCAACGCGCGCTGTTGGACCAGGGCTTGCCGAAGTCCGTGGTGCTCTATCATCCGCGCCTGCGCGTGCTCGATCCGTTGGGCGGCATTGCTGCGCCGCTGCGCGCGATCTCGCCTGTGGGTCACGTCGCCGGGGTCATCAGTCGCCTGGACCGCGAACGAGGCGCGCATCATACGCCGGCGAACGCCGTGTTGCTGGATGCGGTCGATCTCGATCCGCTGTACGAGCCGGAGGAACAGGCTGCGCTCGCGATGGGCGGCGTCAATCCGGTGCGTTGCACTTCGAACCAGGGGTTAATGGTATGGGGCGGCCGCACCGCACTCGATCCCACCCTCGGCCCGACCAATCTGTTCGTCGCGCATCGTCGCCTCGTCCATCGGCTCGTGCGCGCCATTCGACGCGTAGCCGAGCCGTTGGTGTTCGAAGTGAACGGGCCGGACCTGTGGCTGGCGCTCGTACGAGCCATCACGACGGTGTTGCTCGAGGCATGGCGGGCGGGTGCACTGCAAGGAGAGCGGCCGGAACAGGCGTTCCTGGTCCGCTGCGATGAGACGACGAATCCCACGGAGAGCGAGGACGTCGGCTTCGTCACATGCGAAGTGCGTCTCGCCCCGGCTGCGCCGATGGAGTTCATCACCCTGCGCGTTGCGTTGAGCCGAGAGGGTCGGCTGGAGGTTGTCGAGGCATGATGCCGGACCCCTACACCGGTTTCCGCTTCGTCGTGACGCTCGACAAGGCGGATGCCTATCTGCCCGCGGCGCAGGCGTCGCTGATCCCGCTCGTCGCGCCGGGCGAGTTCCGCGAAGCCAAGGGTCTCGGTGCGGAGCTCGAGGTGATGACTTACGCGGAAGGCGGCGTCAACGACTTCGTGCATCAACTGCCCGTGCGTCATTCCTGGAGCCGCATCGTGCTGCAGCGGGGCGTCGTCAAGAACTCCGTTTTGTGGCGGTGGTATCAGGCCGGCCTAGCGCAGTCGCTTGGCGCGCGGCGCGATGGCTCGATCTTGTTGCTCGCGCCGAACGGCGACAAGGCCATGTCGTGGCATTTCCGGGCCGGCCTCGCGGCGAAGTGGAACGGACCCGAGTTCAACGCGACGGAAAGCGCGATCGCGCTCGAGAGCCTGGAGATCGCCCACCACGGACTTACCGTCGGCGTATTCGGCGAAACGCTCGACGTCGGCGCAATCATCGATACGGTCGCGGGGTTCTTCTGATGGTCACAATCAATCATCTGGATGTGCAGTTCGATGTCGAAGGGACGGACGAGAAGCGCCTCTTCGAGCAGTACTTCGACGCGCGCATCGAGCAGTGGAGCCGAGCGCAGGAAGAGAAGCGGCTGCTACGCGAGACAATGGAGCGCGACCGCGGCCTCGGCGATCGCAACCCCGGCCGGAGGTACCGCTGACGATGATCACGCCCGCAACCGCGGCGGGGCAGGGGCCCGCGCGTGCGTACATCGAAGTGGTGAAGCCGGCGGGCGCGGTCGTGCCGGTGATCCCACTGCGCTTTAATCCGACCGAGTATCAGGTTCAGAAGGCGAACAACTTTGCCGAGATTCCGATCCCGGGCCTCGAGTCGCCGCCGATCCAGTACGTGCGCGGGGTTTGCGAGAAGCTGATGACGGAGCTCGTCGCGGACACCTCTGACACGCTCGAGGACGTGCGCAAGAAATACACCAACGCCCTGCGTGCGCTCATGGACATCAACGCCGAGCTGCATGCGCCGCCGGTCGTGCGGTTTACTTGGGACGGCGAGGTATTCCTTGGCGTCATCGAGTCGCTCAACGTGACCTACACGCTGTTCACGCCCGACGGCATTCCGATCCGGGCGAAGCTGAGTCTGACTCTTAAGGAGTACCGGCCGATCGTCGAACAAGCCAAGACGCCGAAGTCTTCTCCGGACGTGGAGAAGCGCCACACCGTGCGCCGCGGCGATACTCTTTCCGGCGTCGCGGCGCTCGCCTGGAGTGACCCCACGCGCTGGCGCGAGGTCGCCCGGCACAACGGCATTCAGGATCCGCGGCGGCTCGAGCCGGGGGTCGAGCTGCTGATTCCGCGGCTGACCTAGCCATGGCCACCGTCATCGTCGCTCCCGGTCGTTCCACTCTCGATACCTACGCTCCGAACTTTCGCGTGGAGATCGAAGGCGAGCGACTGGACCCGGAAACCCATGGCGACATTCTGGAAGTGAAGGTCGTGATGGACATCGACGACATGGCCAGCTTCGATCTGACGATCAACAACTGGGACGACACGCGGGTAAAGCTGAAGTACAGCGACGGCCACGTCTTCGACCCGGGCCGGACGGTGCACGTGTTCATGGGTTATGCGGATGACCTCGTCACGATGATCTCCGGGCAGATCACGACGCTGAGCCCGCACTATCCGGACTCCGGCGCGGCGACGCTGACCGTCGGCGGGCTCGACGGCATGTTCAAGCTGCGCGACCGCAAACCTCCGGCGGGGGAAATCACGAAATATACGAAGAAGACGGACGCAGAGATCGCGCAGTTCATCGCGCGGCGAAACGGCCTCGATTCAATGGTGAGCGAGATCGGCGTGCGTTACGACGAGGTGGTGCAAAAGAATCAGGACGACGCCACGTTCCTGATGGAACGTGCGAAGCGCATCGATTTCGATTGCTACGTCGCGCCCGATCCCGTGTCGGGAAAGCAGACCCTGTATTTTCTCGAGCCTCGAGATGGGCGCAGCAGCAGCGACATGCGCGTGTTCGAGTTCGAGTGGGGCCGCAATCTAGTCAGCTTCAACCCCACGATCAACCTGTCGCGCCAGGTGGGAAGGGTGACTGTTCGCGGCTGGGACCATCGTAACAAACGCTCCATCGTCTATACCGCAACGGACAAGGACCTGCCGAAGCCGGCGGGCAACAAGGGCTCGAGCGGGCCAAAAACGCTCGAGACGTCGACCGACGGCAAGGAGGAAGTCGTCGTCGACGCGCACGTCGCGAGCGAGCAGGAGGCGCGTACCCTCGCGATCACGCTGCTCACGGAGCGGGCCTACGAGTTCATCACCGGCAGCGGACAAGCGATTGGCTTGCCGCAGATGCGACCCGGCGACAACGTCGGCATGAGCGGCCTTGGCTCGCGCTTCGATGGGCTTTACTACGTGAAGCGAACCGAGCATGTGCTCAACGACTCCGGCTATCGCACCCAGTTCGAGGTGCGCAGCATCTACGACAGGCCGCCATCCGAGGAGAGGACGCAATAATGTTCGAGCCGCGGTCCCGAACGACGGATCAGCGTTTCTACGGCGTGTTCGAGGGGGTCGTCACGGACGTGGACGACCCGGCGGGCGAGGGGCGCGTGAAGCTGAATTTCCCGTGGTTCGATCCGGAGATGGAAACCGATTGGGCGCCTGTCATGCAGTTCTTCGCGGGCCCCGAGCACGGCTCCTTCTTCGTGCCCGAGAAACAGAGCTTGGTGTTGTGCGCATGCCGGCACGGCAACCTCAACACGCCCTTCGTGATCGGCGGCCTGTACAACGGCAAGGACAAGCCTAGATCCGATCACGTGCGCAAGCGCGAGATCGCGTCGGTGAAGGGACACAAGCTCACGATGATCGATTCCAACGGCGACAGCGCGGGCGGCGTCGTGCTCGAAGACGCGAGCGGCTGCAAGGTCATCTTGTCATCGACGGGCCATGTGGTCATCAAGGCGGTGGGAGCGCTCACCTTCGAGGCGCCGCAGATTCGCTTCACCGGCCCCGGTTTCAACCGCGTGATGATGAGAACCCGGAATCCGCTTTGAGCGATCACGTCTGACGGAAGCGCCATGGCCAACATCGACATCCCCGTCCCCGATGAGCTGCAGAAGCTGATGGCAGCGCCGAAATGCCTCGATCTCAGGCCCCCGCCGCCTCAACAGCTCAAAGTCACGCTGCCAAGCGGCGGGGCGCTGACTGCCCTTTCCGATCTTGGCAAAGCCGTACCTACGGATTGCTCGCTCACCTTTAGCTTGATGCTGCAAATCATGCCGCTAATGGCGAGCATGGAATGTCTGCTCAAGGTGCTCAAGCTGCTGAAGCCGCTCACGGATGCGGTGACGAATTTTCCGCCCTCGCCGAAGCTGCTCAAGGACATCGCCGAGGCGGTGACGGATCTCGCGCCGTGCTTTCTGATGGTCACGCCGGCGGGAATGATTCCATTCGTGCGCGACATTCTCTGCCTGATTCTCGCAGTGCTGCGCTGTCTGATCGGTCAGCTGCAGACGCTGTCGGAGCTCATGGGCGGGCTGACTTTACAGCTCGCGGACGCGGAGAAGGCCGGGAACCGCGCGCTCGCCGAATCGCTGAAGTGCGCACAGGAGAACAGTCTCATCGAGATGCAGCACCTGATGAACGGTTTTGGTCCGATCGGCGTGGTGCTCGATCTGATGTCGCCGATGATGAGCATCGCCGGCGTCGGAGCCATCAAGCTACCTGCGCTCGGCGACGACGCGAGCACCGAGGCGATGACGCAGACGCTCGACACCCTGCAGCAAACCGTGGACACGATCCAGTCCGTCGTTGACACGCTGGGCGGCTGCCAGTGATGAGCGGCCCCACCTTCCTCGGCCGCGGATGGCGCTTCCCCATTCAGCCGGATGCGAGCGGCCGGCTCGGGTATGTAGAAGGCGACGCCAACATCGAGCAGTCGCTACGGATTTTGCTGCTCACGGCGCCGGGCGAACGGGTGATGCGGCCGAGATTCGGCTGCGCGGCGCCGCGGCTCGTGTTTGCGCCGGGCAGTGTGCAGTACCTGCGGCTGCTGGAGACGGCCATTCGTGACGCGGTAAGGGATTGGGAGCCGCGCATCAGCATCGAGGACGTCGTGGCGGAGGCGCTGCCGGACGAAGACACGCACGTCAGGGTGAACATCGACTATCGCATCCGCGGTAGTAACACGAAGCTCAATCTTGTGTTCCCGTTCTATCTCGGGCAGGGCGGGGTGCCCGGATGACGCTGGCGGAATTGCAGCTCGACGATCTCAACTGGCGGGACATGGTAGACGCCATCCGGACGCGTATTGCCGCGCTGTCGAACGAGGAGTGGACGCTGCACGCTCCGGTGGACCCCGGTGTAACGCTCCTCGAGCTCTTCGCGCACGAGCTCGAGCAACGCATGTACTGGCTGGACCAGGTGAGCGATCCGCTGATTCACGCGATGATCGCGCTGCTCGGCGCCGCGCCGAGAGGTGCGCAAGCCGCGTCGACTGTGCTCGAGGTGACCTCATCGACGGCCGTCCTGCCCGCGGGAACGGTTTTCGAGCTTCGTGAGCAGAGCGCCTCGGTGCGGTTCTCGAGCCATGACGAGCTCGCCTGCCTCGCGGTCGAGCGCATCGAGATCGGCGGCGCCTTCGGCGGAGCGTCGCTTGCCGCATCATCGTCGCCGCGCTGGGCGATGCAGCCGCTGACGTTCCTTGGCGCGAACGGGACTAGCGCGGAGGGCGTCATCACACTTTGGCTGCGAGAGCCGCCGTCGCCGGAGCAGCGGGCCAAACCGCTTGCGCTGCTGGTCGAGCTCGACTCGCCTGCACGGATCCCCGCCGGTTGGGCCGTCGATGCCGTCGACGATGTGCCGCCCGGCGCCCGACTGAAATGGTCCTATGCGTTGCCGGGCCTCGAGGCGCGGCCCTTCGCACCCGGAGAAGTCGAAGACGGAACTCTGGCGCTGCGCCGCTCCGGCCTCATCCGTTTCGTCGTTCCGGACGCTTGGCAAGGCGCGCAGGCGGAGCGCGGCGCGCTCATTCCGCTTCAGTTGCGGGTGGCGGCCGAACGCAGCACTTTCAGTGCTCCGCCTCGGCTCCGGCGCGTCGTGCCGAATGTCGTCAAGGCCGTCCATGCCGAGGCCGTGACCGTCCCGTGGCAGCAGATCGAGCGGCAAGTGCGCGACTGGCTGCCGCTGCCGAGGCTGTCACTGGCGCTCCCGGAGCGCGCGCCGCCGATCGAATCCTCGGTGCGTCTGCGCCTGCTGGGGCGTGACCACACCTGGCGCGACTTCCTGCCGACGTCGGACTTCGCTCGACATGGGCCCGAGGACGCCGTGTTCATCGTCGACCGCGCCGCCAATCGCCTCCTCTTCGGCGATGGGCTCACGGGTCGACTGCCGGTGCTGGCGGCGCCGAGCGTGCCGGCACCGGAGGAGCCGGCAGGGCAGGCGCTCGGCACGGAACACGTCAAGGCCGAGCTGACCTATCTTGCCGGGGGCGGCGAAGCCGGGCTGCTCGGCAGCCACCTCAAGTGGATCGGATCGGCGTCGCCGCAGCTGGAGGCGACCAATCCGGTCCCGGCACGCGGCGGACGGGAGCCGGAGACCGCGGCCGCGGCGCGGGACCGCGTTGGCGCATCGCTCTACGAAACCTACCGCGCCGTCACCGCGGCCGACTACGAAACGCTCGCGGTCGACACGCCGGGGATTGCCGTGGCGCGCGCGCATGCGGCCGTCGGGCGCCACCCGGCTTTTCCGTGCGCCACCGTGCCCGGCGCAGTCACCGTTTATCTCGTTCCCGAGGTGCCGCGCGATCGCGGTTGGCAGACGACCGACCGAGCCGTGCAGGCACCGCGGGCCGATCCCGGCATGCTCGCGCTCGTGTCGCGCCGGCTGGAGGAACGGCGGCTTTTGACGGCCGAGGTTTCGGTACGTAGCGCAGCATACCGCGAGGTCGATGTCATCGCGACGCTCGCAGGGCTCACCGACGACCGCGGATCCGTCGGGCAGCGTCTGCGCGAAGGGCTGACGGCGTACCTGGATGCACTCGAGGGCGGCGAAACGGCTGACGGGTGGCCGTTCGGGCAGCCTGTGCGGCCGTCGGAGATCACGTATCGGCTGCAGCAGCTTGCGGGCGACGACGCGCAGGTAGCCCAGGTCGGCGTGCGGCTGTTCGAGCCGGCGACCGCCGACGCCGCGTTCGAAAGCTGTGTGGATGTGCGCATCGCGCCGCATGAGCTGATCGTCCTGCGATCCCTCGCGCTGCAGTGGCAGGACGACGCCGAGCCGGTCGGAGGCTTGCGATGAGCGAACCCTGGTGGGGAAAGGAAAGTGCCGGGCACGGCGTGCCGCTGCTCGCGCGCAGCGCGAATCTCGCGTACCCCCACCCGCGACTGATCGCAGCGCAGCAAGCGGATGCGCTGCGCGAGCTGATGGCGCGCGCCGCCGCGTACACGCCGGAATGGAGCAATCAGACCGAGGACGATGCCGGGTACGCGTTCATGCGGCTGTTTGTCGAGCTGTGGGAGCCGGTCGTGCAGCGGCTGAACCGGCTGCCTGAGAAGATCCTCGTGGAGTTTCTGCGTGCCGCCGGCATCAATGTGCTGGCCCAGCAGCCCGCGCGCGTGCTGTTGACGTTCGAGACGGACGAGGACGCCGCGGGCTCGATCCAGATTGCTCAAGGGTTCCAGGTATCGGCGCCGGCTGCGGATGGGTCGAGCGACAGCGTCATCTTCGAGACCGAGCGCACGCTTCATGCTGCGCCGCTGGCCCTCGTGGCTGCGTATCGAAAGACGGGCGCGCTGCCCGAGGAGATCGACCTGACGGCCGCGCTAGCCGACGAGGCCGCAGGCTGGCTGCCGTTCGGCTCGCGACCGCGGTCGGGCAACGCGCTTCTGATCGGCTTCAAGGGCAAGACTCCCGCGCGCACGACCCTTGCGCTCGCCGTCATCATGGCCGCCGCTGCGGGAGCCGTGCCGCCCGTCGCGAGCGGGACGGGTGTGGTCAGCGCATCGCGCGGCGCGCTGCTGCGCTTTGATGTGCTCGACGGTGCGAGCTTCGAGGCCGCTGCGATCGTCCGCGACGACACGCGCGGGCTCTTGCAAACGGGCATTGTCGAGCTGCGCGTCCCGGAGCGTTGGCGTCCCGGCCGTCCGGAAGGCGTCGACCGAGACGATGCCACGTTCTGGCTGCGGATCCGGGTCGCGCACGGCGAGTTTGCGGCGCCGCCCGTGATCCGTTCGCTGCATGTGAACGCGGTCAACGCGATCGGCGCACGCACGGTCCGCAACGAAGTCCTCGAGTACCTGCCGGGCAGCGACCGCCGACGCATGTCTCTGAGTCAGACGCCGGTGATTCCGGGCTCGCTCGACCTCGTCGTCATCGAGCGCGGGGTCGACCAGGACACGCCGGTGCCCTGGCAGGCGACCGACAATCTCGCGCTGCATGGGCCGAACGATCGGGTGTATGTGCTCGACGGCGATCGGAGCGAGCTTCTATTCGGTGACGGCATCCACGGCGCGCTGCTGCCGCGTGGCTTCCGGCACGTCGTCGCACGTCGTTATCAGGTCGGAGGCGGAGCAGGCGGCCGAGTCGGCGCGGACGCCTCCTTCGATCTGGTGAGCTCCGTGCCGTTCATCCGCAGCGTGAGCAATCCGCTGGCCGCGAGCGGCGGGCGCAATGTCGAAGCGCGCGCCGCAACGTTGCGGCGCGGGCCCGAGCAGATCCGCGCGCGCGGTCGCGCGGTGACGCCGGCGGATTTCGCGCTGCTCGCGCGGCAAGTGCCCGGCAGCGACGTCACACGCGCGCATGTGATGGCAGGGCGGGACGTGCGCTTTCCGGGCGCGCCGGTGCCGGGCACGGTCAGCTTGCTGCTGACGTCGTCCGATCGCGGCAGTGAACCTCCACTGCCGGACGCCGGCACGTTGGAGCAAGTCTCAGCGTGGCTAACCCGGAACGTGGCGCCGGCCGGCATACAGGTCGTTGCAGCCTCTCCGCAATTTTTCGAGGTCGGCGTGCGCGCGTCCGTCGTGCTGCGAGCGGGCGCGGACGCCGGCACGACCATTGCTCAGGCGCTGCAGAATCTACAGGACTTTCTGCATCCGTTGCACGGCGGAGCAGACCGGGAGGGTTGGCCGTTCGGCGGCGCCATTCGCTATCAGGCACTCGTGCGGATGCTGCTCGATCGCACGGCGGGCGTACTTGCCGTCTCGCGGCTCAACCTCGTCGTGAACGGGACGGTGCGCCCGCACTGTCAAGACTTCCCACTGCCGAGCGGCGCGCTGATCTGGCCCGCAGGGCACGAGCTGGTGCCCGAAGTAGAAGAGGCGCGGCAATGAGCAGCAGAGCGGAGCTTGGCACGTTCCGTTTGCTCGATCCGTTCGTCGGCTGGGACGCCGACAGCATCGATGGACTCACGGGTCTGACCGACCCCGATGGGATCACGCTCGCGCCGGCCCTTCTGCAGCACGACGGCGAAGCGATCACCCGGGCGCTGCTGCCGGCGCGGCTCGCGCGCGGTTGCGCGCCGTGCGAGTGGTTCATGGTGACCCGCGCGCCGCCTGCATCGCGGCTGCTGCGGCTCGATGTCTGCACTCCGGAATGGCGGCCCGTATGGCACACCGATCGGGCGACGGAGGGCCTGCGCGCGGCGGTCGCTATCGCCACGCACTGTGACCGCATTGCCGTGGCAGACGTGACTGCCGGCCGCGTGTGGCTCTGGCGTGATGGAGGCCGCTGCCTGTTGCTCGCGATCCCGATCGCGCAGCCCGGCCCCATCGCCTGGGCGCCTTGGGGCGAGTGGCTCATCGCAGATCGGCGTGCGCTGCGTATGCGGAGGTTCGATCCGTCGGGACGCGAATGCGGCGAAGCGGTTCCGGTGCCGGGTACGGCCGAACGCCTCGGCGTGGATCGGCAATGCCGCGTATGGCTCGTCACTCGGGAGCCGCAGCACCACCAGCGCCTCTGGCACTGGCAGCGCGGTGAGCCGCGGTTCTTGGCGCAGACGATGCACGCGCTGCACGCCGCGTTTCCCGATACGCGAGTGCGTTCGGTCGGCGCACACCGTTTCTGCTTCGAAGATTCCGCCGGCGGCAGCGAGAAGCGACGATGCTTCGACTGGCACGGCCGTGCCGCAACGGCGCCTGCGGCGCCGGCACCGCGGTTCGCTCGGCAAGGACAATTGCTGACGCTGGCCCTCGACAGCGGACGTCCGCGCACGCGCTGGCATCGCGTTCGAGCGGAGGCGGCCGTGCCGCCCGGCACGGACCTTGCGATCGCCGTGTCCACGCACGAAGAGGCGGCTCCGCCGGCGCAAGGCGCGAGCGACGACGCGGAGTGGGCGGCCTTCCCGGCCGGAGTTCCACACCCCGCCGATTGGCAAGCCGGCCCGCATGCGTCGTTGGATTTTGCCGTCGCCCAACCTCCGGGACGCTACCTGTTCGTGCGTGTGCGTATGCAGGGCGACGGTTTGCATACGCCGGTCCTGCGCAGAATCCGGCTGGATTTTCCGCGGCGAACGAGCCTGGACAGCCTGCCCGCCGTGTATCGAGACGACCCGCACGCGCAAGGGTTCACAGAGCGCTTTCTTGCCATCTTCGACTCGGCGATCGAAGACATCGACCGCGCCATCGAGCGCCATCCGGCGCTGCTCGATGTGGAAGCGGCGCCTGCAGAGTTGTTGCCCTGGCTCGGCGGTCTGCTCGATGTCGCGATGGATCCCTCCTGGTCGACGGAACGCCGCCGCGCCGTGCTTAGGGCCGTGCCGGAGCTCTATCGACGGCGCGGCACTCCCGACGGGTTGAAGCGTACGCTGCAGCTGCTGTTCGATCGCGAGCCCGCGCTCGACGAGGTCGCCCTCTCCCGGCCGTGGGGCGAAGTCGGGCACGCGCGCGTCAATCGGGTGCGGCTGTTCGGACGTTCGCACGCGCGCCTGCGGCTCGGGTCCTCGGCGCTGGCGAGCGCGCCGATATGGAGTGTCGGCGATCCGGCCCAGGACGCGCTTAGCGCGGGTGCTTTCACCTTTCGTGTGCTGATGCCGAACCTCGCCGACGAGGAGATGCGGGAGCAGATAGCACGCGTCGTCGAAGCGCAAAAACCGGCCCATGCCGTTGCCTTCGTGCACGGCGGCGGCAGCGGCTTCGTCGTCGGCCAGCCCGTGCATGTCGGCGTGGACACGGCGCTGGTCGGGTTGCCTGCGCCGGTGCTCGGCCATGCGCGCAGCGGTGTGCGCCTGAATCGAAACGCGGTGCTCTGGCGCAGTCGGCGCTGCGCACAGCCGGGGCTTCAGGTCGGCCGCGGCTCGGCGATCGGGATCAACACGGTAGCGGAGTAGTCGATGAAGCTGCATCCCCAAAGAACACGACACGGTTGCGCGGAAGTCCCCGAGTTCGAGCGGCTGAATTACTTCTACGGTCAATTGCTCAGCGCGGCGGATTTCCGCACCGAGCAATCTTATCTGCGCGAGAAGCTGAAGCTGCACAACCGTTGCCTGCACGGCTACGGCGTCATCTGCGGGCTGGAGGTAGAGCCGATCCCGGTCGATGACTGTTGTCCGTCGCCGTGTCGGGAACGCGACGATCAGCTGGAAGCGGAAGCCCGCGGCATCGAGGCGGAGATTCAGGCCGTGCAGGAGCAGCTCACCCGCTCGTCCCTGCCCAACGCGCGCTGGACGGAGCTGCAGCGGCAACTGGAAACGCTGACCGCCGGTCGCGAGGCGATCTATCGCAGGCGCGAGCACGGGGGATCCGCCGCGCCGTCTCGAGAGACGCCGCAAACCACGTTGAAGGTGCTCGTGCACTGCGGCCTCGCGCTCGATTGCCTCGGCAACGAGCTGGTGCTGCGTCAGCCCGTGGAAGTGCCGCTTTGGACGGCGTTGAGCCCGAAAGACCAGACGCGCTGCCAGGAACGGCCCGAGAGCGACCTTTGGCTCAGCCTGTGCTACTGCGCGGAGCCGACGCATCCGTCGCGTCCCGTGCTGCCGGACAGCTGCGGAACGCTGTCCGACTGCCACTACGGCAAATATCGGGACTCTGTGCGGTTTCGAGTCAGCCTCGAGCCGCCGGCCGACGATGAGCGTTGCGAGACGTGCTGCGCGCCGTGTGAGGACGAATGCGTCGTGCTCGCAAAGATCACCTGGGACGGGTTTTCCGCGATCACGGCCGCGCAGATCGATAACGGCGTGCGCCGGCCGCTGAGCCGCTATCAGCCGGCCGTGATCAGCGGCGTGAGTTGGCTGCATGGGCAAACCTATTCCTCGTCGGAAGCTAAGGCGGTGCTCGGCACCGCAGTGGATAGCGGCATGCGCACCGACGGCATTGAGATCGCATTCTCCCGCGGGGTGTTTGCGGAGACGCTGACCTCCGGCGTGGTCGACCTGTGGCGCGTGCAGGGCGGGCGCGGGCTGCGCGGCGTGCTCTCTCACATCGAGGGCGACTATGTCGGCAAGCCCGCCTCGGGACTCGTGACGTCGGTGCGGTTTCGCGATGAGTCCGGCGAGTCGCTGAATAGCGGCGATCGGATCATCGTCGTGGTGCGTGGTGACTTCGTGCTGGATGCGTGTTGCCGCCCGCTCGACGGCAACCATGTCGGCGGCCGCGTGCCGCAGCTCGAGGCATACCGCGAAAGCGAACGGACGAGTCGGAAGGACGCGCAGCCTGCGTCAGATCGCGACGAGCGCTCCGGACGCGCGCAGCGAGCCCTGCGGCAATGCGCTGATGCGGCGCCCTGCCTGACGCCCCCGGGCGGCGGTCCGTGGACCTCGGGCACCGGGACCGTCGGGGGCACATTCGAGAGCTGGTTCTATATTGAGTGAGGAGCCGTGATGACCCAGTCGAGACAGACCGCGACGTGCACTTCGTGCGGGGGCGGCATGGGTTGCGGGTGCGGCGGCACGGCCTGCGTCAAGGAAGGCGGCGAGTGCCGCGGCGGACCGTTGCAGCGGCCTTACTTTTTCCCGGGCCAGCTGCTCACCGAGGACGATCTGAACCTGCTGTCGGAATACACCGCGGCGAAGAGCCGCCTGCACAATCGCTTCCTGCACGGTGACGGCGTCGTGTGCGGTCTGCTGGTCATGTGCCATCCGTGCGGCGACGGAAGAGTCGTCGTGCAGGCCGGCACCGCGCTGGACTGCTGCGGCAACCACATCGTTGTGCCGTGCCCGCTCGAGCTGGACATCAACGACATGGTGCAGGCCCTGCGCATCGAGAAGCGAGCCGGGTACGACTGCGGCGATCCGTGTGAGAAAGACTGCCGGGACTCCCGGGACGTCCGGGACGACGTGCAGTGCGTCGAGCGGCGCGGCCGCAAATATTGCCTGTACGTGAAGTACTGCGAGACGCAGGAAGAGCCGGTCGCGCCCTACGTCACGAGGGGGGATTGCTCGGTGCAGGAATGTCGAACCACTCGGATCCGCGAAGGCTATTCGTTCGAGCTGCGCTGTCCGGAGGACGATGCG
Organism: uncultured Gammaproteobacteria bacterium; assembly: GCA_964518995.1. GTDB lineage: Bacteria > Pseudomonadota > Gammaproteobacteria > Steroidobacterales > Rariloculaceae > ZC4RG20. The sequence goes on from CAZFJU010000006.1 coordinate 19,599, forward strand.
CGCCCGGACGATATCTGGCAGCGGGTTCGGTGCTGCATCGGTGACCTTAGTCGCGCGGACAAGGCCGCGGACGATGCCGTCTTCGCAGACGCCTACATCCGCCAGACGCATGCGGTGCGGCCTATGGTGGAGGCCGAGCGCGTGCCGCCGTTCGAGCAGATCGATATCGACACGCTCGAGGCCGGCGCGAAGGCCCTGCAGCCGTTGCTGGACGCGATGCAAGAGACGAGCGCCCGGCGGACGGCGAAGAACCGCGACCCGGATCACGCCGCGTTCTCGGAAAGTGACGTCCGGCTGATGTTGGACGCCTTTCAGGCCACTGCATCGGCCGTCCTGCGTTACGACCTGCAGCCCGACGACGTGCGCCGCTCGGAGGAGGGGGAGCGCGCCGCGGAGGTGATCGAGCAGACTCGCGGCATCCTTGCGGACATCGGTGGAATGTTGCGTGGGCTCGCGAACGATAAGCTGCCCGCGGCGCGCGATCGGTTGGTCGCGGACGTATGGATCACGCAGGGCATGGAGTGGACTTCGCCGGGACTCGCCTCGAGAACCGGCGCGGGCCGGGCTCGGGAGAGGCTGTTCTACGCTAACAACGCGCCGCAATCGGCGGAGCTGCACCGGCAACTCCGGCGCGACATCGGCGGGCTGCGTGACTGGCTCATAGAGCGCGTCGAGCGCAAGCCGCTCGTAAGCGATTGCCGGCTGCGTCACGATATCCTCGCGATCGAGATTCCGGCGGACGGCTATACGCGACGGGACGTGGAGACGACCACGCGGCTCGCGAACGCGCTGCTGCGCTACTTGCTCGACTGCATCTGCACGGCGCTGAATCCGCCATGCCAGCCGTGCGAGGACAGCGCGGTGAAGTTGGCCTGTCTGACCGTCGACGACTGCGAGGTCGTCAACATCTGCAATCTCGAGCGCACGTTCGTGCTAAGCGCGCCGGCGATCCGGTACTGGGTGCCGTTCCTGCATGGCCTCGGCGCGCTCTTCGAGCGGTTGTGCTGCGAGCCCCTGCGGACTCCGAGACCGAGGCCGGAGCCTCAGATTCCGAGGCCGGATACGATCCAGGTCGATCGCGAGCCGCGTTTCATGACACAGACCGCGCCGGCATCACGGCACCTGGACGATGTGCCGCGCCTCGGTTCGCTCCTTCGATTAGTCGGGGTCGACGACGCGTCACTGCGCTCGGCGGTGGATCTCGGCGGCAATCTCGCCACTTTGAGCAGCGGCCTCGATTTTTCAGCGCCGGCGTTGAGCGCCGCGCGGCGCGAGGTCGGCGTGCAGATCGCCGACAACGCCGTCGCGGCCGTGCTCGAGAGACCGCAGTTCAGGCAGGCGATCGCCGGGCACGTGGAGCGCGAGCTGAGAGTCGTGAACGACAAGCTCGGACAAGCGCTAGCCGAAGCCAACCGGACCGCATCGAAAGCCGCGAAGGACCTGAAGGAGCAGGAAAAGCGCTACGACCGGCTCGAGAAACGGCTTGCCAGCCTCGAGAAGGGTGAGTCATGAACGCGGGGACGGGTCTTGGCGGCGCGAGCCGCCCTACGTTCTTCGAAGGTCAGATCGTTGCCGCGGACGATCTCAATGCCGTCGTGGAGACGTGGCGTGCGGCGCTCGCCCGACACGAGCGCCACTTGCATCTGCCCGGCATCGCTTTCGGCCTCGCTCTCCTCGGCGCCGAGCGCCAGACGCTCAACGGCGAAACGTATCAGGACGTCACGGTGGAAGCGGGTCTCGCCATCGATGGCACCGGCCGCCATCTCATTCTGCCCGGGGCTGAGCGGTTGAGCGAAGACGCGTTCGACCAGCTCAACATCGCGATCAACGATCCGCTTGCTTGGTACCCCGTATTCGTGATCGGGCGCGACGAGACGTCGGCGGCGTCGGACGCGCCTTTCGTGGCGTGCTCGAGCGCCGAGCCGACTCGAGTACAAGAGATTGCCGAGATTACGTTTGGACGGGTCGAGGATGCGGCCGACCCCGGCAATATCGCCGTCACGGACGTCACCGCGGCGCCGAGCGGACAGTCGGGCGGCCGCACGTGGCGCACATTGCTCGGTTTCGTGCAATGGAACGCCGCGATCAAGCGCTTTAGCGGCGTGCAGGACAGCCACGACGGCGTGGGTCGGGCGTATGCGGGCGTGCTCGCGGACGACGTCGTGGCCCGCGGCGGACGTCTCGCGATGAGAAGTGCGGCGAGGGGCACGAATGGCACACCGGTCGTCGAGGTTGACGCACGGACGGGCGAGCTGCGGTTCGGCGCCCAGAACAGCAGCGGCGCCGTCGTTCCTGTGCTGACCGTAAAGGCGAACGGTGATCTGGTCGCGATGGGCCGGATCAGCGGCGCCATCGCGAAGGGCGTGCAGATCCAAACGGGCTCCGCGTTCGACGGCATGTTGCTGCCTTTGCCGGCCGGCATCTCTCAAGCGCAGGTCGACGCCGGAGAGGTGATCGTGCAGGCGAGCGTGAGCCCGCACTACGGTCAAGCGGCGTTGCCGGCGCTTGGGGCAGATAACCAGTTCTGGCTGATGACACCGCTCGAATGCCGCGTCGTCGATCGGCGCGTGCTATGCAGAGTGCGCTGGATCTCGACGAACAACTTGGGCGGCAGTCCGCTGGTCCTGCCCGGCGTCTGCGACTTCGTCGTCATGGCCTTTGCGGCCGGCGGCTGAACGCATAACGGGAAGGATGCTATGCCCGCGAAATTGGATCTGCTCGTGGTTCCAGGGCCGACCGTCTCCCCGGCTATCGCGCCGACCGCCGCCCACGTTTTGGCCGCCTTTCTGCGCGGCGATGCGGCGGGGCCCGTTCCGGACCTGCCGTCATTGGTCGGAGAGGGCCTCTTGATTCGCGATCCGGCCACAGGCGTCACGCAGCTGACGCTTGCTCCCCAATACCTGGCATTGCGAAGCATCGATCTGCGCGACGACGTGCTGATGACGCCGCGCCAGTTCGTGCTGATCGATAATCTACCCGAAATCGGCGCTGAGCCGGCGGCGGCCCCCGTCACGCTTACCGGAACGACGATCACCGTGGCGCTGAACGAGCCGGCGCCGAGCGGCGGCTCGATCGTATGGGTCTATATCGAAGGCGGGCCGCAGCCGGTCGTGCATCGTATCGAGGTGCCGGCGTCGCAAACGGTTCCGGCGGGTCCGGACCCCTTGATGCTGTCGCCGGGACCGTATCGGATGCTGGTGCTGGCGCCGGCTCATCGTCCCATCGTCGTCGAAGCCTCCGTCGTATGACGCGACCGGGCCGGATGCACTCATGAACGACATCGTCATTCGCAGATGCACGTTGCGCGTCGTCCGTCATGGCGGCTGGAGCTGGGGGCCGAATCGCCGTGCCCTGCTGAGCCGAGTCACGGCGGAGCTGCCGCGTCTTATCGCAGAGCGCCTCTCCGAGCTTCTCGGCGACGCCGACGGGGAAATCGCTGAGCCGGTAAAAGTACGGCTCTCACTGCGAGCGGGACAGCTGTTGCGTGACGACGAGTGGGCGAGCGCCGTCCGCCAAGGCTTGCAGGCAGAATCGATCCCGATGCCGGCCGCACGCGGCCCGTCACACGCCGTGCAGGCGGACGGACGTCTTCCGCGCGAAGCGGAGGCGCTCGATTCCGTCATGCGCGAGCCCGGCGACGATGCGGCCCGGGCGGCGCCGCTCGCGACACCCACGCGGCTGCTGCTTGCGTGGCGGACTCGCCGTGAGCTTTGGCAGCGGCTCCAGGGTTTCTCCACAAGCGCCCTCGAGCTATGGCTCGAGGCGTTGCTGCACGACATGCGTGCGGCTTCGACTGCTCGTGCAGGGGAAGACGGGCTGCGGCGCGAATGCGCGCGGATCCGTGAAACGCTGCCGCCGCAGAACGAAGACGTCCTCGAGTGCGCGCGCGCACGGCTCGCGATTGCCGTCGAGATCGCGGCTCGTTATCCGTCGCAGATCGATGGCGACGTGCTCCGGCGCGCGCTCGATCGGAGCGTCGCGTCGGCGCCGTCCGCGGCTTCCGCGGCAGATAACGCAACGTCCGCGCGGGCGCCGATGGCCGCCGCGCATCGGCATGCGCGCGGTGCACGGATCTCCACCGCGCCGGCGCGGATGCAGGCGCCGCCGCCGGGCCGCCCGGTCGGCGCGCACGCCAAAGATGTGCGGCTCTGCAGCGTGCTCCCGTTCGTCGTGCTCGGCGTGCTGCACCGTTTGGGCTGGCTCGACGTCGCCGCGGCGGCATTCCAGGCGCTGCGCGATCCAGACCACGGCAGCCGTTACGCCACGGCGCTCGCGCACAAGCTGCTGCCTCCGCCCGACCGCGGCTGGCATCGCAGCGAAGACGCGCTTCTCACCGCCGCGGCATTCGCGGGGCGGCGTGCGCCCGCATCGCCGCTGGAGCTCAGCCGCTTCTGCCGCATGGCGGGCGATGCATTGAGCCCGATGGACGACTTCATCTCCAGCGTGTTGGCGCAAGGCCACGATCTGCAGTGCCCTCTGCTGATCACCCGCGTCGATACGCGCTATCCGAGCCGCTGGCTGCTCCTCGATGCAGACGGTGGACTCCCGGTCACCTGGGCGAACGACGAGCCCACCCTCCATGCGCACGTGCGCCGCTTCGGCCCTTGCATCGTTCTCGTCAGCACGGCCGCCGCCAGCCCGTCATTGACCCATGCTTTTGCCCGCGACGGGCGCACCTTTCTGACGACGGCGACCCCGGGGCGCGGCGAAACGCACTGGCGGCGGCTTCCCGGCACGGCTTGCTGGACGGGTGGCGGCGAGACGGCTGCGCGCCGGCTGCTGGACGCCGCGGGGCGGTTTCCAGAGCTTGAAGCACGCGCGTTGTCGGTGACCCGCGAGCTGCTCACGCTGCGGCCGGTCGCCCCTCCGGGCGAGGGCGCCGAGCTCGAGCATTCCACCGCGCTTGCCGCGGCACTCGGGCTCGGCGCGCTGGCGTGGATCCTATGGCACACGCGGGAAACAGTGCATCCGCTGTTGGCGCTCGAGCGGTTCGCGAATCTGGATGGAACGGCCCGCACGACGGCTGACGCGATCGAGGTGCGGCCGGCGTTCGGCCGGCGGTATCTCGACCTGCAAAAGCACGGGTTGCTTGCGGAGATTCCGGCGCCGCCATGGCTATCCGGGCGGCGCATCGTGTTTGTCGGCCCTTGAGGAAAGCAAGCGTATGTCTGCGGTCGAACAGCGCGCCGCGGCAAGAGCTTACGAAGACGTTTGGACGGTGCCGCGCACCGGTCTCGTCGAGTTCGCCGAGCTCGCGTTTGCCGATTTCGAGCTGCATCGCGCGGCCTTAGGTCGTGTCCTTGCGGAGGCGGTAGCCGAGCAAGCGCAGCGGATGCCTGCGGCCGACGCGGCGCCGTTCGCGGGGCCTTGCATGACGGCCGCCGACGCGCAGCACACTCTGACATCGCTTGCGACGCTCGAGACCGGCTCGCCGGCGCTCGAGGGCTTCCTGCGCATGAACGACCACGAGCGCGACTCACGCGAGCTGCTGAAGCAGCGAGCAATCGGGCTCGGTCATCCGCTGCCGCTCGACAGGCTGGCGCACGACGTGGGGCTTGGCGCTTTCGAGATCGATGTCGTCGTGCTGTGCGCGGCGGCCGAGATCGACCGCGGCTATGGAAGATTGTTCGGGTTCGTTCTGGACAACCTCAATCGACAGTCACCATGCGTCGAGCTGCTCTGTGCGCTCGGCACGCCCGGCGTGCGAGAGCGACTGGCGCGGCGGCGCGCGCTCGGTGCGCATGGCCGCCTGCGACGGTGCGGATTGATCATCGCAACGGACAACGCGGAGCGTCCGCTGCACACGACGTTGTCAGTCGACCCGGCCGTATTCCGTCGCATCACGCAGCCCGGCCCGTGGTCGGATCGATTCTTTGATCCGGACGTCGTGCCCGCCCGCGCCGTTCACCTCGAGCTCTTCGAGCACCAGCCGGAGCTTCGCACGCTCGCTGCCGGAATGGACACCGGCAGTATCGAAGTCTGCGGAATATGGGGCTCACACGAGCACGGCGTCGACGAAGCCGTGCAGGCGATCGCAGCTGCGCTAAACCGCCCGCTGTTTCGCGTGCTTGCCGATCCAGCGGAGCTCGACGCGCTGCTCGCCGCGGCCGAGGACCGCCACGGCGTGCTATGGGTACGCAGCGAGGATGCGGCGGAATCGCCGCCGTCCGCGGAGCTGGGTCGCGAGAGGCTTGTAGCGCGTCTCGCACGCAGCGCCTTACCCGTGTGCTGCAGCGGCGAGTATCCGTGGCGGCCCACCGGGCTGCTCGCCGCGCGCGGATATGCCGAGCTACGCCTGCGCGCCGCGCCGGCGAGTGCGCGGGTACGCAGATGGATGCGTGCCTTTGGGCAGCTCGACGAGCGCAGCGCGCGCGATCTGGCCGCACGCTATCGCCTCGATCCGCTGGAGATGCGAGCCGTTGCGAGAACGGCGCGAACGCGCGAGGCGTTGGTCGGCGAGGCGCCGCGAGCCCCGCTCGAGATGCGCCTGAACGATGCGTGCGTGCAGGTGACGCAGCGGCACGGGATGCGGTTCACGCGTCTCGTCGAGCCGCGACGCGGTCCGGCCGACCTCGTGCTGCCGCACCCGCTGCATGGGCAGGTGCTCGAGATCGAAAGATTTTACCGCCACCTGCTGCACGACGACGGCCATTGGGGCTTCGGACGCATCGCCACGGGAGGCGGCGGACTCAAGGTGCTCTTCACCGGCGAAAGCGGCACCGGCAAGACCCTGGCCGCCGAGGTCATTGCGGGCCAGCTCGGCCTTGGGCTGATGAAGGCGGACTTGTCGCGCCTCGTGTCCAAGTGGCTCGGCGAGACAGAGAAGAACCTGGAATGCGTGTTCCGCGAGGCCGAGGATTCGCATGCCGTGCTGTTCTTCGACGAGGCGGATACGGTGTGCGGCAAGCGCGGGGAGATCAGCCGCGGCAGTGATCGATATGCCAATCTCGAGGTCGGCTATCTCCTGCAGCGGCTGGAGCAGTACGCCGGTCTCGTTGTGCTCGCAACGAATCTCGGTGACGAGATGGACTCGGCCTTTGTTCGACGCTTCCACCGCGTGCTGCATTTTCCTCGCCCCGGCGAGGCGGAACGCCGTCGCTTGTGGCGCATCGCGATTCCTGCGGCGGCGCCGCTCGAGGCCGGTATCGATCTCGACTCACTGGTGAAGCTCGATATGACGGGCGCCAGCATTGCGGGCGCCGCGCGCATGGCGGCACTGCTCGCCGCGGATGAAGCAAGCGAATGCATTCGTGAGAGCCATCTGCGCGAAGGTATCCGGCGCCAGTATCAGCAGGAGGCGCGCCTGCTGAACGAAGACGCGCTTGCGCCGCTCGAACGCGCGAAGAAGCCGTGGCGATAGAGGCGCGACCGATCGCCCCAGTGCCGCTTGCGCCGGCCGTGCCTAATGCTAGCGCCACTCCCCGCCGTGCCGCGCGAACGAACGACCGAGCCGGACCCAGCCGCGCTGATGCGAATTCGCCGTCCGTCGCGCGCTCGCCGCCCGCAGCTGATCCGCAAGACAAATATGGCAATGCCGCCGTCGCCCGATCAGCGTCCGACCAAAAGGCCGCCGCGCCCAGCGCTGATGACCATGACGGGGCACCAGCACTTAAGGGCGCGAGTGACACGGACAATGGGCTCGCAGCAGGCCGGACGCCGCGCCAGGCAGCCGCCGAACGCGCGGCCAAAAGAAAGCGCTCGCGACGCATGGGTCGTGAGCTCGTCACGCCGCGAGCGGTAGCCGATCCGCCCGGCCTTCCGCCGTTGACGCCGTCCATGCCGCTGCCGCTGGTGTGGACACCCGTTAGTTCCGCGTTTATCGCGCCGGCACGCCCGGAGCTCGTGACGGCGACCTGGCGCGAGCGCGACGCGAAACACCACGACGTGCTGAACGCTGCGCCGCGCGAGCTCGAGCGCGTCCGCGCGGCGGCACGCGATCATCACGATCAAATGGTCTTCGCGTCGTCGACTGCGCTGCAAGCGATGGCCTTAGGTTACGACGCGACCCGCAGCCGTATCGAAAGCACCTTCCTGCGCGCGGACGAGGAGATCTCTCTCGCCTTCGGCCGCGCCCAGCAGACACTGCGCGACGGCGCTCGCTCCGCGGATCGGTTGATTCTGGACAACTACCTGGCTGCGCGCGACGCGCTTTCCTCGGCGGCCGCTCGCATGAAGAAGGCGATCAAGCACAACGCCGACTCCGCGGGCACGCAGACGGACGACATCGTCGCACGGCTTGGCAAGGCGTTCGTCGCCCCGCTCAGCGACGCGGACGCGAAGTGCACGGAAGAAGCCGCCCGGACCGAGGCGGCGGTCATGCATTGGCAGGACGCGGCGCCGAAGCGTTATCCGCTCGAGGTCGAGCTGAAGACCGCGGTGCGCAACGAGGCCAAGCACGCCACGGCCGAGCGCGCGGCAGACACTGCGCTCGAGCAGATCGCAGGTCAATCGAAGCGCATCAGCGGGCAGTTCCAGACCGGCATCAAGCAGATCAGCGCTGATATCCGCGCCCGCATCGGGCCTTCGCTGAAGGCGCATGCCGACAAGATCGAGCCCGAAGGCACGGCGGCCGTCGACCAGGCGTTCGGAGCGGCGTTCGCCCTGCTGCAGCGCAATGCGAACGACGCGCGCGCCGTGACGGTGCGCACTCATGAGCAGGTGCTCCGTCAGCTCGACGAGCTGCGGCGCGTCGAGCGGATGCGTCTGGAGCGCGAGCGCAACGTGGCTGTGATGGCCGTTCACGACGAAGCGACGGCGGCCGCCAGCCTGCTGCGCGAGACCACGCAAAGCACGCTGCCGCGCTATGCGGACGCCGTCGAGCGCCTGCATCGATCGATGACCGAAAGTGCGACAAAGGGGCCGCACGCGCTCGAGGCGGTAACCGCCGCGGGTCCGGAAGTCATTCGTACGCTGGATCGTGCGCGCGACGCGCAGCGGCTGCAGATCGAGTCTGTGCATGCAGGGGTGACGCGCGGCCTCGCGGCGCAAGAAAGCCGCGCACGAGAAGACAACCTTGGTTCTGTCGCTACAGCGGTACGTCACTGCAGAGCCTCTGCAACGGCCACGGCAGACGACATGCTCGAGGTTGCCGCCGCCATGACGGCCGGGCTCTCAGCGCTCTCGCACGGCGTGGTTGCGGCAGCGGAGCAGTGGGTCCGGCCGCTGGCCGACGCGTTCAAAACTTTTCTCACGGAAGTCGACACGGACCTTCGGCACGGCTTTCCGGCATTCATCGGCCGTGTGGATAAGTCGAAGTCGGACTTCCTGTCATGGCTTGCGCCGCAGCTCGAGCCGGATGCGCTGTTTCAAGACGCATTGGAGTCTGCCGCCAATGGCGCGCAGGCCAAGGTCACCCGTATCAAGCACGATACGGCTCGGGCGCTCGACTCCGGCATCTTCGACAAGGTCGACGAGACGGCCCTCGGCAACGCGCTGCGTCCACTGACGCGCATCCAGGGCCTCTATCTGCGCTCCATCTGGCCCACGGACTGGCCGTCGCAGTTCGACCACCCGCTGGCGCGGGCTACGTACCGGTACATGACCGGCGGCGACGCGTACACCCTCGATGGCCACTTGCTTCTGGCGCTAGGCCCGGGCTCGCGGGAGTACAACGCGGCGATCAGCTACCTCAACGGCCGAACGGCCGAAGGCGCGCGCGCCGAGCTCGAAGCTTCGATCAACTGGTACAACGACCAGGAAGAGCGCATCGAAGGGATCATGCGCGGGCTGTCGCCGAGCCAGCTCGAGCAGCTGCACGATCTGCCGGGATACGACGCGACGCGGCGCAAAGTCCGCAACAACCTCGACGGCACCGACCTCAAGGTCTTCGACGCGCTCGACACGGGCAATCAGTTTCAAGCCGATGCATACCGGATGATCGACGAGCTGAACGCCGCCCGCGAGCGCGAGGACAAAGACGCGACGAATGAGGTGCTCGCCAAGTATTCGCGCGCTCCGACGTATGGCGACGGCACGATCAGCGCGGAGCAGCGCCGCACGGGCGTGCAGGTCGAGTTCGCGAGAATCCGGGGCATCGACCTGGCGGCCAAGTCCGCAGAGCTGAGTCGGCAACGCGACGACGAGGCGGCGCGACAGAAGGCGGCAGCGCCTGCGCCGGCGGTTTCGCCGTCGACCGGCACGGCGCTGCCTGGCCGGAACGCACAGCCGGGGCAAGCGCCGGCGAGCCTGGCCGACCGCTGGATGATCGGCGCCGTCGCGGAGCCCGACGCGGTGGTGGGGCCGGACGGCACGCCGCCTGCCGTCAGCCCGCACGAAGCCGCCGCCCACGCGTTGCTCGAGTACGCCACGCGCGACATCCGAGTATGGCGCTCTACAGGCGAGCGCGGCGGGTCGTACTCGGTCACGGCCACCTTCGAAGGACGCGATCGTGACTTGGCGCGGGCGCTCATCTTCCACGGCGAGGGTAGCCCGGAAGCGAGGGCCGCTCAGCTTGGCGTCGAGGCGCAGCGGCCGGGCGGGCCGGACATCCTCAAGGTCGACGCCGCGCTGGTCGATCCGCGCTTGGGCCCGGACTGGCCCGCCTCGGATGCGTCGGCGCGTGCCGAGGTTCGCAGGCGCGCGCTCGAAGACCGCAAGCGGACCCTCGAAATCTATGCCCGCGACTACGGCGGGGTGCAGCCGGGCTCGAAAGTGGATCCCGCCTCGGTGCTGATCAAGCAGATGGAGCTGGCATTCGGTTCCGACGAAGCCGGTGCGAGCCTCGCGGCGATGCTCGTTCGCGACGACTACCCGACGCCCGAGACGGCTTCCTATGCGCTGCAGTACGCCATGGACGGCGCGGGCACCAATAACGAGCTGATCGATCGCACGCTCGGCAGGATGAACCGCGACGAGATCGCGGCGATGCGGCAGGCGTATCGCGGCCGCACCGGGCGCGACCTGTACGCCGACATGGGCGTATTCGGCCACGGTTGGTTTGGTGATCTCAGCGGTGATGATCGGCTGCGCGCGGAGCGCATGCTGCTCGGAGTGCCGCGGAATGATAAGGAACGCGCCGAAGTGGCGGCTTTCACGATCCGCCAGCAGCGTGAAGAGACGGGGCTGATCGGCGGCTGGCTTGCGTCCGGATCCCTGCAGGACATCCTGCTTACCCAAGAAGAGACGTCGCTCGACACGCTGATCGGCGGACCGATCCGCTTCGGCCCGGACGGTACGCCGCAGTGGACCGACACGAGCGCCTTTCGCAACAACGCGTTCCTCGGGCACGCGGGCGATTTCGCGTCCTCAATTACCGGTGCGGAGCTTGCCGCACAGAACTACTCCGCGAAGGTCGATCAATATGCTAACGCCATGGCCATGGGCATCGCGGTCGTCGGCGCCATCGTCGCGGCGGTGGTCACGGTCGCGACTGGCGGGGCCGCAAGCCCGTTGCTGCTAGCGGCCATCGCTGGCATTACCGGCCTAGCGGCGATGGGCGCGCAACGCCTGATCAAGGGCGGTCGGTACGGTTGGGAGGACGCGGTCACCGACCTGGGAATGACTGCCGTATCGGCCTTGACGGCCGGGGTCGGGCAGGCCCTCGCATTGGCCTCTCGCGGCGGGGTCGCGGCGGTGCAAGCCGCCTCGAAGGCGGGCATGAGCCTCACCGCCGCACGGCAGGTGGCGCTGAAACCCGGCCTTCTCGGCCAAATGGGGCGGATGACCGGCAGCGCCTACCTCGACAAGGTGCTGATCGGCGCGAGCACCGGAGGACTGGGCTCGCTCGGCCAGGCGGCGCTCAACGAGCACACGTACAAAGGCGGGCGCGGCATCGAGAATCTCTTCGGCGCGACGATGCGCGGGGTGATCGGCGGCGGCGTCACGGCGGGCGTGACGAATGCGATCGAGGACGCGCCGCTCGGCCGGCTGTCGCGATTCGTCGGCGGGAAAGCCAATCTCGGCGACGCGATCGGGGAGTCGACGAACGCGATCACGCGCGGCCTCGGCAAAGCGACCACATCGAGCCTCGGCGCGGCGGCGGGCCGCGCGTCGGAGCTCACTTTCGATGCGCGCCGCAACAAACAGCGCATCGACGCCGGCGACATCTTCGTCGCGGCCGCCGAAGCGGGCGGCACCTCGTTTCTGCAGAGCTTCGGTGAGGGCGCCGCTGAAGCCAAGGCGCAGGCGATTCAGAACGCCCGATTGGGGCGTGCTCAGGGCGCGGTCGAGCCGCCGATCACACGACAGCCGGCTCCCTCGCTCACCGCGCGGGCGCCACCCGCGGCGGAAGCGGCGCCGGCGCCCCTCCCAACGCCCGAGGCCCGCATTCCCGCTCGGGGCGGAGTCGAGGCGCCCAACGTCGTGCCCGTACGTGGCGCGAAAGCGCCAGCAGACGAACGCGGGCTGCCCTCGCGCACCGCAACCGACGAAGAGCTTGCGGAGGTGGCGCACGCTGAGGCTCCGCTCCTTGTTCGAGGCGCGGCTGCCGCGATTCCCGGCTCCGCCATGCACCTTGGGGATACCGAGGTCACGATGAAGCCGACCGCCCTCGAGGATGCCGTCGACAGGGCGGTCGCAGCCGTCGGCGCACTGTCGGACGCGAAAGTGGAGGCCGAGGGCCGGGCGGCGCGCGTCGTCGATATGAAACGAGCAGACGACGCCGCGCTGCGGGTACGCATCCTGCTAGGCGATACCGGGTCGAGTGACGTCGCAAGTTTCAGAGCCGGCACGCAAGAAGAAGGCGTCGATTTCGTCATCACGCTATCGAGCCGAGCGGATCCCGACCTTCATGCGCGAGCCGTGGCGCACGAGCTCGCGGAGCTGCGTGTGCATGGAATGGAAGCGCAGGTCGGCGCGGTCGACTTGCTGGCGAATCGTGCGCCCTCGGGGCCGAACGCGAAGCTGTCCGCGCACGACGTGGGACGCTTGGCAGAGCTCGAGGTGCTATCGGTCGAGCTCGAGGCGCAGCGCGCCCTTTCGGGCGCAGAGAGTCCGGCCGCCAAGCGGCTGGAGAACGAGATCGACGCGCTGGCCGCGCATCTCGGCATACTGCATTCGGAGGAGGGCGATCGCCGGTTCGTTGCGGCGACCGAGGCGCTAGGGGATTCGCCGGGATGGCGTGCGCTCGGCGATGCCCGGGCGCGAGCGACCCGCGAAGATGCCGGTGAGGCGCTTCGTCCCGCGCGCGCGATCGATGAGTCGAGCCGGCTCACGGCAGCGGATCGGCGGCGTCTCGCTGAGGTCGAAGAGCTCGGCGCCCGGATGGAAGCCGCGCACGGCGACGTCGGCGGTCGCCGCGGCGAGTGGAAATCGTTCAACCCGAACCTGCAGCGTCTGGAGCGCGATGCGGTCGATTTGCTGTCGCGCATGGGCCTGCTGACGCCGGATGCGCAATCGGATCAGCGAGCGCAGCTCGCGTTTTCCGCGCTCGATCCGAGCTCCCCCGGTACCCGCTTGATTGCGCAGATGCGGCGCTCGGCGTCCGAGCCGACCGGCAACGATGCGCTGCGCCCGGGTCTGACCCCAGACGAGCGCACCGTGCCGAGCCGGCAGGATGTTCTAAACGCGGAAGCGTTGCAGGCGGCATTGCGCGCTTTGGTGACGGCAGAGCAGCGCAACGCCGATCCGGTCGAGATTGCGCGGCTTCGTCATGCCGCGGAAGCACGTGCGGCAGTGATGGGTCTCGTGCATGGAGAACGTGCCGCCGACCGCCGCGTCGAGTTTCTGTTGACCCACGCCGCCATTCCGCAATCCGTGCGCTTGGACGGTGTGCTCGCGGCGAGGCTCACCGCTATCAGGCAAACGGCAGCCCAGTCTCCTTTGTTGCGGCCCCGAAGCGGCACGCTCGCTGATCTTCCTTTGCTGAGTCAGCAGGTGCTCGAGGCGCAAGCGATGGGTGACTTCCAGCGTGCAGCGAGCCTCACCGAAATCGCCGGCTTCAGGCTCGAGGCCGCGGGTGCCTTCGCCGAAAGCGCCGAAATCCGCAATGCCGCTCGCGATGAGGTGGAGCGGCTTCTAAGCGGCGATCCCGCTGCACGCGCGCTGGTCGATGATGCCTTGGCGCGCCACGGCGAACGATTGAACGCGCTGGCGTTACGCAGACAAGCCGACTCGGTGCGAGGCAGCATCGTCGACCTCGAAGAGCAGGTGACCAAGGCGCTCGCGCCAAAGGCGAGCAAATCGCGTCGTCCCGCCTCGCCGATCGATATCGACGACACGCGGCAAAATATTGAGCTCCTGAAGCAGGCTTTGGTCCGGCTCGAAGCGGCTGCCGGCGCCGCTGAACGCGTCGCGTTCAGACCGCAGGGGCGCACCGCGGACGACGCGCGCGCAGCGGTCGACGGCTCGGCGGGGTTCCCCACCCATCCCCAGTTTCGAACGGATCCGGACTATCCGGGCTCGCGCGATCAGCAGGCGTTGACGAGGCAGCTTTTCGGAGACTCGCCGCTTTTTCAGTCGTGGGAACGTTTCAAGCAGGTTTATGCCGACGTCAACGCCACCATCCGCATCGGCGGGCTGCTCACGAGCGACCGCATGGGCGAGTTGGCGATGCTCGAGCGCGTTTTTGGTCGCTGGCTGCCGGGGCGATACGTCTCGCACGACGCACCGCTTGGCCGGTTCCTGCCGGATTCCCCGCTCATTCGCGCAGTATCCGGCGAAGAGGTGGCGTTTCAGGACGCGGCGACGGGTACGCCGGTCCGCCTCAGCCCGGACGATCCGGTAAGCGTCGAGAGTCGGCAGATGACCGTCACGGAGGCCGAAGCCGAGCGCCGCAGGCTCATCAACGACCGAAACGTGCTCGACGCGAAGCGGACTGCGTCGAACGACGCGACCGAGCGGGCGACGTTGAAGAAGCAGGTCCACGACCTCATCGCGCGCATCAATGCCGTGTCCGAAGGCCTCGGGGAAGCTGCGGGCATGCGCTTCGCCGCGACGTTGCCCGGGGGGCTCGCGCACGTCACGGTCGACCGCGGAAAAGGTGTGCCCGACATCATTCATGTCGATCCGACTACGGGTCATGTCACGGTCATCGAGTGCAAGGGCGGCACGTCGGAGCTCGGATCCCGCAATGTCAGCGAAACTCTGGGGCGCGCGGCGCGCGCCGAGCAGACTACGCCGGAATACCTACGCGACTTGGCAATAGAGATGACGGGGCCCGGCAAGAGCACGGCATCGCAACAGGCGGGCCAAGCGATTCTTGACGCGCTCAATGCGACACCGCCCAAGATCGACGCCTTCGTCGTTCGCCAGCCGCTCGACGGGCACAGTAATCGAGGATCGATCGAAGTGACTCACTATCCGGTGACCCGCAGCGGAAGGTAGTGGCATAGTGGCAAACAGGCGGGAGCGTGGCTCGTGAATGTTTTCGAAATCCGAGGTTTCTTGGCTGCGCAGCTCGACGGGCCACGGGAGCACTTGGTGCTTTGCGCGAAGCTTCGTCGCGATAGACTCGCGCGGCTGCGAACGTCCCGAGATATCACCGAGCTTCTCAGCATCGAGCTCGATCGTGCGCGGCTGGCCCATGCGTTAGGGAATAAGACGCAGCGGCTTGCAAGCATCCGATGCTCCGCCGCGCTCGCGGCCGGCATGACGGTGCGCGAGCGGCTGAGAGAAGGCGACGTCGAGCTGGTATCGGACGACGGCGAGGTGCTTGCATTTCCGCCCGGCGAGTCCGGTGCGTCCGTGCCGCTGTGGCTCGACGGTCTAGCCTGTGCGGTGCTCGCCGGTGATGCAGCGGCCTGCGCCTATATGGCCAGCATCCCAGCTCTGGACGCCGTGTGCGCGGCCGGCAAACGGCAGGGCAGGGCGGTCGGCGCAGAGCCGTTCTGGCGCGAATACGGGCTCGCTTACGCGGCCCTTCTGCAAGGCCGTCCGATTGCGGTGGCTCACGCGCAGCGTGCACGCGAGCAGATCGAATCGGGAGACACTGGGGTGCTGATCCGCGAATCGCTTACCATCACCGATGTCCCGGTTCTGGCCCTGATCGAGAGCGTAGCCGCCGGTGCGCGCGAACGGTGGTGCGAACAGCTGCAGCGTGCGCTCGATCGATATCATGAGCATTACTCGGCCGAGGAGCGGGGCCACAGCCTGCCGGGTTACCTTCCGTTGCTGATCGCGTCCGTGGCGCGCATCGCCTTGCAGCGAGGGTTTCCATATTGCGGCTCATCGCCCTATCTGCCCGAGGCGCTGTTGACCACAGCACCCCAGCCGAGTGGCGCTGCCGACTCAGGCACTTGTCTTCGCGTACGCTTTCCGCAGGTGTGCGTGCTCGGTGCGGATGAAGCACATTGGTATCTCGACCTTCAAGGATGCTCGCGTATGGGCCGTCGACATCGCCTGCTCGAGCACGAAGGACATCTCGTGGCGCGCTACGAGGTCGACGCGGCTGGAGATCTTCCGCCGATGACCGCCGATTTTTTGCCCGTCGCGAGGCCGGAGGAAGCGGTAGAGCCGCTTGCGCTGGATGCCGGTCATCTGCTGTTCCTTGCAGAGACACTTGCCTCGCGATACGCGTCGCCGCCTGACGCCGGTGAGACGGCGCAGGCGCGTATGGCGCTCAACGATGCCATCACGTGCGTCGATGCCGTGCTCAGGCGTATTCCCGCCGAGGAAGACGCCGTGCCCGCGCAGACGATTCGTAGCGCTGTGGGCAGCGAGCTGCTGCGCGCGGAGCCGGGGCGCCTGCGCAGGCCGCGATTGATCGCGTACCGCTCCGCGCTGCTCGCCCAGCTTGCGATGGCGACCGGAGCGCCGCCCGCGGGCACGGAACCCGAGCTCGATGCGCTGATCGAGAGCGCTCAGCGTGCTATCGAGCTGCTTCGGGCGCAGGCGCTTCCGTTGCTCGACTCACTGGCGGACGATCAGGATGGCTCGGTCGTCGCCGGCCTGCAGCCTCGCGACGC
Organism: uncultured Gammaproteobacteria bacterium; assembly: GCA_964518995.1. GTDB lineage: Bacteria > Pseudomonadota > Gammaproteobacteria > Steroidobacterales > Rariloculaceae > ZC4RG20. Next base: position 36,440 of record CAZFJU010000006.1, read on the forward strand.
CGACTTCGCGAAGGTCTTTGCAGCGGAAGCCGTGGAACGCGCTCGACATGTCTACCAGCAGGTGTGGAGCCGCGGACTACGGATGTCGCGGCCCCGGCCGAGCCAGACCGAGCTTCATTGCGCGGTCTCGCCCGCCGGCATGTTGTTGTGGCCCAACGAGCTCTCGAACGGTTTCCCGGGGGGCTATGCCGGCATCGCTTCGATGCTCAATCCCCATCGGGTCTGGCTTGCGTGGAAGTACGTGCAGCCCGGACAACCGTCGGGCGTATCGTTCGACGGTCTCGTCTGGGTCGATGATCATTGGGCCTGGTTTCCGAAGCCGTATCGCCACCTCGCCGCCGATAGGCCGTCGGCGCCGACTCCGTGATAGCGGGCGAAGCCTACTTCACGCGGCGACGATAATCCGCCGCGTCGATCTCGTACTTGCGCAGCAGCTCGAAGAACACGCGTCTGGTCTTACCGCTGCGTTCCGCCGCACGGCTGACGTTGCCTCCGCTCTTCGACAACGCGGCTTGCAGATAGCGCCGCTCGAAACTACTCACCAGCTCGCGTTTGGCCTCGCGCAGCGGTCGCTCGACAGGGCTCGGCAAGCCGTTTGTCGCAGCGTCGTCGGCGGACGGGGCGAGGCAGCCGTCGCCGAACGCTCTGGGCAACAGCGGCAGGTCGGCGGGCTGAATGGGCCGCTTCAATTGCAGGCAGGTCAAGCATCGGACGCAATTCTGCAGCTCCCGCACATTGCCCGGCCAGGTGTACTCGCACATGGATGCGATCGCTTCGGGAGCCAGCACGATCGGCTCGAGCCCATAGTGCTCGGCGGCTTCGCGGCTCAGCTCAGCGATGAGCGGCGCAATATCGTCGGGTCGCTCTGCAAGCGCGGGCACATAGACCGGCACGACGCGTAGCCGAAAATACAGATCGGTGCGAAACGTTCCGAGCTCCAGCATTTCAGTGAGATCGACGTTCGAGGCGGCAATGATACGGATGTCTGCCTTCTGCAACCGCACTTCGCCGAGCCGTCGGTATTGATGGTCTTGAAGAAAACGCAGCAGCTTGACCTGGCACGGAATAGACAGGGAGTTGATCTCGTCGAGAAATAACGTGCCGCCCTCGGCTGCCTGGACGAGCCCGATGCTGTTCGGCTTTGCGCCGGTGAAGGCGCCGCCTACGTGGCCGAAGAGCTCGTTCTCCAAGAGCTCATGGGCCAGAGTGCCGCAATTCACCGGTACGAAAGGGTGGACGGCGCGCCGGCTTTGTTCGTGCACAAGGCGCGCATACAGCTCTTTGCCCGTGCCGGTTGGCCCCGTGATCAGCACCTCTGCATCGGTCTGCGCGACACGCGTGAGGTGGTCTACGAGCTGCCGGTGGGCTGCGCTCTTTCCGACGAGTGCCTCGCTCATGATCGCATCCGATTCAGGCGGATGTCGGCCTCGAGCCAGGCTCGTACTGCTCGTCTCCGTCGGTCGGTTGGTAGGCGTCGCAATCGATCGGCTGCCTGGGCAGCGCGGCCTTCGCGTCCTTCTCTAGCGAGCTCAGCTTCTCGTCGATCTCCGTCGTGTAACGCTTGATCTCGTCGTCCACGCTTTGGTACTCCGCTTCCGCTTGCGCGAGCGCATCCTTCGCCGGAAGGTAACGCTCCTTGGCCAGACAGCAGATGATCGTAAAGAACTGATCCGGATGGATCAGGTAGGGTTTCGGGCCGATCACCTGCTCGCGCACGCTGGGCTTGCCGACATTTGGGCCACAGCAGTCATCGGGGTGGCCGTCGTCGCAGTGGCAGAAGTCGGTGTACTCCTTTGCAATGCCGGTGACGCACCCGGAGTCGGCCGGCGGCGCTATCGCCAGATGCAACGGCACCACGCGGAAGAAGAGCGTATAGATGAACTCGCTCGCGTCCGGGCCGTTGAAGCTCGCCTCCTGGAGTATCTTTTTCGTGTCATCCAGCACGCCCTGGATGGTTTCTGCCGGGTTCTCCCATGCGGCCAGCACGAGCTTGATGCGGTCGAACTCCCGTTTCCTGGCATCGCGATTGCGCTCGTGCCAGTACCGCAGGTCGTAGAGCGAATGAACCTCGGCTGCAAGTTGACCTTCGCCCCACAATTTCTGCTCTCGGTATCGGATGGCGTAGATCAGCGGGCAGATGTGGCACTCGATCACACACCACCAGCAGGGGAAGGCACAGACCAGCTTGCGGATGACGTCGACGATCTCCGCATCCCGCTTCTTCCACTCACTCTGAAGCTGCTTGTATCTCTCGACGGTATACTCTTCTTTGGCCGCTTTCGCCTTCTGTAGCAGTGCCTCGAGCTCGGCTTTAAAGGTCTTGGCGCGCTCGGCTGCAGTGATCTCCCGCGCCTGCTCCCTGATGAGATCATCGAGACAGGTGGAGGCGTCCGGCGGCAACGCGGGGCAGTTGCAAGGCGGGGCGTCGCATTTTTCCGGCTCCGGCAGCTCCGGCGGGGTCTTTGGCTCCACTGGCTGGCATTCGCCGGTGGGCGAGCGGGGCTGATCAGCGGGCGGGACGGAAGGCGGGCAACCGTTATCCGACGAGCGCTGATGGTGCGGCATGCTTTGCGTCGGGCGTCCGGAGTGACTTCGAGGGTATTCAGCCATGATGTTCCGTTCTCCAGCTGCAACAGAGCACAAGGTCGCGCAGGGCGATCAGCAGCGCGGCAAGGCCCACGTGCCGCACGGCCATCTGGAGGAGATCATCGACGACGTCCACGCGCACGACGGCGAGCCGGCGCCGTTCCGCGAGCCAACGCTCGGCAATGTCCGCCGTTTCATCATTGAGCCCGACAATCACGACCGCGTAAGGGAAAGCTGGCGGAACCGCCTCCAGCAAGGTGTCCGCTTCGGTGATGGTAAGCACCCGATCAGCGGCGAGCGTCATATCCTCGCGGTCGGCGACGGCCGCAGCGATGCCGTCTGCCTTGAGATCCGGCCAAGTGGCGGCGACCACTACGTCAAGCTGTTGCATATGACGCCCCGCATTACGCAGCCCAATCGTGGCGCAGCCTGCCGCGGTCGCCTATGGTCGCGATGGCCCATTGCGGATCGAACCGGCGGGATAGATCAATTTCCACCCCTTGATGGTCCCGTTCTAGATCCAAGGATCGAGGTGTGCGCCATTGGAGGGCACGGCATCTAGCCAGCTCGTTGCATGCCCGAATGATCAGTTGTTCAAGGATGCACTGATAGGTAAGATCTTCGCGCAGAGCCAAAAAGAACGGGTCTGACGACCGTTACGACCCTCCAGGGGAACGCGTCAGCATGAAGATCGTCGTGTTGACCCCGGTCAGATTGCTGGGCGACGGCTTGGCCGCTTGCCTTCGTGAACGTCCCAGGATCGACGTCGTGGCCGTCGTCGATGGTCTGGGACAGCTGCGCAAGCTCCTCTGCGGCGTGAAGATTGACCTGGTGCTCGTCGATGTCACGCCGGGCATCGAGTTCTACGATGTGCGCCCCCTGGCCAGGGAGCATCCGCAACTCATACTCGTGGCGCTCGGTCTACCGGAGCTCGAGCACGAGGTCGTCCGGTGCGGATGTGCAGGTTTCTCGGGGTACGTCGCACGGAGCGCGACGGTCGACGCGCTCGTCACGGCCTTGGAGGATGTCTTCGCGGGCCGCCTAGTGTGCCCGTCGGAAATCTCGGGCGGGCTCCTGCGGGCGCTTTTTCGCATCGATGGATCGCAGGCGAAAGCGGCGCCCTGGGCACACGACCTGAGCCGACGGGAATCCGAGGTATTGCAGCTGATCGGCCAAGGTTTATCGAACAAGGAGATCGCCCGGGAACTCTGTCTCAGCGTGGCCACCGTCAAACATCATGTGCATAAGGTACTCGAAAAACTCAAGCTCGCCCGACGCACCGAGGCGATGCGGCGGGTCCGCGAGGCCCATTGGGCTCCAATGC